>NZ_JBHZEN010000004.1:0-171300 GCF_050958625.1 Amycolatopsis sp. 3B14
TGGGGTTCCGGCTCCGGCGGGGTTTGGCAGGCCCGCCGGAGCCGGGCCGCGCGGTGCGCGGGCCGGCGCGGTCAAATCATCTCCCGCCGCACCGCCCACACCACCGCCTCGATAGGCGTCGCCACGCCGAGGCGGTCGCAGACGGCCCTGATGCGGCGCCGCACGGTCCGGCCGGACAGGCCAACCCGCCCGGCCACCTCCTCCGGCGACAGCCCTTCCGCCAGCAGCCCCAGCAGCACCAGGTCACCGCGGGGCAGGTCGGTCACCTCTGCCACACCGCGATCGTCATCGCCCGGACCGTGCCGGGTCAATGACAGAACAGGACAAGACGTCACACCGCCGCGGCCGGATCGAGCCGGTCCCACCCGCCGGTCGGCAGCGGCCGCACGTCCCGCACCCACGAAGCCCGCACGTACGGCAGGCACACCTGAACCGGCTCGCGCGCCGCCGGCCCCAGCTCCCAGGCGCACTCCCGCCCCTCCAGAGACGCGGCGAGGAAGTCGTTCCACCGCCCGTAGTCCGACTCCACGACCAGCCCGGCCGGCGCGTCGAACTCGACCGTCGCGAACCCGCGGCTCAGCTCGTGCTCGGCGTCGAACAGCAGCATGGCGTCGATCAGCCGCAGCTCCCCGTGCCACGCCCACACCGGCGGCCGCCCACCCGTGCCGACCCCGGCTCGCTCCATCGCCGCCACCATCGCCCGGTACGGCGCCACCAGCCCGGCCGGCACACGGTCCCAGTCGCCGACGAGGTCGCCGGTCACCCGGGACAGCGGCTGAAAGGTACGCAACAACACGATCACCGAGGCTAACGACGGCCGCCCCGCGCCACCTCCGGGTAAATCCCGGAACCGGTGAGCAGCTCGACCACCGCGCCGACGCCACGCCGCTCGAAGGCCGCCCGCTGCCGGGACGCCCGCCACCGGCCGCCACCAGCGACGGCAAGGCTTGCTCGGCGAACTCATTCGCCCCGCCGTCCAGGTGCGGCCGCACCTCGTCCAGCAGCCGCGCGAGCACCAACGGTCCACCGGGTCGACGCTGGTCCCGTCCAGGCCGTCCCGCGCCGCGCGCCACAGGTCGGCCCGCAGCACCTCCTGCGGCACCCGCGGCGCGTCCACCCCGTCCCCGATCCGGGCGAACGCCGCGGCGGCGAGGCCCTGCGCGAGCACCGCGAGCGGCGCCGCCTCCCGTTCCGTCGCCGCCACGTCGCACACGCGGATCACGACCGTCGGGTGGCGCGGCGACAGGCGCATGTCCCAGCGGAGGTTCCCGGGGTCCATGATCGCCCCCGACCGCGCCATCTCCTCGACCAGCTGCTCGTACTGCCCGGCCGATTCGGCATACGGCGGCGGGTCACCGCTGGGCCGGCGGGAGATCGCCAGGTACCGCCAGCTCGCGTACCCGGTGTCGGCCCCCTCGGCGAACAGCGAGTTGGCACTGACCGCCGGCAGCCACGGCCGCACGTGGTTGATCACCTCCACGCCGGTGTCCGAGTCCGGGACGCCGAGGTGGATGTGACACCCGCACACGTGGGCGGTGCTCATCAACCCCGCGGAAGTGGTCCGCGATCCGCTCGTCCACCACGTCCGGGAACGCGGCGGTCAAGCGCGCGGCGGCGTCCTCGCCGTCGCGCAGGCCGACGATCCGGCGGTAGTGGGCGTGCTCCGCCTCCGCCCAGATCAGCGGTTCGACCTCGGCCGCGAAGTCCAGTTTGGTGCTGCCGCGCTCGCGGCGGTGCACCTGGGCACGCGCCAGGAAGGGCAGGCCGCTGCGGGAACCGGCGACGATCAGCAGCTCGTCGCCGCCCGGCCGGTACCGGAGCTGCCCGTCGTCGCGGGCGCAGAGCCGCCGCGAGTCGCTCCAGCACCGACAACCCCGCGGCCCGACGCCGATGACCGCCAGGGACAGGGGCCGTCGTGATCTCGTACCCGGAGGGATACCTTGCCCCCGCGCGGTCACACTCGCGCGGGGGCGTGAGGCATCCCTCGCCCGGGCGTCAGCCGACGACCTCGGTCCGGACCACCGGCGCCTCCTCCTCCGCTGTCCCGCGGATCTTGCGCGAGCGCAGGATGACCGTGGTGCAGACCGTGGAGATGACGCTCATCGACAGCATGTACCAGCCCAGCGAGGCCGTGCCCCACGCCGCGACCAGGCTCGCGGCGACCATCGGGGCGATGGCGCTGCCCGCGATCATCCCGATCGTGTACCCGATGGACAGCCCCGAATAGCGCACCTTCGCCGGGAACACCTCGGCGTAGAACACCCCGGCGACGCCCTGCCCGGCGGCGTGCGGCACGCAGAACAGCACGTACCCGGCGAAGACGATCCACGGGTCGCCGCTGTCCAGCAGCCAGATCCACGGGAAGGCGAGCACCGCCTTGCCGATCATGCCGAACATCATCACCTTCGGCCGCCCGACCCGGTCCGAGATCACGCCGGACGCCAGCACGAACAGGCAGTCCAGCACCATCGACACCATCACGATGAGCAGGATCGTGCCCCGGCTCAGGCCGAGTTCCTTGGTGGCGTAGGACAACCCGAACACCGACATCATGTAGAACGCGACGCCGCCGCTGAGAGTCGTGCCCGCCACGAGCAGCGCCCGCGCCGGGTACCGCCGCAGGATGGTCAGCGCCGGCGCCCGCTCGACGCGGCCGGAGCGCTTGATCTCGGCGAACGTCGGGCTCTCGTCGATCGTGCGGCGCAGCACGTACCCCACGACCACGAGGATCACGCTGAGCAGGAACGGGATCCGCCAGCCCCAGGACAGGAAGACCTCCTGCGGCAGCGCGTTGAGCGGCAGGAACACCAGCGTGGCGACGACCAGGCCGAGCGGGCCGCCGATCTGCACGAAGCTGCCGTAGAAGCCGCGCTTCTCGGGCCGGCTGTGCTCCATCGTCAGCAGCACCGCGCCACCCAGCTCGCCGCCCATCGCGAAGCCCTGCACGATCCGCAACACGATCAGCAGGACCGGGGCCAGCACCCCGAGCGTCGAATAGCCGGGCAACAGTCCGATGAGGAGGGTCGCACCGCCCATCAGGATCAGCGTCAGCACCAGCATCGGGCGGCGACCGACCTTGTCGCCGAGGTGGCCGATGATCACCCCGCCGACGGGCCGGATCAGGAACGCCACGGCGAAGGTCGACAGCGACACGAGCGTGCCGGCCAGGCCGGACAGGTTGGGGAAGAACACCTTGTTGAACACCAGCGCGGCGGCGGTGGCGTAGATGAAGAAGTCGTAGTACTCGATCGTCGTGCCGATCACGCTGGCCGCGGCCGCGCGCTTGGGCTGCAGTGCAGTCATCAGGCTCTCCTCGTCAGGGGGTCAGCGGGCTCGTCACGGGCGCCTGTTCGCGGCCGGTCACCGTGTGGGAGCGCACGATCACCACGGTGGACACCAGCGAGATCGCGGCCATCGCGAGCATGTACCAGCCCAGCGCGGCGGACCCGAACGCGCTCACCAGGCTTTCGGCCACCACCGGGGCGATCGCGCTTCCCGCGATCATGCCGATCGTGTAGCCGATGGACAGTCCGGAATACCGCACCGCGGGCGGGAACGCCTCCGCGTAGAACACGCCCGCCACGCCCTGCACCGCGCCGTGCGGCACGCACAGCAGCACGTACCCGGCGAAGATCACCCACGGGTTCCCGGTGTCCAGCATCCAGATCCAGGGGAACGACAGCGCCGCGAGACCGATCATCCCCGCGAGCATCACCTTCGGGCGGCCCAGCCGATCCGACAGCGTGCCCGCGGCGAACACGAACAGGCAGTCCAGCACCATCGACGCCATCACGACGAGCAGGATCGTGCCGCGCGGCAGGCCGAGGTCCTTGGTGGCGTAGGACAGGCCGAACACGGCCATCATGTAGAACGCGATGCCGCCGATCAGGGTGGTGCCCGCGATCAGCAGTGTCCGGAGTGGATACTGCCGGACGATGGTCAGCGCGGGCGCCCGGTCCACCCGGCCGGCACGCTTGATCTCGGTGAACGTGGGGCTCTCGTCGATCCGCCGCCGCAGGAAGTAGCCGACGGCGATGAGGACCACGCTGAGCAGGAACGGGATCCGCCAGCCCCAGTTCAGGAAGTCCTGCTGCGGCATGGCGCCCAGCGGCAGGTAGACCAGTGTCGCCAGCACGAGCGCGAGCGGGCCGCCGATCTGCACGAAACTGCCGTAGAACCCGCGTTTGCCCGGCTGGCTGTGCTCCATCGTCAGCAGCACCGCACCGCCGAGTTCGCCGCCCATCGCGAACCCCTGCAGCACCCGTAGGAGGATCAGCAGGACCGGCGCGGCGACGCCGATGGTCGAGTATCCGGGCAACAGTCCGATGAGGAGGGTCGCGCCGCCCATCATGGTCAGCGTGAGCACCAGCATCGGCCGTCGCCCGACCTTGTCGCCGAGGTGCCCGATGATCACGCCGCCGAGCGGGCGGACCAGGAAGGCCACCGCGAAGGTCGACAGCGACACCAGTGTGCCGGCCAGGCCGGTCAGCGTCGGGAAGAACACCTTGTTGAACACCAGCGCGGCGGCGGTGGCGTAGATGAAGAAGTCGTAGTACTCGATGGTGGTGCCGATGACGCTCGCCGCGGCGGCGCGTCGGGGCTGCAGAGTGGACATGATCGCGCTCTCTTCGTTGAGAGGGACATGGGGGATTTCAGGAGGCGAGGTAGGCCCCGCGGTGGAAGAGCAACGGCTCACCGGGTGCGGCGGCCAGCGCGCGGACCTCGCCGACGACGATGGTGTGGTCGCCGCCGTCGTACTCGGCCCAGATCTCGCAGTCGATCCAGGCCAGCACGCCGTCGAGGACGGGCGAGCCCAGCTCGCTCGGCGACCAGCGCACGCCGGCGAACTTGTCGGTGCCGGACCGCGCGAACGCGTCCGACAGATGCCGCTGGTCGGCGGCGAGGATGTTGACGCAGAACGAGCCGATTTCGCGGATCCTCGGCCAGGTGCGCGACCCGCGACCGGGCGCGAACGTGACCAGTGGCGGGTCGAGGGACAGGGAGGCGAACGACTGGCAGGTGAAGCCGACCGGCTCGGGACCGGCGGCGGTGACCACCACGACCCCGGAGCAGAAGGAGCCGAGCACGTCCCGCATCAGGCGACCGGGCACGGTCATGGTGTCCTCCTTCCGGGTCAGAGCACGGCGACCGCGTTGCCGGGCGATCCGAGACCGCCGACCAGGGCCAGCGGCACGGAGACGAACAGGAAGTCCGGCCGGGAACTCTCGTGGAGCCGGGCGGCCAGGGTGTCGAAGTCGAACAGCTCGCCGAGCGGGATGCCGAGCATCCCCAGCAGCCGCCGGTGCAGGCTGCCGACCGCCGCGTCGCCGGGGGTCACCTCGACGGCCGGGTTGTCGGCGCTGATCGCGGCGACGTGCCAGTCCCACAGCAGTTCCGCCGTGCTCTCGTCGGCGGCCAGCCCGACGGAGCTGAACGACGACTTCTGCGCGGAGATCGCCGCGCGGCCCTCGGCGTCCAGTCCCCGGTAGGCGGACAGCCAGCCGGTGCGCACGCACAGGATGTCGCCGGGCCGGATCTCCGCGCCCTGCGCCTCCGCGACCGCACGCAGGTCGTCGGCGGTGATCGACCGCTCGGCCAGCGCGTCCAGGTCGCCGAAGTGCCGGGCGACGTCGAGCAGCACACCGCGCCCGATGATCCCGGAGCTCGCCCAGTGGTGGATGCTCAACCGGGGGTTGCCCGGCGCGGGATCGTCCTGGACGCCGCCGTAGAAACCGTGCTGGCGGACCCGGTGGTGGCGGAACCCGTCCCACTGCGTGGAACCCTGCGGGAAGAACGAGTCCAGCCGGTCGTCCCACATGCTGCCGATCCGCTTGACGGTGTGCCGGAACGGCTCCCGGCGGAACAGCGGCGGATCGGGCTGGTCCAGCGGGAGGCTGAGGCCGACCCGCTCACCGGTGCGCACCAGGGCGGTGGCCGCGCGCACCGCGTCGGCGTCGATCAGGTTGAGGGTGCCGAGTTCGTCGTCCTGGCCGAACACGCCCCAGGAGTGGTTGCCGTAGTCGTCCAGGCGCGGCAGCTCGGCGTACTTGGGGAGCATCACAGCTCCGTGTCGCCGGCGAGCAGGCGCCCGGCGATCGTGCGGCGCTGGATCTCCGACGTGCCGTCCGGGATCCGCAGCGTGCGCGCGTGCCGCCAGACCTCCTCCAGCCGCATCTCGTTGGTCAGGCCCATCGCGCCGTGCACCTGCATCGCGGCGTCGGACACCCGGCCGAGCATCTCGGTGCACAGGGCCTTGGCGATGGAGGTCTCCTTGATCGCCCGCTGCTTGCTCTCCACCAGCGCGGCGGTCCGCCCGACCACCGACTTGGCCGCGTAGATGTCCATCGCCATTTCGGCGAGCTTGATCTGGATGGCCTGGTGGTCGCCGATCACGCTGTCGAACGTCTCACGCTGCCGGGCGTAGTCCAGTGCCCGCTCCAGCGACCAGCGGGCCAGCCCGACGCACATCGCGGACATCGACAGCCGCCCCTTGCTGATCCCGAGCAGCGCCAGGGAAAGTCCCTTGTGGAGGGTGCCGATCACGTGGTCGTCGGGCACCCGCAGGTTGTCCACGGTCACGATGCCGATGTGCGAGCCGACGTGCCCGAGGATGGGGATGGTGCTGCTGCACTCGAAACCCTCGCTGGCGGTGTCGACGAAGAACGCGGTGATGCCGCCACGCCGTTCGCGGTTGGCCTCGGGATCGGTGACCGCGAACAGGATGCAGTAGTCGGCGTAGGGCGCGTTGGTGATCCACTGCTTGGAACCGTTGATCACCCACTCGTCGCCGTCGCGCACCGCGCGGGTGCGGATCCGCTGGACGTCGGAGCCCGCGCCGGGTTCGGACAGTCCGAAGCAGAGGGTCTTCTCCCCCGACGCGATCCCGGCGACGTACCGCTCGCGGACGTCGGGCTTGAGTTCGGAGAGGATCGGGCTCAAGCCGTTGGTGAACACCGACGGGATCACGTTCTCGTGGACGAGCGGCCGGTGCGGTCCGCAGACGCGGTTCAGCTCCTCCTGGATGTGGACGAGCGCGACCTCGCCGAGCCCGCCCCCGCCGAGCGCCTCGTCGCCGAACATCGTGTAGAACCCGGCCTCGGCGGAGGCCATCCGCACCTGCTTCTTCAGCGCCCTGATCTCGGGCTTGAGCAGGCCGTTGTCGTCGTAGCGGTGCCGTTCCTCCGCCAGCAGGTCCGCGTGCTTCCGCTCGAGGGGCTCGACGTACCGCTCGATGAAGCCGAGCACCCCCTTCGCGGTCTCCCTGGCTTCGTCCGGGACGGTGAAATCCATGCGCTTCAGGTCTTCCTCTTCTTGGGCGCGCGCTTGAGGTCGTTGGCGTTGGCCTTCTCCAGGTCCAGCGCCAGCGAGCGCGCCCAGATGCTGGTCAGGGTGGCGACGACCTGCTCGATGTCCAGGTCGTCGCGTTCGCCGAGGATGAGGTTGATGTACGCGAAGTTGTTGATCATCGCGACGATGGCCTCGGCGGTCAGTTCGGCTGAGATGTCCGGATCGGCGGCGCCCTGCTGCTGCAGGCGCTCGATGCCGTGCTGGATGCGCTCGCGGAACTTGCGGCGGATCTCCATGCGGTTCTCGCGCATGTGCTCGTCGAAGGTCACGACCTGCTCGACGATGCGGCTCAGGCGCTTGGACCGCTGGATCTCCTCGAAGTACTGCCGCAGGGTGTAGGCGAACCGGTCGACGACGGTCCCTTCGAAGTCCTCCGGCACGGCGGTCAGCAGGTAGCGGTCGGCGACGACCGAGTCGACCAGCGTGTAGAAGATCTCTTCCTTGTCCGGGAAGTAGATGTAGAAGGTGCCGTGCGCCAGCCCGGCCTCGTCGCAGATGTCGGAGACGCGCGTGTCCAGGAAACCCTTGTTCTCGAACACCGTGCGCGCCGCGGCGAGCAGCCGTTCCCGGGTCTTCTGGCCGCGCGCCGTGCGTGGCTGCGCGTCCGCGCGCTCGCGCGTCGCCTTCGACCCGGTCCGCTTGTTGCCCGTCGTGCCGCCGCTCGTCATCTTCACCCCAAGTGGTCCGCCGTCAGTTCGCGCCATTGTCGCGATTCACAGCTGCGGGCGCACCTTCTCCGCGAACATCGTCATGGAACGGAGAACCTGCTCCTGCGGCTGGCTGCCGGCGTCGAACCAGGCCACCAGGCCACCGAGGCCGGTGTGGCTGTGGAAGGAGGCCAGCTCCTCCGCGACCTGTTCCGGGCTGCCCAGGATCAGGGTCTTGCGGTCGATGTACTCGTCGTAGGTGAGCTCGTCGATGCCGAGGCCGACCTTGGCGCGGTTGCTCAGGATGTTGACGTACCACATGTAGCCGTGCTCGTACTCGCGACGCGCCTGCTCGTGGCTGTCGGCCACGTGGATGGCCTTGAGCTGGGACGCGCGGGCGATGTTCTCGTCGATCGCGTCGAACGAGTGCCCGGCCGCGCGGGCCTCCTCGCGGTAGACCCCGACCAGCCTGCGCACGTCGTCGCGGGTCGGGCGCTGCCCGAGCACGAACGAGAACCCGCGGCGGGCGGCCGAGCGCAGCGACTCCTCGCTGGACGAGACCATCACGAACACCGGCGGCGTCGGCTTCTGCGCGACCTCGGGGAACAGCTCGATCTCGTCGGCCACCTCCCCCTCGGCGGGGACCCGGTAGTGCTTGCCCGCGAACTTGACCTTGCCGGTCCGCCACGCCTGCATGACGATCTCGAAGACCTCTTCGTAGCGCTCGTCCCGCTCGGCCTCCGGGATGCCGTAGGCCTGGAACTCGAGCCGGTCGTAGGCCTTGCCGATGCCGAAGTTGAGCCGTCCGCCGGAGAGCTGGTCGACGTAGGCGTAGTCCTCGGCCAGGCGCAGCGGGTGGTGCATCGGCAGCCGGGAAACCCCGGAGCCGAGCCGGATCCGGCTGGTCGCGGCCGCGGCGGCGGCGAGCAGCAGCTGCGCGGAGGCGACGATGCCGTAGCGGCGTCCGTTGTGCTCGGCGACCCAGGCCTCTTCGAAGCCCAGCTTGTCCGCGTGGACGATCTGCTCGATCGCCTTGTTCACGACCTCGTTGTGGGTGTTCCACGGCGGAACGTTGGACAGGCTGAAGATCCCGTAGTGCGGTGTGGCGACGTTGCTCATGGCACTCCAATACGACCCGGTGAACGAGACACTGCGCTGAACGAAAACCCTTGCAGCGCCGGGTGAAGACTCACTTGACTAAACATGACACGCGCGTCATTGTCAACGGGCAGACACCGCCGTCGCCCGAGGGAGAACCACTTCGATGGCCACCGTCCAGACCGTGACCGGCGCGCTCGACACCGGCGACCTCGGACGCGTGCTCATGCACGAGCACGTGTTCGTCATCAACCACGAGTACGCGGTCAACTACCCCGAGACCTGGGACGACGAACAGCGCATCGCCGACGCGGTCGCCAAGCTCGTCGCGTTGAAGGAAGCCGGGATCGACACCATCGTCGACCTCACCGTGCTGGGCCTGGGCCGGGACATCCGGCGCGTGCGCGCGGTGGCCGAACGGTCACCGGTGCGGATCATCGCCGCCACCGGGTTCTACACGTTCGCCGAACTGCCCAACTACCTCAAGTTCCGCGGCCCGGGACGGCTGATCGGCGGTGACGAGCCGATGACCGGCATGTTCGTCCGCGACATCACCGAGGGCATCGCGGGCACCGGCATCCGCGCCGGGATCCTGAAGTGCGCCACCGACGTTCCCGGCGTGACGCCCGACGTGGAGCGGGTGCTGCGCTCGGTCGCCCGTGCGCACCTGGAGACCGGGGTGCCGATCTCCACGCACACCGACGTGTCCACGCAGCGCGGCCTCGACCAGCAGAAGATCTTCGCCGAGGAGGGTGTCGACCTGGGCGCGGTGATCGTCGGGCACAGCGGCGACTCCGACGACCTGGACTACCTGCAACGGTTGCTGGACAACGGTTCCTACCTCGGGATGGACCGGTTCGGCCTGGACACCAAGCTGGCCTTCGACAAGCGCGTCGCGACCGTCGCCGCCCTGGCCGAGCGCGGGTACGCCTCCCGCATGGTGCTCTCGCACGACGCGTCCTGCCACAGCCACAACTTCCCGGACGACTTCCGCACCAAGCACCTGCCGGACTGGCGGTTCACGCACATCACCGAGGACGTGGTGCCCGCGCTGCTGGCGGCCGGGGTGTCGCAACGCGACATCGACGTGATGCTGATCGACAACCCGCGGGAGATCTTCTCGTGACCGTCCTGCAGGAGTCCACAACAGACACCGCGCTCGGCGCGCTGCGCGCGGGGCGGCCGGTCGTGCTGCTCGACGACCTGGGGCCGCACCCGGAACGCGAGCTCGTGTTCGCCGCGCGGTCCGCGACCACCGCGCTGGTGGCGGGCGTGGTCCGGTGCACGTCGGGCTTCCTGGTCGTCACGCTGCCGGAACCGGAGGCCGACCGGCTGCGGCTCGCCGCCCAGTCCCCCGCCGACCGCGGCGCGCCGGCCTACGGCGTGTCCGTGGACGCCGAGGGCGTCGGCACCGGCATTTCCGCCGCCGACCGCGCCCGCACCATCTCGCTGCTGGGCACGCCCGGCACCGCGCCGAACGTCTTCACCCGGCCCGGGCACGTGATCACCTACCGCGCGCACCCCGACGGTGTGCTCGGCCGGGCCACGGGCCGGGAAGCGGCCTTCGACCTGGTCCGGCTCGCCGGTGCCGGGTTCGCCGTCGCCGGCGCCGCCCTCACCTCCGACGAGCCGCTGCCCGGGTTGCCGGTGGTCACCGCGTCCGGCGTGCTCGCCCACCGGCTCTCCCACTGAAAGGAAACCCCATGAGCGTCGTCCGCACCGAGCGGAACGGGAAGATCGCCGAGGTGGTTCTGAACCGCCCGGACAAGCTCAACGCGTTCAACGACGAGCTGTTCACCACCTACGAGGAGGCGCTGGCCGAGCTGGCCGCCGACGACAGCGTGTCGGTGATCATCGTGCGTGGTGAGGGCCGCGCGTTCAGCGTCGGCTGGGACGTGAGCAAACCGCCGTCCGGCAACGGGTATGCCCACCGCACCGCGCACGAAGACTGGCTGCGCCTGCGCGGGCACATCCGGGCGTTCTCGGCGGTGTTCGACGTGCCCAAGCCGGTGGTGGCGGCCGTGCACGGCTACTGCATGGGCGGCGCGACACTGATCCCGGCGTGCGCCGACCTCGCCGTCGTCGGCGACGACACCAAGATCGCGTGGCCGGTCCTGCCGATCGGCGGCGGGATGCTCGGGCCGATGGCGATGTACGCGATCGGCCCGAAGAAGGCGAAGGAACTGTCCTACACCGCGGGCAGCCACATGATGGGCCCGGAGGCGGCCCGCCGCGGCTGGGCCAACTACTCGGTGCCCGAGACCGCGGTGCTGGACAAGGCACGCGAGGTCGCGACCGAGATCGCCAAGACCCCGTTGGACATGCTGGAGATCAAGAAGCGCGCGGCGAACGACGTCCTGGTCCGCCAGGGCTTCCGCGAAACGCTGGACAACTGCGCGGGCTGGGACGCGCTCATCCACACCTCCGCGGGCAACCGCTGGATGTCCGGGCAGCTGTCCGAGATGGGCATCTCCGCCGCCCGTGCCTGGTACGCCGAGGGCGGCTCGCTCACCCGCTGACCCACTTCCACGACAAGGAGACCCATGTCCCTGGTAGCCGTCGTCGGCGCCTCGCCCCGCAACTTCTGGACCACCTGCGCCATCCACAACCTGCGCACGCTCGACCCCGCGCTCGAGGTCGTGCCGGTGACGCCCAACCACCAAACCATCGCCGGGCTGCCGACCGTTCCGGACGTGTCCGCGCTTCCGGAAACGCCCCGCGCCGCCGTCATCGCGATCCGCCGGGAAGCCTCGGTGGAAGCCGTCCGTCAGCTGACCGCCGCGGGAACCCGGGACATCGTGCTGGTGACCGACGGTTTCGGGGAGCGCGACGACACCGGCCGGGCGTTGCAGGCCGAGCTGGTGGACATCGTCGCCGGCACCGGAACCCGGCTGTGGGGGCCGAACTGCGTCGGTTTCGCGGACTTCGCCGAGAAGGTGTGCGCGGTCGCGGAACCGGCCTGGCTGGACGCCAAACCCGGGCCGGTGTCGATCGTGTCGCAGAGCGGCGCGCTGCTGTCGGCGTTCCTCGCCGCGGCGACCGAGGAGAACCTCGGCGTCGACTTTTGCGCGTCGACCGGCAACGGCGCCGTGCTGGGCGTGCCGCAGGCGCTGAACCTGGCGCTGCGCCGGGACACCACGCGCGTGGTCTGCGTGTACCTGGAGGGCGTTTCGGAGCAGCAGCTGCCCGTGTTCCTCGACGCCTTCGAGTACGCGCGGCAGGCAGGCAAGCAGATCATCGTCCTGAAGTCCGGGGTGTCCGAACGCGGAGCGCGTGCGGTCATGTCGCACACCGCGAGCATCTCGGGCACCGACTCGGTGTTCTCCGAGCTGCTGCGTGAGCACGGGGTCCTGCGGGCGGACGGCGCCGACGAACTGGTGCGGCTGGCCACGTTGTGCCTGCTCGGAGTGAAGGCGGGCCGGCCGCGGGCGGTGTCGGTGCTCGGCGGCTCCGGTGGCGCCGCGGCGTTGTGCAGCGACCTGGCCGACCGGCACGGGGTCAACCTGACGGTGTTCACCGATTCGACGGTGGCGAAGATCCGGGAGCTGGCCGGGCCGGGGTCGTTCATCGACAACCCGCTCGACGTGATCGGGGTGAAGCGCCGCGAGGGCGACGACAGCATCAACGGGACCGTGTTCAAGGACCCGAACACCGGCCTGGTCCTGCTGCCGTGGAGCGTCCAGTTCCCGTCGGAGACCGAGCACGAATCGGTGCACACGTGGAACTGGGGTGATCTCTCCCGGCTGTCCGCGGAGAACGAGATGCCGCTGATCATCAACTCGATGGCGCCGGTGCCCGACACGGAGTTCGTGCGCGCGTACCGGCAGGCACATCCGCACGTCGCGGTGCTGCACAACCTCCGGCTCACGTTCTCCGCGCTGGGCAAGCTGTTCCCCGCCCAGCCCGCGGCAGCTACGCGCACGGTCGCGGCGGAGGCACGGGTGCTGAGCGAGGCCGACTCGCGTGACCTGATCGCCGCGGCCGGACTGCCCGTGGTGCGCGGGGTCCGGGCCGGCCGGGGCGAGGACATCGCGGCGCTGGCCGCGGACCTGCGGCCGCCGTTCGCGGTGAAGGTGATTGCGCCGGTCAGCCACAAGTCGCGGATCGGCGGCGTCGCCCTGGGCGTCGCGCAGGCCGCCGACCTGCCGGCCTGTACGAAGGAGATCGAGTCCAACGTGGTCGCCGCCGGGCTGTCGCCGGAGGACGTCGAGGGCTTCCTGGTCGAGGAGATGGTGTTCGGGCGGGAGGTCCTGGTCGGGTTGAACACCGATCCGGTGCTGGGCCGGTACGTCGTGGTCGGGCTCGGCGGCACGGCGACCGAGCTGGCCAACCGGGCGCTGACCCGGCGGCTGCCACTGCGGCGGGGCGACGCCGAGCACCTGCTCGCCGAGGTGGGCGTGACCGGGCACGAGCCCGCCGTGTCGGCGCTGGCCGGGCTGTGCGAGGCGTTCGACGCTGGCAGCCTGGGCGGCTACCAGACGGTCGAGATCAACCCGCTGATCGTGACGCCGACCGAGTGCTGGGCGGCCGACGCCGTCGTGACGGAGTTCTGATGCGCTGCTACGTCGACGGGGAGTGGATCTCCGCGGACTCGGGCGACACGCTCGAAGTCCTGGATCCGGCCACCGGCGAACTGGTCGACACCGTGCCCGCGCTGGGTGCGAAGGAGACCCGGCGGGCCATCGAGGCGGCCGCGGCCGCGTTGCCGTCGTGGCGGTCGCTGACGGCCGCGGACCGGGCTGCGGTGATGATGCGCCTGCACGGGCTCATGCGGTCCCGGACCGACGAGCTGGCCCGGCTGCTCACCCGTGAGCAGGGCAAACCGCTGGCCGAGGCCCGTGCGGAGATCCTGTCCGGGGCGGATTTCCTCGAGTTCTACGCCGAAGAGGCCAAGCGGATCACCGGGGACGTGATCCCGGCCGACCGGGCGGGCCGCCGGCTCGTGGTGATCCGGCAGCCGGTCGGGGTGGTCGCCGCGATCACGCCGTGGAACTTCCCCAGCTCGATGATCCTGCGCAAGATCGCTCCCGCGCTGGCGGCGGGCTGCACGGTGGTCGTGAAACCCGCCGAGCTGACTCCCCTGTCCGCGCTGGCGCTGGGCGGGCTGGCCGAGGAGGCCGGCGTGCCCGCGGGGGTGCTGAACATCGTGACCGGCGAGCCCTCGGTGATCGGACGTGAGCTGCTGGAGAGCCCGGTGGTGCGCAAGCTGTCGTTCACCGGGTCGACCGAGGTCGGCAGGCACCTGACGCGGGGCAGCGCGGACACGCTGAAACGGGTGTCGATGGAGCTGGGCGGCAACGCGCCGTTCCTGGTGTTCGACGACGCCGACCTGGACCTCGCGGTGCGCGGCGCGGTCGCGGCGAAGTTCCGCAACGCCGGGCAGACGTGCATCTCGGCCAACCGGATCTACGTACAGGACCGGGTGCACGACGAGTTCGCGCGCCGCCTCGCCGACGCCGCGTCGTCGCTGCGGCTCGGGCACGGCCTGGACCCGGCGACCGACGTCGGGCCGCTGATCTCGTCGGCGGCGGTGACCAAAGTGGAGGGTCTGCTCGCCGGAGCGGTGGCCGCCGGAGCACGCGTGGTGACCGGCGGCCGCTCCCCCGGCGGCCGGTTCTTCGAGCCGACGGTGCTGACCGGCGTCCGGGATGACCTGGCGCTCGGGTGCGAGGAGATCTTCGGGCCGGTCGCGCCGGTGTACTCGTTCACCGACGAGGATTCGGTGGTCGCGCGTGCCAACGCCACGGAGTTCGGTCTGGCGGCGTATGTGTACACAGAGGACTACCGGCGGGCCTGGCGGGTCGGCGAAGCCCTCGAATACGGCATGGTGGGCGTGAACGACAGCGCGATCGTGACCGCGGCGGCCCCGTTCGGCGGGATCAAGGCGTCCGGGTCCGGCCGGGAGGGCTCGCGGTACGGGATCGAGGACTACACCGAGCTGAAGTACCTCTGCCTGGGCGGACTGGGTTCCTGAGGCGTCGGCGGTGGCTTCACACGGCCGTGAAGCCACCGTCGATGACCAGTTCGGCGCCGGTGGTGTACCGCGACTCGTCCGACGCCAGGTACAGCACCCCGTACGCGACGTCCAGCGGCTCACCACGCCTGCCCAGCGGGATGCTCGCGAGCGTGCGGGCGTTGTACTCCCGCGCGGCCTCGTCCTGGCGGATCGAACCGGCCGAACCGGTTTCGATCGATCCCGGGTGGACGGAGTTGACGCGGATCCCACGCGGGGCGTAGGTGGCGGCGTCCGCCTTGGTCATCAGCCGCACCGCGCCCTTGGTGGCGTGGTAGACCGGCAGCATCGAGTTGCCGACCAGGCCGTACATCGACGACATGTTGACGATGCTGCCGCCGTCCGGCATGTGTGGGACCGCGTGTTTGGTGCACAGCCAGGTGCCGCGGACGTTGACTGCGAAGGCGTTGTCGAACTCCTCGACGGTCACCTCGTGTGACGGCTTGCGCGGCCCGGCGATGCCGGCGTTGTTGATCAGGACGTCGATGCGCCCATGCTCCTCGACGACGCTTCGCATGGCCTGGGCCACCTGGGTTTCGTCGCGGATGTCCACACTCTGCTCACCGGTCACGTCGAACCCGGTGACGCTCGCGCCGTTCTCGGTCAGCAGCCGCGCGATCGCGGCGCCGAGGCCGCGGGCCGCGCCGGTGACCACGCAGACCTTGCCCGCCACCCGGTTCACGCGGGCCTCGCCGAGATCGCCGAGCGGCCGCCGTCGACGCGGATCACCTGTCCCGTCAGGTAACTCGCCTGGGGCGAGGCCAGGAAGCAGACCACCGCGGCGACCTCCTCCGGCCGTCCCATCCGTCCCAACGGGATGGTCGTCTCCCAGCGCGCCCTCGCTTCGTCGTCGGACCAGGCGTCGTCGTTGATGGCCGTGCGGACGAAACCGGGGTTGACGACGTTGACCGTGACCCCGCGCGGCGCGAGCTCGGCGGCGAGTTCCTTGGTGAGCGCGACAACACCGCCCTTGGACGCGGTGTAGGCAGGGTAGGCGTAGCCGCGGTCGGCGGCGCCGGAGCCGATGTTGACGATCCGCTTGTCCGACCCGGTCGTCAGGTGGGGCAGGGCGGCGCGCACGACGCGGAAGGTGCCGGACAGGTTGACGTCCAGGACGTTGTGCCACGTTTCCCAGGTGGTGTCCCGGATTCCCGCGCGCGCGAGCACACCGGCGGCGTTGACCACGATGTCGATCCGGCCGTGCTCGTGCACGGTCTGCTCCACCGCGGCCGCGACCTGCTCGTCGCTGGTGACGTCACAGGTGATCTGGAGAGTGCCGGGCGGGGCGGTGCCGGCGCGGTCGAGTGCCGCGACCCGGACGCCCTCGCCGACGAACTGCCGCGCGATGGCCGCGCCGATCCCCGAAGCGGCGCCCGTCACGAGAGCGACCCTTTTCCCAGTCATGGCAACGACCTCTCTGTCGAACCTGCCCTTGACTTGAACATGACACGTGCGTCATTGTCAATGCGTGATCGACGAACTCGTTGCCAGAGCGGAAATCACGGACGTGCTGTGCCGGTACGCGCACGCCATCGACCGCGGGGACCGCGCGCTGGCGCGGACGTGCTACCACCCCGACGCGACGGACGACCACGGCCGGTTCAGCGGGACCGTGGACGAGTTGTTCGCGTTTTTCGAGTTGTACGGCGCGAGCCTGGCCGGCACGTGGCACTTCCTCGGCACGCCGACGATCGTGGTGGACGGCGACCGAGCGGAGGCGGAGACGTACTGCCTGTACCGCAAGGACCCACTCGAGGGCGAGCCGCTGTTCCAGGGGCTGCGGTACCACGACGTGTTCTCCCGCCGCGAGGGCCGCTGGCGGATCGCGCGGCGGACGGTGATCCTGGACTGGGAGCACACGTCACCAGAGCCACCCGCCGCGCCAAGCCCACCCACCTGGAAGCGCGGCGCGCGGGGAGACGCCGACCCGGCCGCCTCCCTCACCCGGCTGTTGCACTGAGCCGTCGCCAGCTTGGCGATTGGTCACCTGGTGGATCCGGCTCGTCCCGTCGTACAGCCGCACGTCCCATCGTCCGGTAGGGCTCACCGGTGGTCAGCCCCGGCGTCGCGCCGAACCGTCCACCCCGCGATTCCGCAGCTCGCATCGATCGCAGTCGTGTGCATGACTTGCGCCACACTCCTGGAGGATGGGCGACCATCCGCGAGGTGATGGAGCACCTGGGCCACGCCTCGACAACATCAACGGTCAGTCACGTGCTGGACCAGGCGAAGCGTCAGATGGCCGCGCCGACGAACCAGCCTGGCGACTGATGTCACCCCTGGATGCCAAAAGGGCCCCGGATGATCTCCGGGGCCCTGTTTGCGCTGCTCCCCCGGCTGGACTCGAACCAGCAACCCTTCGGTTAACAGCCGAATGCTCTGCCAATTGAGCTACAGGGGAACGCTCTGGCCTGCCCGGATCGCTCCGGGCTGACGGGAGAGAACTCTAGCTCATGGGCGATCGCGCTCTGCAAGCACCCCCCGGCAGTTTCGCGCGCGTTGGGGGACAATGAGTGATCGAGCCGGAGACACCAGGAGGCGGGCATGAAGACTTTCCTGCTCGGCGCGGCCGTCGGGTACGTGCTCGGGGCGCGGGCGGGGCGTGCGAGGTACGAGCAGATCGTGCGGACCTACCGGGCGGTCGCCGACCACCCCGCGGTCCAGGGCGCCGCCGGCGTCGTGCGGGCCAAGGTCGGCGAGAAGGTGGGTGACAAGCTGCCGTTCGCGCGCTCCCACAGCGGTCCGAACGGCCACCGGGCCCGCGAACCGAAGGCGACCCAGGCCTGACCGCCGCCAGGCCGCCGGCTCCGCGGGATCAGGTGAGCTCAGGGCTGCAGGAACGCCCGGGCGGCTGGGACAGTTCCCCCTGGCGGTGGAACATCACGACACTGCGGGTGACCGTCGGGGGCAGTGGGCGGACCACGCCACCCCCGGCGGGCGGCGTCGCTCGCGCAGGGCTCGGGAGCACCGTGGCGCCGACCCCGGACAGCACCACGATCCCGTCCCGGTGCGCGACCCGCGCGGCGACCTCGGTGCGCACCCCGGCGGCCTGGCGTTCACACTCCTGAAATGCGGGCCGACGGCAGCAGCCGAAGCAGCAAGACGCCAGGTCGCCGCTACTCGACATGTAGCGGTTAACCGAAGGGTTGCCAGTTCGAGTCCTGCCGGGGGAGCTTCCACCCCAGGTCACCGACCTGGGGTGACGTGCCCCGTGCCGGAAAAAGAATCAAACGCTCCGCAGCACCGACACCACGGCGCCCAGGATCACGGCCCGGTCGCCGTCGATTACCTCGTACGCTGGGTTTCGCGGCTCCAGGTACACGTGGCCGTTGCGGCGCCGGTACACCTTCACCGTCGCCTCCTCGTCGATCATCGCCGCGACGATTTGGCCCGAGTGGGCCTCCGACTGCTGCCGCACGACCACGATGTCCCCGTCGCAGATCGCGGCGTCGATCATCGAGTCGCCGCGGACCCGCAGGCCGAACACCGTGCCGCGTCCGGTCAGTTCCCTCGGCAGGGTCAGCGTGTCGTCCAGCTGCTCGATCGCCGAGATCGGCGTGCCCGCCGCGATGTCGCCCACCACGGGCACCGGCACCGAATCGTCCGAATTCGCTCGCGACGACGAACCGTACAGGAATGCCCGCACGTCGATCGGCCGGGACATCGTCGCGCTGCGGCGCAGGAAACCCTTCTCCTCCAAGGCCGCCAGGTGCTTCGACACCGACGACGAGGACCGCAGCCCGACCGCCTCCCCGATCTCCCGCGTGTTCGGCGCGTACCCGTACCGGTTCACCCAATCGCGGATCGCGACCAGGATCCGCTGCTGCCGCTCGGGCAGTGACGCCACGTCCAGGTGCTCGAAAAGATCGTCGTAGGAGGTCACCCGCGGATGTTAGACGCTCACACCCGCGCCACCGCGAACACCCGCCGGAACGGGAACCACGTCGTCCCGTCCGCGCGCGGCGGGTAGGCCTCGTTCAGCAAGGGCGCCAGCTCGGCCCGGAACCGCTGCCACCCCTCGTCGTCCAACGCCGCCCGCACCGGCCGCAACGCGGTCCCGGTGATCCACTCCAGCACCGCGTCCGGCCCGCTCAGCCGCTGCACGTACGTCGTCTCCCAGGCGTCCACCGAACACCCCGCGTCGGCGAACAACTCCGCGTACTCCACCGGCGAGTCGACCGCTTCGACGCCCCGCAGCCCACCCAGCCGCGCCGACCACTCCGGCCGGGCCGCCACCTCCCGCACCAGCGTGTGCGACGGCGAGTCCATGTTCCCCGGCACCTGCATCGCGAACCACGCGCCCGACGGCAGCTCCCCCACCCAGCGCCGCAGCAACGCACGATGCTCCGGCACCCACTGCAACACCGCGTTGGTGACCACCACGTCCGTGTCCGGCTCCGGCGACCACTCGCGCACGTCGGCCACCCGCGCATCGACACCCGCCGCGCGCGCCGCCTCGACCATCTCCGGCGAGCTGTCCAGCGCCTCCAGCTTCGCCCCCGGCCAGCGCGAAGCCAGCGACACCGTCAGGTTCCCGGGCCCGCAGCCCAGGTCCACGACCCGCCGTGGTTCAGCCGCGGCGATCCGGCCGATCAGGTCGTAGAACGGGCGTCCCCGCAGGTCCGCGTAGTCGAGGTACTTCGCAGGATCCCACACAGTACGAGCGTACTGCTAAGCCTGGGGCGGCGCCAGCTTCTCCGCGGCCTCCCGCGCGATCGCCGCGACGATCTCGAGGTCGACGCCGGGATCCGGCCGCGCCTGCAGCACCACACCGTCGCGCCCGGGCAGTTTCCGCTGCACGAACCACACCCCGCCGCTGGTCAGCTCCGCCCGGTGGCGCGCCCGGATCGAGCCGTCCACGCGCTGCCGGACCAGCCACGGCACCTTGCCTGGCCGCGGTAGCTCGAACCGCACCGGCTCGCGGTCGCGCAGCACCACCGCGGCGCCGGCCGTGCCGGTCTCGTCGGCCTCGGTGACCGTCAGCGCGCCGTCACCCCAGACCGCCTTGCTGATCAGGTGCCAGCCGATCCGCCGGGCGCCCTCGGGCACCGGAATCCACAGCCCCAGCTCGGTGACCACCAGGTGCCCGCCACCGCAGACCGGCGCCGACCCGATCGCGTTCTCCCCCTCGGCCAGCCGTCCGGGGAATTCGTCCGGCAGCGGGTCGCCGATCAGCCGTCGCAGCCACCGCACGGCCTACCCCAGCCCGCCGATGGCCTGCGCCTTCAGCGCCTTGCGGTACTCCTCAAGCGCGACGAGGTCCCCGAACAACGCGCGGTAGTCGTCGGCCGCCTCGATCGGCGACAGCCGCTGCAGCCGCGACTTGATCTCCGCGATCTGCCGTCCGACCAGGTTCTCCTGCACCGCGGCGATCATGCTGCCGATGTAGTGCCCGTCGGCCTCCCCCTTGGCGCGCAGCGGTTCCACGGCCAGCTCGGACAGCAGCGAGCGCACCGGCCCGTCGGGCGTGTACGGGGTCGCCGCGTCGATCAGCGCCGGCCCGGCCAGCCCGCTGCCCGTGCCGCCGGCCTTGAGCACCGCGCGGTGCACCGCGACGTACGCGGGGTGGGTGAAGGCCTCCTCGGGCAGCGCGTCGTACTCCGGGCCCGCGTACGCCGGCTCCTGCAGCGCCGCCTTGAGCACCTCGCGCTGCGCCATCAGCCGCGGGTCGTTCGGGTCCGGGCGCGGCACGTCCGCCGCCGGGGCGCCGTTGACCCGCTGCACCGGCTTGCGCCCGTTGGTCCGGACCGCGCCGCCCGCGCTCTCCCGCACGCGCCGGACGACCATGGCCTCGTCCTGCCAGCCGACCCACCACGACAGCTTGGTGGCGTAGCCGTCCCGCTTCGCGCGGTCCTTGATCTGCGCGACCAGCGGCACGGTGCGCTGTAGCGCGGCGACCTGCCCGTCGACCGAGTCGAGGTCGTACTCCTTGAGGATGCTGCGGATCGCGAACTCGAACAGTGGCGTGCGGCGGGCGACCAGGTCGCGCACCGAGGCCTCGCCCTTGGCGAGCCGCAGGTCGCACGGGTCCATGCCGTCGGGCGCGACCGCGATGTAGGTCTGGCCGGCGAAGGTCTGCTCACCCTCGAACGCCTTCAGCGCCGCCTTCTGGCCCGCCTCGTCGCCGTCGAAGGTGAAGATGATCTCGCCGCGGAACGCGTCGTCGTCCATCAGCAGGCGGCGCAGCACCTTCATGTGGTCCTCGCCGAACGCCGTGCCGCAGGACGCGACCGCGGTCGGCACGCCGGACGCGTGCATCGCCATCACGTCGGTGTAGCCCTCGACGACGACCACCTGGTGGCGCTTGGCGATCTCCCGCTTGGCCAGGTCGAGCCCGAACAGCACCTGCGACTTCTTGTAGATCGGGCTCTCGCTGGTGTTGAGGTACTTGGCCTGGATCGGGTCGTCGTCGTGCAGCCGCCGCGCGCCGAACCCGACGACGTCGCCGGACAGGTCGCGGATCGGCCACACCAGCCGGCGGTGGAACCGGTCGATCGGGCCCTGGCGGCCCTCCTTGACCAGCTGGGCCTTGAGCAGCTCGCTGAACTCGAACCCACGGTTGAGCAGGTACTTCGTCAGCTTGTCCCAGCCTGCCGGGGCGTAGCCGCAGCTGAACGTGCGGGCCGCGGTCTCGTCGAAGCCGCGCTCGGCCAGGAAGTCGCGGGCGATCTGGGCCTCGGGCGTGCGCAGCTGCTCGGCGTAGAACTCGGCGGCGGCCTTGTGCGCCTCGACCATGCGGGTGCGCGTGCCGCGGTCGCGCTGGACGCTGCCGCCGCCACCCTCGTAGGTGAGCCGGAACCCGACGCGGTCGGCCAGCCGCTCGACCGCCTCGACGAACGGGAGGTGGTCGATCTTCATCAGGAACTTGATGACGTCGCCACCCTCACCGCAGCCGAAGCAATGGAAGGTGCCGTGCGTTGGCCGGACGTTGAACGACGGGGTCTTCTCGTCGTGGAACGGGCACAGCCCCTTCAGCGCTCCCCCGCCGGCGTTGCGCAGGGCCACGTAATCGCCCACGACCTCGTCGATCCGGTTGCGCTGGCGCACCTCCGCGATGTCACTTTCCCGGATCCGGCCTGCCACGACGACCAGTCTAGTGACCGGCGGGGCCGGGTCGTACGGCACACTCGGGTGTGTGAGCACGCTGGATGGGGTCGCCGCGGAGTTCGCCGCGCTGCGCCCGCACCTGACCGCCGTCGCCTACCGGCTGACCGGTTCGGTGAGCGACGCCGAGGACGCGGTGCAGGAGTCGTGGCTGCGCCTGGCCGCGCTGGACGAGGACAAGCGTGCGGAGATCCACGAGCTGCGCGCCTGGCTGACCACGGTGGTCGGGCGGATCTGCCTGGACCGGCTCCGCTCGGCGACCGCGCGCCGGGAGAAGTACGTCGGCCAGTGGCTGCCGGAACCGATCGTCACGCCGCTGGGCGCGCCGTCCGCGGACGATCCGCTGGAGGCCGCCGTCCGCGACGAGGGCGTGCGCATGGCGGCGATGATCGTGCTCGACAAGCTCACGCCCGAGCAGCGGGTGGCGTTCGTGCTGCACGACGCGTTCGCCGTGCCGTTCGACGAGATCGCGGAGATCCTGGGCGTCACCACGGCGACGGCGCGGCAGCACGCGTCGCGCGGACGCCGGGCGCTGGACGACGCGCAGCCGCCGCCGCGCGCGGAGCTGGCCGAGCAGCAGGAGATCCTCGACCGGTTCATGACGGCGCTGGCGAAGGGCGACGTGCGGGCGGTGGCCGAGGTGCTGCACCCGGACGTCGTGCTCATCGGCGACAGCGACGGCAAGGCGAAGACCACGGTGCAGGTCATGGTGGGCGCGGACAAGATCATCCGCTTCTTCCTCGGCCTGCTGCGGTTCTACCGGCCGGAGGCGCTGGCCGGCGGCCGCCCGCTGCTGGTCAACGGCGATCTCGGGATCTACCTGCCGCCCGCCCCCGGCGGCGACGGCTACCGGCCGCTGGACGCGCACCTGGAGACGTTCACCGTCCGGGACGGGCTGATCACCGCGATCTACGACCAGGCGAACCCCGACAAGCTCAGCCGGCTTGTGGAACCCGGCACGCGTCCCCGGACGTGAAGCCCTGGTCGGTGATGTCGAGGGCGCTGTTGACGCGGGCGCGCTGGTTCTCCAGGCCGATCAGGTAGGTCAGCTCGATGAGCCCGGGCCGGCCGAACTCGCGCTCCAGCTCGGCGACCTGCTCGTCGGTGACCGCGACCGGAGTCTCGGACATCGCGTCGGCGTAGGCGAGGGCGAGGCGTTCCTGGCGGGTGAACAGCTCCGACGTGGCGTAATCGTCGATGTTCTTCAGGCGGTCGATGTCCAGGCCGTGGTGCTTCTGCAGCATGGTGCCGAAGTCGACGCACCACGAGCAGCCCAGCCGCACGGCCGTCCGGTACTGGGCGAGCTCGGCCACGTTCACCGGCAGGTGCTTGATCGCCTTCTCGACGAGCATCTCGTGGATCCCGCTGGCCCGCATCAGGGCGGGCCGGTGCGCGACGACGGCGAACGGCTCCGGCACGGCGCCGAAACGCTTGCGCGCGTAGCGGTAGACGAGCTTGGTGAGCGGGCCGGCGTCCTTTTCGGACACCACGGGGATGCGTGGCATGTCGTCCTCCTTCGTGGTCCTGCCGTGGGGACGAGACGGCCGCGCGAGATGTGACAGCGAGCGGCTGGCGCCGGGTCACCGCGCCGCGACGGCTGCGGTACAGGCCTCGGGATCGTCGGCCACCGCCGGCGCTGTGGCGGCGATGATGGCGTCCAGTCTGGCGCGTGCGGCCAGCAAACCGGCCACGGCCTCGTCGATGCGTTCGCGCCTCGGTCCCATGGGCCTCGCCATCGCCGAGACGCTGCACAGCCACGGCCACCCCACGACCGTGTGAAACCGCACCCTGGAACGGGCCGACGGCCTCGTCGCCACGGGCGTCCAGCGTGCCGCGACCATCGCCGAAGCGGTGTCCGCGAGCCCGGCCACGATCATGTGCCTCAAGGACTACGAGACCATGTACGAGGTCTTCGGCTCCGCCGGCGACGCCTTGCGCGGCCGGGTGCTGGTGAACCTCAACTCCGGCACCCCCGAGGAAGCGCGCGCGGTGGCCGAGTGGGCGGCCGAGCGGGCATGTCCTACCTGGACGGTGCGATCATGGTGCCCCCGCCCATGGTCGGACAACCCGGATCCGTCTTCCTCTACAGCGGTTCCCGGGAGGTTTCGACGAGCACCGGCGACGCCGCGCGGGCGATCGCGGACGGTCACGGCGGCAAGAGTTACCTGGCCGTGTACGAGGTCTTCAAGAAGGCGGCGAGCTAGCCGGCGGCTTCCCGGGGTGTGACAGCGAGCGCCACGGCCATCGCGAGAGCGGCGCACGCGAACGCGATCGTCAACCCCGGGCTGCCGAAACCGCCGGTGCACAGCACCGCGACCGTGCCGAGGCCCGCGGTGCCGACGACGCCTCCGGCCTGGCGCGCGAAGGCCAGCACCCCCATGCTCGCGCCCAGCACTTCCTTCGCCACGGTGGTCTGCACGAGCAGCGTGTACGCCGACGCGGTGAGCCCGAACGCGGCACCGGCCAGGAACAGCCCCGGCACGAGCACGGCCACACCGGCGTGCGGCGCGAGGGCCAGCAGGACGAGACCCACCGCGCCGCTGGTGCAACCGAGCCGTCCCCACGCCGGCAGGTCCGGCCACCGGCGCGCCCACGCCGCGAAAGACGCCGAGGTGACCAGCTGACCGGCCGTCATCGCGGTGAGCAGCGCGGACGTGGCGCCGATCAGCCCGATGACCAGGGAGACGTAGGTGAACGTCCCGAACAACGCGAGCCCGGACAACGCGGTGACGACGACCGCGCGACGGGTGGTGCGGTCGGCGAACATCGCGCGGACGGCGGGTCGCAGCGGCGGGGTCCGGCCGGTTCCGGTGGGCAGGCCACGGAAACCGATCGCGAGGGCGATCAGGCACAGCGGGAGGTTGAGCAGGAAGATCCACCGCCAGCCCGGTCCGGCGACGAGCAGCGCGCCGAGCGGCGGGCCGCCGACGGAGGCGAGCGCGAAGACCGCCGTCTGCCACCCCGCGCGGCGGATCAGCTGGTCGCGGTCGAACATCTCGCCGAGCGCGCTCATCGCGGTGACGACGAGCCCGCTGCCGCCGATGCCCTGGACGGCTCGCGCGGCGACGAGCGTGGCGATGTCCGGTGCGGCGGCGCAGGCGGCCGACGCGGCGGCGAAGACGAGGACGGACCCGGTGAAGACGGCGCGCCGGCCGTGGCGGTCGCCGAGCCTGCCGAGCACGAGCGTGGCGAACGTGACCGTGACCAGGTAGGCGGTGGTGACCCCGGCGACGGCCGTCCCCGCGGCGAGGTCGGCCTGCAGGGCGGGCAGCGCCGCGACGACGACGGTGGTGTCGAGCTGTGCCATCAGCATGCCGAGCAGCAGCGCGGCGAAGGCCCGGTCTTTTGCGTGCATTTCGCACATATTATGCGTGCGTTTTGCACGCATGCAAGGATGTCGGCTGACGGAGGGAGTTTTCGATGGCCGCGGGGCGCGCGTTGTTCCGGCTGGTGCGGTTCTGGTCCCGGCGCTGGGCGCCGGAAGTGGCGCAGCGGCTGGACGAGGACGCCCCGCGCACCGCGACCGTGCAGAACCTGTACGTCGTGGAAGCCGTGCACAGCGCCGCGCCGCGCGGGGAGGTCACCGTCGCCGACGTGGCGCGCCAGCTGGGCCTGGACCGGTCGGTCGCGAGCCGGATGATCGCCGACGCCGTGCGCGACGGCTACCTGCGGCGCGACACGTCCGCCGAGGACGCCCGCCGCGCGCGGCTGTCACTCACCGAAGCGGGCGCGGAGTTCCTCGCGGTGTCGCACGCGCACCAAGAGCAGGTGTTCGAGGCGCTGGTGGCGCACTGGCCGGCCGAGGACCGGCGCCGGTTCGCGAGCTACCTCGACCGGCTGGCACGTGAGGTGCTGGACTCCTAGCCACGGAGGGCGCGGACGTCCCAGACCCACACGCCGTCCACGTAGACGGCCTGTCCGCCGAGCAGCTGGTCCACCGTCTGGTGCAGCGCGTTGCCGTTGGTCACGGGGGCGAGCACGACCGCGTCGGCCTTCCAGTACTTCAGGTCCTCGACCGCCTGGGCGCGCTGCTGGACCGTCACGTTCGGCACCTCGCCGCTGTCCCGCACCTCGGCCAGCAGGTCGGCCGTCGGGCGGTTCACCGCGCCGTACCGGCCGCGCTTGTCGTCCGGGCCGCTCGGGCCGACGAAGTACCCGTCGGCGAGCGGGAAGCCCAGGTCGGCCTCCACCTGCCAGTGCAGCGCCCGCGCGTCGCCGCCGTTGGGCAGCGGCACGACGACCACCGAACCGGATCCGACGTACTGGCGCCACGCCCCGTCGGCGAAGAAGGCCGGGGTCTCGGGGCGGATGTAGGTCTTGTAGGGCGTCGGCGCGATCGGCAGCAGCACCGCGGCCAGCGCGCCCAGCCACAGGAACCGCACCGGCAGGTTCCGGTCGCGGAAGCCGGGCGCCGCCTCGAACACGCGGTCCGTGGCGATCGCGAGCAGCGCCGCGACCGCCGGGATGCACCCGATCGCCAGCCGCGATTCGAGCAGCGAGTCGAACAGCGGCAGCTCGGCCAGCAGCCGCCACGGGCCGGGGACCCCGGTCTCCTCGTGGTTGACGATCATTTCGACGCCCAGCGACAGCCAGGCCATCAGGAACATCGAGATCGCGATGGCACGGGCCACGACGTTGCGCCACAGCCACACGGTCAGCACGACCATGAGGATGATCAGCGGCCAGCCGAAGAACGCGTTCTCCTCGGTGCGGTTCATCGACACGTCGGCGGCGGCCTCGGGGGTGCCCGCGATCGACTCGGTCGCGAACCGGGTGAACGCCGCGGTGTCGTTGCCGACCGGGCCGTGCTCCAGGGTGCGGTAGCTCTGCGGGCCGAAGAACTGCCACCACAGCGGGAAGATCGCGATCGCGATGGCGACGACCGCGGCGACGGTCAGGCCGCCCGCCATCGGCTTGACCATCCGCAGGGCCTCGCGCGGCCGGGACACCGCGTAGCCCGCGGCGAACAGCACGAACGCCATCATCATGATCAGCAGCGGTTCCTCGCCCAGGAACACCTGGTAGGCGAGCATCAGGCCGAGGACGATGCCGTCGCGGACGGGCCGGTGCCCCTGCGCGAGCCGGATCAGCCGCATCACGATGAACGGGATCAGGAACAGCACCACGAAGTTCGGGTGCGCGTTGCCGTGCGAGATCATCGCCGGCGCGAAACCGCAGAAGGCGCCGCCGATCGCGGCGGCCGTGCGCGAGGTGACCAGGTGCCGCGAGAACACCCAGTACCAGGCGATCGACGTGCCCGCCAGGCCGCCGGTGAGCGCGATCGCCCAGGTCACCGTGGGGCCGAACAGCTGCGTGATCGGTGACAGCGGGATGCCGAGCCCGAACATGGCCGTGTTGGCCATGAGGTTCACGCCGTCCGGGTAGTTCTGCAGGGTGCTGCCGAGCGGGCTCTCCCAGTTGAACACCGCGTGGGCGGTGACCGCGAAGAACCACTCCCACATGTTCTGGTCCTGGCCGCTGTTGTACATGTAGCCGCCGCTGCCCAGGTTGACCCACAACCCGGCGTAGAGGATGAACGCGGCGACGATGTAGATGCCGATGACCAGTGCGTCGGCGCGGCCGAACCGGCGCCGTTCCTCTCCGACCTCGGGCACGGTCTCGGGCGCCTGCAGCAAAGCGGTCACTCTTTCACCCTCAGGGCTCGACTACGCGGGCGAAAAAGTAGACCACACCCGTCCGGGCGTGCCGCACGAGGAGCAGGAAAGGCCGGTCGACGCGCACCTCGACGGGGTCGGCCGGGGTGACGGCCGCCAGGGTGCGGATCATGACCGCGGTGGCCGCGGCGCCCTCGAGACCCTGCTCGTCGAGTTTGAGAACCGCTTGGTGCTGGACGGCCGAGACGAACGCGCGCGGGTCCGGGGTGAGGCGGCCGAGCGGGGCCTCGCCGGGCTCGAACAGGGTGCGCACGCCAAGGTGCTTGAGCGCGCCGGTGAGGTCGGCGGGGCGGTCGAGGTCGATCTTCGGCAGGCGCAGGTCGACCTGGACGCGCTTGGGGGCGGCGAGCAGGGCGGCCAGCCGGGTGTCGTCGAGGTCCGGCTCCTGGGCGGCGAGGTCGCCGTCGGGCAGCAGGACGGTCGCGGTGACGCCTGCGCCGGGCAGCTCGACGACCTGCCAGCCGTCCTGGTGCGCGTACCCGAGGCGTTCGGTCTTGCGCATCATCCGGACGCGGCGCGGGCCGCCGGGGCTGTGGAACTGCTCGTCGCGGGTGGTGGCCTCGCGGAACGGGTGCTGCCAGGCGGCCTTGAGGTAGAGGGCGTTGACGAGGCTGGCGACGGTGTCCGCGCCGACCGAGTCCGGGGGCAGCAGTTCGGGGATGAGGTCGCGGGTGGTCTGGGCGACGTCGGCGTTGATGGCTCGGCGGGCGCCGTCGGGGTCGGTGACGAACGGGGCGGTCTTCGCGCTCGCGCCCGGCCAGCCCGCGAGGTCGGCGAGGAAGGTGTCGCGGACCGGCAGCTCGTCCCAGGCCCAGAGCGTGTTGGCGACGGCGAGGACCGGGTCCTCCTGGCGGGTGGTGTTGTCGAGCGTGGCGGCGGCGCGGAGGAGGTCGGCCTGCTTGGCGATGTCCGGGTCGCCCCCGGTGAGCAGGTGGAGCAGCTCCTCGGCGGCGGGGCCGTCGGCCGCCTGGCTCGCGAGGCCGAGCGCGCTGGCGATGGAGTACGGCGAGACCACCGAGTCGCCACTGGCGCCGGCGACGACCCGGTGAACCGCGAGGCTGAATCGCAGATGGTCACTTTCGGGCGTGGTCACGCCCCCGACGCTACCGGACCGGAGCGCGGCGCCGGGGCCTTTGCTGGGGCGGGTGCGAGGTGCTGGGACGGGGAGGCGCAGGTGGGTGACAACTCATCCGCACTGCCAGGTGAAGGACGCCGCGTCGAACCGCCCGGCCGCGAGGTCTGCGGCACGGATGAGCCAGTGCAGCCGGCCCGCGTCGCCCCACATCATGCCGGTCTCGTCGTCCGAGTCGATCTGGGCGAGCGCGACCCACCGCCGGGCTTCCTCCTGCACCGCGGGCCACGCCTGCTCGTCGCGTACGAGGTCGGCACGCAGGTGCGCGGCAGCGACGTCGAGTTCGACGGCGTCCTGGACCGGGAACGCGTAGCCGCCGATCTGGTGTGCCGGACTCGGCACGGTCGCCGCCAGACCGGTCATGAACGCGTCGCCGTTGGCGTGGTCGTCGAAGAAGGACAGGACGTTCGCCGGCAGGTCCCGGCACGCGGCGCGGAACGCCGGGTGGGACCAGTCCGGGCCGGTCAGCCGGTGCGCGGCGGCCAGCGGGATCCAGTCGTAGGGCTCGATGTCGGCGGGTGGTTCGCGTTCGGTGACCGGCACCCCGGCCGGGACGTGGATGACTCGCGCGCCCGCGGTCAGCGACTCCGGGTCCCACACGCCGACGGTGCGCGGCGGGAAGGCCGGGTCGAAGTAGCCGAGCGTGTCGTCGAAGTAGAACAACAACAGCGTGCCGTCGGCGGGCAGGGCGAGGTCGATCGACTCGCGGGGCAGCTTCGCGCAGTCGACGGACGCGACGAAGCTCAGCGAGCCCTCCCCCGGCCACACCGGCCACTCGAAGTCGTCCGGCACGGCGGGGCAGCCGCCGAGCCGGCCGACCACCCGGTCGCCCCGGCGTGCCGGGCGCAGGCGCACGGCGGGCCGGAACATCGAGATCCAGCGTTCGGCGATGGGCGGCGGCAGTGTCCGGCGCGCGACCGCGCGCAGTCGCGCCTCGTGGGTGGGCATCAGTGGCGTCCGGTGTGCCAGCGGTGCCAGGCGTGCGCCTGCGCGTCCGTCAGGGAGGCGACCTGGTCGATGACCACGCGGAGCCTCGCGGCATCGTCCGGGGCCGCGTGCCACGCCGGGTGGAACGCGGTCTCCAGTGGCTCCGGGGCGCGCTCGGCGAGCACCGTCACCAGCTCGGCCAGCAGTTCACGCTGGCCGGCCTGCATGGCGAGCCGCCGGGGGTCGCTCATCACGTAGCGCAGCGCGAGCGCCTTCAGCAGCGCCACCTCGGCCGCCACGCGTTCCGGCATCACCAGGCTCGCGGCGTAGCGGGTGAGGGGGCCGTCGCCGTACTCGGCGCGCGTTCCGGTGACCGCGGCGGACGCGAACCGGCCGACCAGCTCGCTCGTCATCCGCTTCAGCGCGATCTGCCCGTGCGGCGTCGAGTCGACCCCGGGGCGCGCCAGCTCCGCCACCACGGGCAGGTCCAGCAGGTCCCGCGCGGCGCCCTCCAGCGCGGACACCGACAGCCGCGAGAAGTGCTTGGCCGCCAGTTCGGCCACGGCCGCCCGCTCCCCCGGGTCGGCCAGTACCGACAGCGACAACCGTCCTGACAGCACACCGTCCTCGACGTCGTGCACCGAGTACGCCACGTCGTCGGCCCAGTCCATGATCTGCGCCTCCAGGCAGGTGCGGCCCTCCGGCGCGCCTGCCCGCATCCAGTCGAACACCTCCCGGTCGTCGGCGTACACCCCGAACTTCGCCGTGCCCGCCCGCCGCGGCCACGGGTACTTCGTCGACGCGTCCAGGCACGCACGCGTCAGGTTCAGCCCGGCCGAGTCGACCTTCGGCTCCAGCCGGGTGAGGATGCGCAGCGTCTGCGCGTTGGCCTCGAACCCGCCGCACGACTGCGCCACCTCGTCGAGCGCCCGTTCGCCGTTGTGCCCGAACGGCGGGTGCCCGATGTCGTGCGCCAGCCCCGCCGTGTCCACCAGGTCCGGATCGGCCCCCAGCTCCTCGGCGATGCCGCGCCCGATCTGCGCGACCTCCAGCGAGTGCGTCAACCGCGTGCGGGGCACGCCGCTGACCTCGGCGCCCTCCCCCGGCCCGACCACCTGGGTCTTGCCGGCCAGCCGGCGCAGCGCCGCGGAGTGCAGCACGCGGGCCCGGTCCCGCGCGAACGCACTCCGGCCGTCCGGCCGCGACCCGGGAAGCGCCGCCCGCTTCGGCGCTTCGCCGAGCCACCGCTGTTGATCGTGCTCGCTGTACACCCCGCAACTCTACGGGCACCCACCGACATTTCCTGGGGGTTCTGACCAGGACACACGAGATGCCCACTCGTGCGGGCGCGAGTGGAAAGCGCGACGAAACCTCTGACGCCTGCGGGCGCTGGCAGCCCGCGCGAACCTCAGCCCAGGCCGGTACCGCCGATGTTGTCGGCCGGGGTCTTGGTCAGCCGGTAGAACAACAACGCACCCGTCTCGCGGTAGATGTAGGCGAACTGCGTCTCCCGCGTCTGCACGATCGGCCCGCGGTGCGTCGGGGAGGTCCAGGTGTCCAGGCCGGCGTCGTTGGCCATCGTGCGCGCGCGCAGGGAGTGCCACGGGTCGCTCACCAGCACCGCGGTCCGCCACCCCCGCTCGCCGAACGCGCCGGCCACCGCGCGCAGGCTGCCGAGCGTGTCGCTGCCCTCGCCCACCGCCAGCGTCGCCTCGCGGGGGACCCCCTGCTCGATCAGCCAGTTCGCCCCTGCCGAAGCCTCGGTGTACGCGTCGCCCGCCCGGTTGCCGCCCGCGGTGACGATCCGGTCGGCGACCCCCTCCTCGTACAGGTCCATCGCGTGCCGCAGCCGCGCCTGGAAAATCGGCGACGGCTTCCCGTTGTACTGCGCCGCGCCGAGCACCACGATCGCGTCGGCGTGCGTGCGGTCGTCCTCGCGCGCGACCTGCCACACCCGGAACGCCGTCCCGGCGACCACCATCAGCAGCACCAGCACCGTGCCCAGCACGGCCCGGCGCACCCAGCTCACCCGCTCACCCATCCCGGTCATCCTCCCAGACGGGTCCTCACAGCCAGCCGTGCTCCTCCGCCAACCGGACGGCCTCGGCCCTGGTGCGGGCGCCGGTCTTGCCGATCGCGGCGGACAGGTGGTTTCGCACGGTCCCCTCGGACAGGTGCAGCCGCCGCGCGACGTCCGACACCGTGCCGCCGTCGCTGGCCGCGCGCAGCACCTCGTGCTCGCGCGGCGTGAGCGGGCTCGCCCCCGTCGCCAGCGATTCCGCGGCCAGCGCCGGGTCGACCACGCGCAGTCCGTTGTGGACCCGCCGGACCGCGTCGACGAGCTGTTCCGGCGGCGAGTCCTTCACCACGAACCCGGCCGCCCCTGCGGCCATCGCCCGCGCCAGGTAACCGGGCCTGCCGAACGTGGTGCACACGATGATCCGGCACGACGGCAACGCCGCATGCAGCTCGGCGGCCGCGGTCAGGCCGTCCGTGCCGGGCATCTGGACGTCGAGCAGCGCCACGTCCGGCGTGGTCTCCTTCGCCGCGGCGAGCACCTCGTCGCCGGACCCGACCTGCCCGACCACCTCGATGTCCGGCTCCAGCCCGAGCACGGTCGCCAGCGCGCCCCGCACCATCGCCTGGTCGTCGGCCAGCAGGACCCGGATCACGAAACCTCCACCGGCTTCGCCGCGGGCACCTCGGCCCGCAGCTGGAACCCCTCCCCGGGCCGCGCCCGGACCTGCAGCGTGCCACCCAGCTGGGCCAGCCGCTCCGCCAGCCCGCGCAACCCGTTGCCGGCCGCGGCCGGTTCAGTGCCGCGGCCGTCGTCGGAGATCTCCAGCCAGTTCCGCCCCAGCCGCACCTTCACGCGGCCGGCGCCGGAGTGCCGCAGCACGTTCGTCACCGCCTCCCGCAGCACGTACCCGAAGGCGCTCTGCAGCTCCGGCCGCACGTTGTCGACCGCGCTCGGCAGTTCCGCGTCGATCTCGGCGGCCCGCAGCGCCGCCCGCGCGCCCACCAGCTCCGCGGACAGCGACACCTCGCGGTACTCCGACACCGTCGCGCGCACGTCGGTCAACGCGCTGCGCGCCAGCGCCTCGACCTCGCGGATCTCGGTGACCGCGCGCTCCTCGTCGGACGCGGTCTCGATCAGCCGCCGCGCCAGACCGGCCTTGACCGCGATGGTGGTGAGGCTGTGGCCGAGGATGTCGTGCAGGTCCCGCGCCAGCCGTTCCCGCTCCGCGCTCACCGCCAGCGCGGCGATCTCCTCGTTGGCCCGCCGGAGTCGTCGCACGGTCTGGGCGAGCCGTCCCATGAAGAACATCGCCGTGGTGATGCCGACGACCGTGCCGATGTCGGACGGGGTGCCGCGCACGTCGTTGTGGACGAGCAGCAGCAGCCCGCACCCGGCGACCGCGGCGCCGTCGAACACCAGCACCCACCCCGCCGGCATGCTCATCGCGATCGCCAGCGTGGCGTACAGGAGCATGTAGATGCTGGCGCCCTGGAGCAGCACCGCCCACCCGAGCACGAGCATCAGCAGCGCGAACGGCAGCCGGACCCGCATCCGCCGGTGCGACAGCAGGAAGTACGGGAAGGTCACGTAGCACAAGCCGTAGGCGACGAGCAGCACGATGAGCTGCGGGTCGAGTCGCTGGCCGACCGGCACGGCGCTGGCCAGGTAGAAGATGGTGCCGGCGAGCGGCCAGCGGCGCGCGAACCGCGGGCGGGGCCGTCCGGCGGCGTGCTCGTTCCACCACTGCGTCCTGTCCTCGGCCACCGTGCTTCTCCCCATCACACCCGCGCGGAGTCCTTACGGTAACGCCGGACCACCGCGATCCCGACCGCCGCGGTCCACACGGCCAGCCACAGCACGTCCTGCCCGAGGCTCGTGCTCAGGTCGGTGGTCACCGCGCCGCGCCCGACCTGCGCCATCCAGTAGCTGGGCAGCACGTGCGAGATCTGCAGCAGCCAGTGCGGCATCGCCTCGACGGGGATGAAGATGCCGCCGAGCAGGGCCATCGGGAGCATGACCAGCTGCGTGATCGGCTGGACCGAGTCGGCCGTGCCGACCTGGCCGATGAGCAGCCCGATCAACGCGAACGGGATCGCCGCGAGCCACACCCCCAGGGTGACCCGCAGCCAGCTGCCCGCCCCGAGGGACACGCCCTGCGTCAGCGCGCCGACCAGCGGCACGAGGACCACCGGCGCGAGCGCGAGCGTCAGGCCGGTCGCGGCCTTCGCGCTCAGGTAACCGGCGCCGGACAGCGGGGTGAGCCGCAGCTGCCGCTGCCAGCCGGCTTTGCGTTCGACCGCCACCCGGGTGCCCACGAACAGCGCCGCCGACATGGCACCGAAGGAGGTCATGCCGACCATCAGCGGCGCGACGGCGTCCTGGTCGCCGCGCGCGAAGATGCCGACGTAGAGCAGGAACATCAGGACGGGGAACGCCACGGTGAAGATGAGGAACCGCGGGGCGCGCAGCACGCGCCGGATCTCCAGGGTCAGGAACTTCAGGCTCATCGGTGTTTCTCCTCGTCGGCGGTGAGGGTCAGGAAGGCGCCTTCCAGCCCGATCGCGGTGATCTCGACGTCGTGCGCGCCGGGGAAGCGGGTCAGCAGCGCCCGCAGGGTGGCGTCGGAGTCCGAAGTGGACACGGCGATCCGGCCGCCGCGCACCTCGTACTCGGTGACGCCAGGCAGTTCCGCGACCGCCGCCGGGGTGGCCTCGGGCACGGCGGCCCGCAGTGTCCGCCCGCTCGCCAGCGCGCGGACCTCGGCGACCGTACCGTCCGCGACGATCCGCCCGCCGCGCATGAGCACGACCCGGTCGGCGAACTCCTCGGCCTCCTCCAGGTAGTGCGTCGCGAACAACACGGTGCGGCCGGTGTTCGTGTAGGCGTGCATGGATTTCCAGAACTCGCGGCGGCTGCCGACGTCCATCGCGGCGGTCGGCTCGTCGAGCACCAGCAGGTCCGGGTCGCTGACCAGGGCGACGGCGAACCGCACGCGCTGCTTCTGGCCGCCGGAGAGCTTGGTGCCGCGCCGGTTCGCCAGGTCCTCGATGCCGGCGCGGCGCAGGGCCTCGGCGACCGGCATCGGCTTGCGGTGCAGCGACGCGATCATGCCGACCATCTCGCCGACGGTCGCGTCCTCCAGCAGCGCGGCGCCTTGCAGCATGGCGCCGATCGCGCCACGCGCCACCGCCTCGGCGGGAGTCGTGCCGAAGATCGCGACCTCGCCGGCGTCGGGCGTGGTCAGGCCGAGCAGCATGTCGACGGTCGTCGACTTGCCCGCGCCGTTCGGGCCGAGCAGCGCGACCACCTCGCCGGGCGCGATGGTGAGGTCGACGCCGTCGACGGCGCGCACCTCGCCGTAGTGTTTGCGCAGGCCCGTCAGCCGCACCGCGGCCCGGGTCAGGGTCTGGGTTCCGTCCATGCTCTTAGCGTGCGGCCGCGGAGGCCCCGGTTCGCAGGCCGAGCGTCATGATCCGGCCGTGACAAGTGTCAGGGGCCGACCCGCTCTCAAATCTGGGATACAGTCTCTGATGTGAGAACCATGGAGGATCGCCTGGCCGCGCGCCTGGCCGAGCTGCGGGCCGAACGCGGCTGGTCGCTCGACGACCTCGCCGACCGCTCGGGGATCAGCCGCTCGACGCTGTCCCGTGTGGAACGCGGCGAGATCAGCCCGACCGCGTCCCTGCTGGGCAAGTTGTGCACCGTCTACGAGCGCCCGATGTCGCGCCTGCTGACCGAGGTGGAGGCCGAGGGCGCGCAGGTGGTGCGCGCGTCCGCGCAGAGCGTATGGACCGACGAGGACAGCGGGTTCGTGCGGCGGTCGGTGTCGCCGCCGCACCCGGCACTGCGCGCGGAGGTCGTCGAGGGCACGCTGCGCCCCGGCGCCGACATCCGGTACGACGCGCCGTCCGTGCCGGGACTGGAGCAGCACCTGTGGCTGCTCGACGGGAGCCTGGAGCTGACGGTCGACGGCGAGACCCACGTGCTCGAACCCGGCGACTGCCTGCGGTTCCGGCTGTGGGGACCGACGCGGTTCGTGTGTTCCGGCCCGGAACCGGCCCGCTACCTGCTGGTACTGGTGATGCCGTGATCACGCGACTGTCCCCCGCGGACTTCGCCACCGCCGTACCCGCCCTTGGCGAGGTGCTCGCGGACTGCACGAACGGCGGCGCGTCCGTCGGGTTCCTGGCCCCGCTCGACGCCGCGTCGGCCGGGGCCTGGTGGAAGGGGCTCGCGGGCGACGTGGCCGAGGGGCGCGTCCTGGTCTGGGCGGCCTGGGACGGCCCCCGTCTGGTGGGGACCGTCCAGATCCGGCCCGCCCAGCTGCCGAACGCGCCACACCGCGCCGAGCTGGCGAAACTCCTGGTGCACCGCGACGCGCGGGGCCGCGGCCTCGGCCGGGCGCTGCTCGCGGAAGCCGAGCGCGGCGCCCGCGACGCCGGGATCACGCTGCTGGTGCTGGACACCGAAACCGGCAGCCCCGCCGCACGCCTGTACGCCGCGGCGGGGTGGACCGAGGCCGGGACGGTGCCGGACTACGCCGCCGACCCGGCCGGGGTGCTCAAAGCGACGACGTTCTTCTACAAGAAAGCCCTGGTCACCGCGGGGTGACCAGGGCTCTTGCCGGACTGGATCAGCAGCCGGGGAGGCGGGCGGCGAGGTAGGCCTCGACCTTGTCGATCGCCACGCGCTCCTGCTGCATGCTGTCGCGCTCCCGCACCGTCACGGCCTGGTCCTCCAGGGTGTCGAAGTCGACGGTGACGCAGAACGGGGTGCCGATCTCCTCCTGGCGGCGGTAGCGCTTGCCGATGGAGCCCGCGTCGTCGAAGTCGACGTTCCAGTTGCGACGCAGCGCGGCGGCCAGGTCCTTCGCCTTCGGCGTCAGGTCGGCGTTGCGGGACAGCGGCAGCACCGCGACCTTGAACGGCGCGAGCCGCGGGTCGAGCTTGAGCACGGTCCGCTTGTCGACACCGCCCTTGGCGTTGGGCACCTCGTCCTCGTGGTAGGCGTCCAGCAGGAACGCCATCATCGGCCGGCCGACACCCGCTGCCGGCTCGATGACGAACGGGCGGTAGCGCTCCTTCGTGGCCTGGTCGAAGTACGCCAGGTCGACGCCGGAGTGGTTGGAGTGCGTGGTGAGGTCGAAGTCGGTGCGGTTCGCGATGCCCTCGAGCTCACCCCACTCCTGGCCGGCGGAGAAGCCGAAGCGGTACTCGATGTCGACGGTGCGCTTCGAGTAGTGCGACAGCTTCTCCTTCGGGTGCTCGTAGTGGCGCAGGTTGTCGCGGTTGATGCCGAGGTCGGTGTACCACTCGGTGCGCAGGTCGATCCAGTACTGGTGCCAGCGCTCGTCCTCACCCGGCTCGACGAAGAACTCCATCTCCATCTGCTCGAACTCGCGGGTGCGGAAGATGAAGTTGCCGGGGGTGATCTCGTTGCGGAAGGACTTGCCGATCTGGCCGATGCCGAACGGCGGCTTCTTCCGCGACGTGGTCAGCACGTTGAGGAAGTTCACGAAGATGCCCTGCGCGGTCTCCGGACGGAGGTAGGCCAGGCCCTCCTCGGACTCGACCGGGCCCAGGTGGGTCTTGAGCATCATGTTGAACTCGCGCGGCGGCGTGTACTGGCCGCGGGTGCCGCAGTTCGGGCACGGGACGTCGGACAGGTCGTCCTCGGAGATGTCCTTGCCGGTGCGCGCGCTGTAGTCCTCGGCCAGCTGGTCCGAGCGGTAGCGGCGGTGGCAGACGGTGCACTCGACCAGCGGGTCGTTGAAGGCGTTGACGTGACCGGAGGCCACCCACACCTGGCGGGGCAGGATCACGGAGGAGTCGAGGCCGACGACGTCGTCACGGCTCTGGACCATCGTGCGCCACCACTGGCGCTTGATGTTCTCCTTGAGCTCGACGCCGAGCGGTCCGTAGTCCCACGCCGACCGGGTTCCGCCGTAGATCTCCCCGCTCGGGAAGACGAAGCCACGACGCTTGCACAGGCTGACGACGGTCTCAATGTTGGCGGGCACTCCACGCTCTCCATCAGATGCGGGGACGGTTATCGGTTCCGTCCAGCGTATCCGGCCGCCGTCGCGGCCCGGCGCGGGGCTTGACATGGCCCCCGGGGAGGCGATAACGGCAACCACTACCGGCTGGACACTAGGATGGTGTGACACCGACCGACTCGAGGCTGGAGATGGCTATGCCGATGGCTCGTCCGGACGCCGCGCTGCCCGGGTTGCCCGACGACGCCGACCAGGTCCACGCCGGCGACGAGCTGAAGCCACGGACGCCGCCCCAGCCCGCGGCGACGCTGTCCGAGGCGGGCGAGCTGTTGCGGGCGCTGTCGGCTCCGGTGCGGATCGCGATCGTGCTGCAGCTGCGGGACGCCGACCGGTGCGTGCACGAACTGGTGGACGCGCTCGACGTGGCGCAGCCGTTGATCAGCCAGCACCTGCGGGTGCTGAAGGCGGCCGGGGTGGTGCGGGGTGAACGCCGGGGCCGTGAGGTGGTCTACCGGCTCGTCGACGATCATCTTGCGCACATCGTGATGGACGCGGTGGCCCACGTCCAGGAGGGTTCATGACGAGTAGCGACGTTCGCCGGGCCCCGGTGCCCGGCCGCCGGTCGACGAAGCAGCGCGCGGCCGTGGTCGACCTGCTGTCGGAGGTCGACGACTTCCGGTCGGCGCAGGAACTGCACGACGAGCTGCGCAAACGTGGTGACGGCATCGGCCTGACCACGGTGTACCGGACGCTGCAGTCGCTGTCCGAGGCCGGCGAGGTCGACGTCCTGCGGACCGAGTCGGGCGAGGCGATCTACCGCCGCTGCTCGACGCACCACCACCATCACCTGGTGTGCCGGCACTGCGGCTTCACGGTGGAGGTGGAGGGCCCGGCGGTGGAGCGCTGGGCGGAGAAGGTCGCGTCCGGCAACGGCTTCTCGGACATCCGGCACACCGTCGAGATCGTGGGCACCTGCACCGATTGCGCCAAGCGCCTGGGGAGTTAGGTCCGGGCCACGCCGCCGGGGACGGGTCGCGGCCTGGTGCCGGGCCTGGTCGAGGCGTAGCGTTTTTTCTTTGCGCCTCCTGATGACTCCGGTGAGGAGGGCGACGCATGGCTCACGCAATCAGCGAAACCACCGCGACGACGGTCGACGACTACGACGCGATCTGCCGGGTCGTCCAGCTGTGCCTGGACGGTGAGGCGACGGGCAACGCCGACAAGGTGCGGGAGGCCTTCCACGAGGACGCCCGCATGTTCGGCTCCTTGGGCGGCGAACGCTACGACGTTCCTATCTCGGAGCTGGCCGAGATGGTCGCGAGCGCCCCGGCGGACACCGGGCACTACCGTTCGCGGATCCTCTCGGTGCAGCAGACCGGCGACGCGGCGTTCGTGACCGTGGCCGAGGAAGGCTACTGGGGAACGGTCTCCTTCCTGGACTACCTGTCGCTGGCACGCATCGGCGGGACCTGGAAGATCGTGAACAAGCTGTTCGCGCACACCGGCGGCGAGCCGCCCGACCTGGGCTAGACGGGTAACCCCCACGGCACAGCCGGTGCCGGCAGCTGGCGGACGCCGAACTGCTGACGCTGGTGCTGTTCGGGGGGTGCGCTCGGGAGCCTGGTGGTTGCGGTGGGCCCCGCCGTTTGGCCCCCTCACCCGGCTAGTACTCATAGGCGTCCTGGGGTGCGGGGATCGGCCGGAGCGCGGTGACCGTGACGTCGGGCGTGTACCCGTTGGCGGCGACGGCCGTGCCGGGGACCACCTGGCCGGTCACCTCCAGCCAGGTGTCGTCGGGGTAGCGGGCCGCCTGGGGGCCGGCCAGGCGGACCGTCATCGGCGCCGCGTCGGCCGCGCAGCAGCGGATCACCATTCGCGCCAGCAGCACGCCCTCTTTGCCGTGCACGACGAAACCGCTCAGCCGGACCGTCCGGCCGTTGAGGGAGCCGCGGGAATCCCAGCCCGCCCGCGTCACGAACTCGGTGAGGGTCAGCGGCACCACGTCGCCGGCCGGCAGCGGCGGGAAAGCGGCGGCGTCCTGGGCGACGGCCGAACGGGGCGCGCCCGCCGAGGTGCGGATGACCGAGTCGGAACCGAGCGCGGGCGGCGCGACGAGGAACACCGCCAGCACCGGGACGACCAGCAGCCACGCCGAACGCGCCGGGTGGTGGTGGTCGTGGCCCGCGGCGACCGTCCTGGCCTGGCGCGCTTCCAGCACGTCCCGCACGATCGCGACCGCACCGAGCAGCAGGATGACCGCTCCCCCGGCGACCACCCACGGCTGCTGGGCGGGTTTGACGTAGCGCAGGTAGTCGCCGTTGACGCCGATCTTCAACAGCGCCCCGCCGAGCAGCACCAGCAGGATGTTCTGCGTTTCGCGACGCACCGGGTTCCTCCCCTACCGTGCCGGGACGACGGTCAGCCAGTCGGCCGCGGACACCACGAACGCGACGGCGCCGGCCAGCGCGAGCAACGCGGCGAGCGACCCGAACACGATCCCGGCGCGCGCCAGCCCGCCCGCGGCGTCGCGGCCCAGGACGCCGAACAGGACGGCCAGCACTGCCAGCACCAGGATCAGGACCCACAGCGCGCCGAGCACCAACGTGAGCACCACGACCAGCGGTGACGGCAGCGCGTCCCCGGCCCGCGGCCGGACGAACGCCCACGTGACCCACACCGACATGGCCATCACGATCCCGACGGCACCGAGCGCTGCCGACGCGACGGCGAGCCCGGTTCGCGGCTGTTGCTGGATCATCTCGCACCTCCCAGGACGAGGACCCCGACGATCACCGCGCAGGCGGTCGCCACGAGGAACGTCACCGGGGCGAACCGTACCGCGAACGACCGCCCGAAGGTGCCCGCCTGCAAGGCGAACAGCTTCACGTCGATGGCCGGGCCGACCACCAGGAACACCAGCCGCGGCAGCAGCGGCAGAGCGGTGAGCGAGGCGGCCACGAACGCATCGGCCTCGCTGCACAGGGCGAGCACCACCGCGAGGACCGCCATCACGAGCACGCCCAGCACGATCTGGTTGCTCAGAACCTCGAACCACGCCGCGGGCACCAGGACGTTCATGGTGGCGGCGATGAGGGCGCCGAGCACGAGGAACCCCGCGGACTCGACCAGGTCGGCCCGGGCGGTCTCGGTGAACGTGCGCCACCGGTTGCCGCCGTCGGGCAGGCGCTCGAGGGCACGCTGGACGATCCAGTCGAGCTTGCCCCACTTCGCCCACAGCAGGCCCATCACGACGGCGGTCGCGAAGGAGGCGAGGAACCGGGCGAGCACCATCTCGGGCTGCCCGGGGAACGCGACCGCGGTGGCGACGAGCACGACGGGGTTCACGGCCGGGGCGGCGAGCAGGAAGGTGAGCGCGGCGGCAGGCGCCACCCCCTGCCCGATGAGGCGGCGCGCCACCGGGACGGACGCGCACTCGCAGCCGGGCAGGGCGACCCCGGCGAGCCCCGCGACGCCCACGGCGCCCGCCTGGTTGCGCGGGATGACCCGGCGCAGGACGCGGGCAGGCACGAACGCCGCGATGGCCCCGCTGATCAGCACGCCGAGCACGAGGAACGGCAGGGCCTGCACGCAGACCGCGACGAACACCGTGGAGCCGGTCCGCAGGGCCGGCACGTCGAGCACGTCGCGCAGCCAGCCCTGCCCGAGCACGGCGACGACGAGGAGGGCGCAGAGCACCTCGATGGAGGTGATCCGCCCGCGACGCCGCGTGCCCTCGGGCTCGGTCCGGTCCAGTACTTCGCTCACCGGGCCGATACTGCCAGGCACCGGCTTCAGGATGCGCCGGTTGGGTCGACGAGTGGGCCGTCTCGTGCGCTGAGGCACACGAAGTGACCAGTCGTGCGGGTGCGAGTGGTGGGTTGGTGAGGTGGCGGTGGGGCGGAGGTGGGTGGGTTGGTGAGTCGCGGGTGGTGGGCGGCAGGGCGGTCTGGGGTTGGGACATCAGGCCCGCGGGACGGCTGGGTGGCCGGAGCCGGGAACGCCGGGCGATGGGAATGCCGGACCGTGGGACCGCCGGGTGGCGGGGCAGTCGGGGTTGGAACGCGGGTGGCGGGAACGCAGGGCGGCGGGAACGCAGGGCAGCAGGAACGCCGGGTAGCCGAAACGCCGGGCGGCCGGAAACCGGCGATGGGAACGCCGGAGGTTCCGGCAGGAACGCCGGGCGACCCGAACGTCGGGTAGCCGAAACGCCAGGCGGCCGGAACGCCGGGCGGCAGGAAGGCCGGACCTTGGGAACGCCGGGTGGCGGGGTTGCCCGGGGTTGGAACGCGGGTGGCGGGAACGCAGGGTGGCGGAAAGCGCGGTGGGGGGTGTCGGGCGGTGGAGCGCCGCAGCCTGGAGCTGCGGGCTTGGAGCACCGCAGGGTGAAACCCGGAGCGATGAAAGGGCTGGCCGGGCTGCGCTACCGCGCACCGCCCAGCCAGGCAACCGCGCAGCCGCGCATTCGCCCAGCCAAGCAACCACCCAGCCAGGCAACCGCCCAGCCGCGCATTCGCCCAGCCAAGCAACCACCCAGCCGCGCACCCCAGCCAGACAACCACCCAACCACCCAACCGCCCAGCCGCGCACCGCCCAACCGGGCAACCGCCCAACCGCCCAGCCGGGCAACCAAGCGCGCAGCCGGCTGAGCCTAGGTCAGCTCGGCACGCAGCTGTGAAGCCGTCGAGACCACCAGCATCAGCAGGGTCCCCAGCGCGGAGATCTCCAGCCCCTGCGCGGGGAACGCGTACCGCAGCGTCAGGTCCAGCCCCCGCTCCGCGTGCTGCACCCCGAGCGTCCCGAACAGGCCCTGTCCGGCGCGCTCGGCCGCCTTCGCGGCGAAGGCCGGGTCGTCGGGCAGGTCCCAGCCCACCACGCAGGTCAGGCTGAGCACCGTGAGGCCCTCGGCGAGCTGCGTCGACTGGATCACGCACGGCACGCCGTTGTGGGAGAACGTCAACGCACCGTCGTCGTCGACGTGGACCTCCAGGTACGTCTCCAGCGCCTCCCTGGCCCGGCTGAGCAGCTCCGCGGTGTCCGCCGCCTCCGTGTTCACGACGCCCCCTTCGCCGCGTCCACCGCGGCGCCGAACCGGCGGTCCCGGCGCGCGTACTCCTCGCACGCCGCCCACAGCTGGCGCCGGTCGAAGTCCGGGAACAGCGTGTCCTGGAAGACGAACTCCGCGTAGGCCGACTGCCAGAGCATGAAGTTCGACGTCCGCAGCTCGCCGGAGGGCCGCAGGAACAGGTCCACGTCCGGCATCTCCGGCTGGTACATGTACTTCGCGAGCATCCGCTCGTCCACCTTGTCCGGGTTGATCTTGCCCTCGGCGGCCAGCCGCGCCACCTGGCGGGCCGCGTCGGCGATCTCCGCGCGGCCGCCGTAGTTCACGCACATCGTCATGTTCAGCAGCGTGTTGTGCTTGGTCTTCTCCTCGGCCGCCTGCAGCTCCTTGATGACGCTGCGCCACAGCCGCGGCGCGCGCCCCGCCCACCGGATCCGCACGCCGATCGAACCCAGGTAGTCGACCTGGCGGCGGATGGTGTCCCGGTTGAAGCCCATCAGGAACCGCACCTCGTCCGGGCTGCGCTTCCAGTTCTCCGTCGAGAACGCGTACACCGACAGCCACTTGACGCCCAGCTCGACCGCCCCACTGGCGACGTCGATCATCACTGCCTCGCCGCGCTTGTGCCCCTCGATCCGCGGCAGGCCACGCTGGTTGGCCCAGCGGCCGTTGCCGTCCATGACCAGTGCGACGTGGTTCGGCACCAGCTCGGCGGGGATCGCCGGCGGCTTCGCACCGGACGGGTGCGGGTCCGGGGCCCGCAGTTCCACCGCAGCCGAACTCGCCGCACGTGCCTTGAGCCGCACCTGATCCTCCCACTGCCTCGGGTTGCGGCTTCCGACCCTACTTGCCCGGCTGGAGCTCCTTGGCACGCCTCTCGACGAGCGGCAACGACTTCAGCTGCCGTTCGAGGTGCCACTGCAGGTGAGCGGCCACGATGCCGCTGGCGTCCCGCCGGGTCCCGGCGACCGAGGCCTCCGCGACGTCCCAGTCCCCGTGCAGCAGCGACTCCAGCAGCACCAGCACCTCGGGCGCCGGGTGCACCGACCCGGGGACGCGGCAGTTGCCGCACAGCAGGCCACCCGCCTGCACGTTGAACGCGGTATGCGGGCCGGGCAGGCCACAACGCGCGCACTCGGTGATCGCCGGCGCCCAGCCCGCGAACGCCATCGCCCGCAGCAGGAACGCGTCCAGCACCAGCGAGGCGTCCCGCTGGCCGTCGGCCAGCGCCCGCAACGCCCCCACGACCAGCAGGTACAGCCGCATCGCCGGCTCGCCCTCCTCGACGGTGAGCCGGTCGGCGGTCTCGGCGATCGCGCTGGCCGCCGTGTAGCGCTGGTAGTCGCCCACCAGCGGCAGCGCGAACGCGTCGACCGTCTGGACCTGCGTGATCACGTCCAGGGTGCGGCCGGTGTAGAACTGCACGTCGACGTGCCCGAACGGCTCCAGCCGCGCCCCGAACCGCGACGTCGTGCGGCGCACCCCCTTCGCGACGGCCCGGACCTTGCCGTACCGCCGCGTGAGGAAGGTGATGATGCGGTCCGCCTCACCCAGCTTGTGGACCCGCAGCACCACGCCGGTGTCGCGATAAAGACTCACGTCTCCATGGTCTCACGCGTACGCGGACAACCCGGTGAACGGCGCGAACGGCAGGTTCCGCCCCACCCACCACACGAGCGCGGCACCGGCGACGGACAGCGTGAGCCACCGTCCCCGCGCGCCAGGCGGCCACCACCGGCGAGCCAGCCCGGCCTCCCACCGGACCGCCGCGACCAGCGTGGCCATCGCCAGGGGGAGGAGCACCACCAGCGCGAACGCGTTGTAGGACAGGGCCCCGGCCACATCGCCGCGCAACAACGCGCCCAGCGCCCGGCTGCCGCCGCAGAACGGGCAGTCCAGGCCGGTCAGCGCGTGGAACCAGCACGGGATCCGGAGCACGCCGGTGCCGAGCGCCACCCCGGCCGCGAGACCGGCGGCGGCCACGGCGGGCGTGACCCGCACGCTCCGCCACGACCGTTCGCCCATGACCTCAGTACAGCGCCTTCGTCGAGATGGCGTAAGTCTTCGCGGCCTTGTCGTGCCAGCCCTGGCGCGCCTGCTCGTCGAAGAACGGCGACAGCACCACCAGCAGCTCGACCAGACCGCCGATGCACGGGATCAGGCCCGGCAGCACCATCGTGGCCAGCCGGGTGAAGGCCGGCCCGCCGCCGATCCCGGCGCCCGGCTGTCCCGCCGACTGCTCGGTGACGATCCGGATGCCCGCCACGTTCTTGCCGACCGTCGCGCCACGCGTGGCGAGCATCGCGCCCTCGTACACCAGCACGGACAGCGAGGTGAGCGGCAGGAACAGGAGGAGGATCCACCACGTGCTCGGGTCACCGGCGAGCACGGCGAGCTGCAGGATCAGCACGAGGATCGTCAGCGGCACACCGATGATCAGCCCGTCCACGACCCGGGCGAGGAACCGGCTGCCCATCGTCGCCAGCACCAGCGGCGGCGTGTGCCGGAACTGGATCTGCGACCCCGGCACGACGATGTGCGCCTGGCCCGGCATCGGCGGGATGCCGGCGTACTGGGGCTGGCCGTACGGGGGCTGCCCGTACTGGGGCTGGCCCGGATAACCCTGCGGCGGCCCGTACGCCGGGTAACCGGGCTGCGGCTGACCAGGCTGGCCGTACGGCTGCTGGAACCCGCCGGACGGCTGGCCGTAGGGCTGCGGACCGGTCTGCGGGTACTGCCCGTAGGGCTGCTGCCCCGGCGGCTGACCATAGGGATTGGTCACTGCGTCTCCCCCTCGGAGTGGATCACGTCGGGCGGCAGCGTACCCGGTGCTCCGGTGGGGGCCGCGGAACCGGTCAGAAACCCAGGCGTCGCAACTGCTTCGGGTCGCGCTGCCAGTCCTTGGCGACCTTCACGTGCAGGTTGAGGTAGACCTTGGTGCCCAGCAGCTTCTGGATCTGCTGCCGCGCCTGCGCCCCGACGGCCTTCATCCGCTCGCCCTGGTGGCCCAGGATGATGCCCTTCTGGCTGGGCCGCTCGACGTACACCGTGGCGTAGATGTCGAGCAGGTCGCGCTTGTCCTCGCGCGGCAGCATCTCCTCGACGGTCACCGCGATGGAGTGCGGCAGCTCGTCGCGCACACCCTCCAGCGCCGCCTCGCGGATCAGCTCCGCCACGAGCGTCTGCTCCGGCTCGTCGGTCAGGTCGCCGTCCGGGTAGAGCTGCGGGCCCTCGGGCAGCCGCGCGACCAGCAGGTCCTCCAGCTGCTTCACCTGGAAACCGTCCACCGCGGACACCGGGATCAGCTCTTCGAAGTCCAGCACGTCCTGCAGCGCCAGCAGCTGCTCGGCGATCTGCTCCGGCTTGGCCACGTCGGTCTTGGTGACGATCCCGATGACCGGGGTGCGCTTGGCGACCTTGCGCAGCTCGCTCGCGATGTAGCGGTCGCCGGGGCCGACCTTCTCGTCGGCGGGCACGCAGAACCCCACGACGTCCACTTCGGACCATGTCTCGCGCACGACGTCGTTGAGCCGCTGCCCGAGCAGGGTCCGCGGCTTGTGCACGCCGGGCGTGTCCACGATGACCAGCTGGGCGTCGTCGCGGTGGACGATGCCGCGGATGGCGTGCCGGGTGGTCTGCGGCTTGCTCGAGGTGATCGCGACCTTGGTGCCGACCAGCGCGTTGGTCAGGGTGGACTTGCCGGCGTTGGGACGGCCGACGAAGCAGGCGAAACCGGAGCGGTGGGTCACAGGACTTCCTGCACGGTTCCGGACGGATCGGCCCGCAGGATCGTCGCCGTCTTCGCCAGGTCGCGCACGGCCTGCACGGACGCCTCGGCCACGAACGGCTCGGCCGTGACGACCGCGGCCGCCTCCAGGCCCTCCGCCCCGCTGGACACCGCAGCCGCGACCGCCGCCTGCAACGCGGTGATCTTGAACGAGGGCAGGTCGACCGTGGTGGCCGCGTAGGTGCGGCCGTCGGTGTCGCGCACCGCGGCGCCCTCGGCGGCGGAGTTCCGCGCCCGCGCGGATCGGGCGAGGATGACGATCTTCTCGTCCTCCGGGTCCAGCTCAGGCATGGTCCACACTCCTGTCGGCCTCGTCGTGGTCACCGTTACCGGTACGCACCCTACGTCCGGCCAGCTCGTCGCTCTCCGCCTGCACCACCACGGTCGTGATCCGCATCCGGCCGCGGCGGTCCTTGCCGCCCTCGGCGTGCAGCCGCAGGCCGTCCACTTCGGCCTCGGCGCCGGGCAGCGGCACCCGCCCGAGCCGCTGCGCGAGCAGACCACCGACGGTCTCCACGTCGTGGTCCTCCAGCTCCAGTCCGAACAGCTCGCCCAGGTCGCCGACGCCGAGCCGCGCGGACACCCGGACCGTGCGGTCGTCGAGGTGCTCGACCGGCGGCCGTTCCTCCAGGTCGGACTCGTCGGTGATCTCGCCGACGATCTCCTCCAGGATGTCCTCGATGGTCAGCAGGCCCGCGGTGCCGCCGTACTCGTCGACCGCGATCGCCAGGTGGTTGTGCGACACCTGCATCTCCCGCAGCAGGTCGTCCAGGCGCTTGGAGTCGGGCACGAAGCTCGCCGGGTACATCAGGTCCGACACCGGCTTGGCCTCGCCGCCTTCGAGCTGCGCCCGGACCAGGTCCTTGATGTTGACCACGCCGACGATCTCGTCCACCGACTCGCCGATCACCGGCAGCCGGGTGTACCCGGTACGCAGCGACAACGCGAGCGCCTGCCGGACGCTCTTGGTCTGCTCGATCCAGATGATCTCGGTGCGCGGCACCATCACCTCGCGCGCCACCGTGTCGCCGAGCTCGAACACCGAGTGGATCATCTGCCGCTCGCCCGGCTCCACCACGCCGCGTTCCTCGGCCAGGTCGACCAGCTCGCGCAGCTCGATTTCCGTGGTGAACGGGCCTTCCCGGAACCCCTGGCCGGGGGTGATCGCGTTGCCGATGATGATCAGCAGCCGGGACAGCGGCCCGAGGACCGAACCGAGCACCCGCACCGGCCAGGCGATGACGGTGCCCACGCGGTAGGGGTACTGGCGGCCGATGGTGCGCGGCCCGACGCCGATGAGGACGTAGCTGACCAGCACCATCACCAGCGCGGCCACCACCAGCGCCAGCGCTTCGGGCTTGATCCAGCGCAGGAACACGACGGTGACCAGGACCGTCGCGGTCAGCTCGCAGCCGAGCCGAAGCAGCACCAGCAGGTTGATGTGCCTGCGCCGCTCGTCGATCACCATGGCCAGCTGGCGGGCGCCGGGGCGGCCCATCCGGACCAGCCCCTCGGCGCGGGCCTTGGACACGGTGCTCACCGCCGCGTCGGCGGCCGCCAGGACCGCGCCGAGCAGCACCAGCGCCACGGCGATCACCAGGAGAGCGGCCGAACTCGCCATCTCCGGCCGCCTCAGCTTTCGGCGTCGGCGGGGCCGTCCAGGCCCGCGGCCCCCAGCAGCCGGTCGTCGGCCGTGCGCTGCGCGTCGCGGCGCCGCGCCTCGGCGACCGCGGCCTGGAAGTCGGCCAGGATCCGCTTCTGCAGCCCGAACATCTCGCGCTCCTCGGCGGGCTCGGCGTGGTCGTAGCCGAGCAGGTGCAGCACACCGTGCACGGTCAGCAGGTGCAGCTCGTCGAGCAGCGAGTGACCGGCGGTGCGGGCCTGGTCCCTGGCGAAGGCCGGGCACAGCACGATGTCGCCGAGCAGCGCGGGCGACGGGTCACCGGCGTCGGGGCGGCGGGCGGCGTCCAGCTCGTCCATGGGGAAGGCCATGACGTCGGTGGGACCGGGCAGGTCCATCCACCGTTCGTGCAGGTCGGACATGACGTCCAGGGTCACCAGCACCACCGACAGCTCGGCGAGCGGGCTGACCTCCATGCGGTCCAGCGCGAAGCGCGCAGCCGAGACGATCGACGTCTCGTCCACCGCGACGCCGGACTCGTTCGCGATCTCGATGGTCATGCTCAGTGCCGGCCCCGCCAGCCGTTCCCGGTGCCGGTGCCGCGCTCGGCGTCCTGCTCGGCCTGCCACTTCTCGTAGGCGTCCACGATGTCCCCGACCAGCCGGTGGCGCACCACGTCGGAGCTGGTCAGCGTGGCGAAATGCAAGTCTTCCACGCCTTCCAGGATCTCACGCACCACCCGCAGGCCCGACTTCTGCCCGGTCGGCAGGTCGACCTGCGTGATGTCGCCGGTCACCACGATCTTCGAGCCGAAGCCGAGCCGGGTGAGGAACATCTTCATCTGCTCGGGCGTGGTGTTCTGCGCCTCGTCGAGGATGATGAACGCGTCGTTGAGGGTGCGGCCGCGCATGTAGGCCAGCGGGGCGATCTCGATCGTGCCGGCCTGGATCAGGCGCGGGATCGAGTCCGGGTCGACCATGTCGTGCAGCGCGTCGTACAGCGGCCGCAGGTACGGGTCGATCTTCTCGGACAGCGTGCCCGGCAGGAAGCCGAGCCGCTCCCCGGCCTCGACCGCGGGGCGGGTGAGGATGATCCGGGTGATCGCCTTGGCCTGCAGCGCCTGCACGGCCTTCGCCATCGCCAGGTACGTCTTGCCGGTGCCGGCCGGGCCGACCCCGAACACGATCGTGTGCTTGTCGATGGCGTCGACGTAGCGCTTCTGGTTCAGCGTCTTGGGGCGGATGGTGCGGCCGCGCCTGGACAGGATGTCCATGCTGAGCACCTCGGCAGGCGACTCCGCGCCGCCTGCCGACAGCATGCCGACGGTCCGGCGGACGGTGTCCGGGCCGACCTGCTGGCCGCGCCCGGCCAGCGCGACCAGTTCGGCGAACACGCGCTCGCCGAACGCGACGTCCGCGGGCTCCCCGGTGAGGGTGACCTCGTTGCCCCGGACGTGGACGTCGGCGGCCAGCAGTTCCTCGGCCACCCGCAGGTTCTCGTCGCGGGATCCGAGCAGCGTCAGCACCGCGCCGTCCGGAATGGGGAACCGGGACTGGGCGCTGCGCGTGCTCCGTGCGGTTCCGGTGGTCTCAGTGACGTCCCCGGCGCTCTCGGGAACGTCCGATCGGGCGGCTCCACCCTGTGCGGTTCCGGCCAAGTGTCCTCGGGCCTGCCTTCTGCGTTTCCGCTGCTCTCTTCCTGCTTACCCCATCGATGCTAGCGGGCCGGGCGGGGCGCGCGCAGTCGGTTACTTCGCGAGCCGCCCGAAGAACCCGAGCTGTTCCCCGCCCAGGACGTGCGCGTGCACGTGGAAGACGGTCTGGCCGGCGTCACTCTCCGTGTTGAAGACCACGCGGTACCCCGACTCGGCGATGCCCTCGAGTTCGGCGACCTTCGCGGCGGTCGTCAGCACGTCGGAGAGCAGTTGCGGATCGGCGGCGGCCAGCTCGCCGACATTCCGGTAACGCTTCTTCGGCACCACGAGCACGTGCACGCGAGCCTGCGGCTGGATATCCCGAAACGCGAAAGTCGTTTCAGTTTCGTACACCTTCTCGCTCGGGATCTCACCGGCGATGATCCGTTCGAACAGCGTCTCGGCATCACTCATGCGGCGAACCCTATCGCGTGCGGGAAGTGCGGTGGCGCAAGGGAAGTCGCGACTCGCGGTAGACGCCGCGGGGCGGTGGAGCCTGGGGGTCGCTCCACCGCCTCCGCGGCTCCGCCGGACCGAGGGGGGAGGTGTCCGGCGGGGCTTTGGGCACCCGGGGGCGACCCCAGGTGTCGTGTGGGTCAGGGTAATGGGTGCGATGCCCGGTGCGCCACAGTCGACACCCAATTTTTTCCAGGTTTCGAAGACGGGCGGTACGCGAATCAGCCGTTGAGCCGCTTGCGGTGCGGTTTCCGTGATGTTCCGCGGAGATGACCGGCTCCACGGTTCGCCCGGTCCGGCGACGACAGCGCGTGACGGTCAGTCCCAGCGGGAAGTCATCGCACCGAGGGCGCCCAGGGCCACCGCGGCCGCGGTGGACGTGCGCAGCACCGTGGGGCCCAGCCGGACCCCGACCGCACCCGCCGATGTCAGCGCGTCCACCTCGCCGTCGGTGATGCCGCCTTCCGGGCCCACCACCAGCAGCAGATCCCCGGCGGCGGGCAGCGACAGCTCGGTCAGCCGCCGCGAAGCACTGCCCTCCAGCACCACCGCACACGCCGCTGTGGCCGCCACCGCCGCCAGCTCGGCCGTGCTCACCGGCTCGCGCACCGGCGGCACCCACGCCCGCCGGGCCTGCTTGGCCGCCGCGCGCGCGGTGTTCTGCCAGCGGGCCAGCGCCTTCGCCCCGCGCGGGCCCTCCTCCCAGCGCACCACGCTGCGCTCGGCCCGCCACGGCAGGATCTCGTCCGCGCCCGCCTCCGTCGCCAGCTCCACGGCCAGCTCGCCGCGGTCGCCCTTGGCCAGCGCCTGCGCCACCACGACCCGCAGCGCGGGCGCGGCCTCCGTCCACCGCCGGGAAACCTCCAGGTCCAGCACCGGTTCACGGCCCGGACGGACCTCCACGATCACACACTCCGCGGCCGAACCGCGGCCGTCGGAGGCGACCAGCCGCTCCCCCGCGCGCATGCGCCGCACGGTCGCCGCGTGGCGGGCCTCCTCGCCGGACAACACGAACCGCGGCCCCGCCGGCAGCTCCTCGACCAGGAAGACCGGCGGCGTGGTGGACGGCATTACTTGTGACTCTTGGCGCGCAGCTTCGAGAACAGCCCGCCCTGGTGCCGCCCGTTGGACGTCACCCCGGCCTCCTCGCCGCGCAGCTGGGCCAGCTGCTGCAACAGCTCGCGCTGAGCTTCGTCGATCTTGGTCGGCACCGTGACGTCCACGTGGACGTGCAGATCGCCCCGCCCGTCGACCCGCCCGGACGAGCGCAGCCGCGGCATACCCATCCCCGCCAGCACCAGCTCGGTGCCCGACTGGGTGCCCGGGTCCACCGACAGCTCGTACTCGCCGTCGATCAGGGTCTCCAGCGGCACCGTCGCGCCCAGCGCGGCCGCCGTCATCGGGATCCGCAGGTTGCAGTGCAGGTCGTGGCCCTCGCGCACGAACACCTCGTGCGGCTCCTCGTCGACCTCGATGTAGAGGTCGCCCGCCGGGCCGCCACCGGGACCGACCTCGCCCTGGGCCGACAGCCGGATCCGCATCCCGTCGCCGACACCGGCCGGGATCTTCGCGGTCACCGAACGGCGGGCACGCACCCGGCCGTCGCCACCGCACTGGCGGCACGGGTCGGTGATGACCTCGCCGAAGCCGCGGCACACCGGGCACGGCCGCGAGGTGACGACCTGGCCGAGGAAGGACCGCTGCACGGACTGGATCTCACCCTGCCCACCACACGTGTCGCAGGTCTTCACGGTGCCGCCGGGAGCGGTGCCGTTGCCGTGGCACTGGTCGCACAGCACCGCGGTGTCGACGGTGATCTCCTTGTCGACCCCGGTCGCGCACTCTTCGAGGCTGAGGCTGATCCGGATCAGCGCGTCCGAGCCGGGCTGGACGCGGCTGCGCGGGCCGCGCCCGCGTCCGCCGCCGGTGGCCGCGCCGAAGAAGGCGTCCATGATGTCGCCGAGACCGCCGAACCCGCCGAACGGGTCGCCGCCGCCACCACCGGCGCGGGCCCCGTTGTCCAGCGGATCGCCGCCGAGGTCCACGATCTTGCGCTTCTGCGGGTCCGACAGGACCTCGTACGCCGTGGTGACCTCGCTGAACTTGTGCTGGGCGTCCTCGGACGGGTTGACGTCGGGGTGCAGCTCGCGGGCGAGCTTGCGGTAGGCGCGCTTGATCTCCTGATCACTCGCGTTCTTGGGCACCCCGAGGATGCCGTAGTAGTCCCTGGCCACCTTCTGAACCGTCCTCCTAGACAAGCATCGCCCTGGCTAGCCGCCGGCCAGGATCTGCCCCACGTAGTTGGCCACCGCGCGCACCGCGGCGATCGTGCCGGGGTAGTCCATCCTCGTCGGACCGACCACACCCATACCGCCGAGCAGCATGTCGTTCTTGCCGTAGCCGATCGACACGACCGAGGTGCTGCGCATCTGCTCGTCTTCATTCTCTTCACCGATGCGAACGGTGACCGCACCGGGGTTGCGCGCCGCGGCGAGCAGCTTGAGCACCACGACCTGTTCCTCGAGCGCCTCGAGCACCTGGCGCAGCGATCCGGGGAAGTCGGCGACGCTGCGGGTGAGGTTCGCCGTGCCGCCGAGGACCAGCCGCTCCTCGGGGTGCTCGACCAGGTGCTCGACCAGCAGCGTGCAGATCCGCACGAGCGCGTCGCGCAGCTCGCCGGGCGCCTGGTCGGGCAGTTCGGTGACCCGGGTGGCCGCGTCGGTGAGGCGGCGGCCGGCCAGGGCCGCGTTGAGCATCTCGCGGATGCGGGCGACGTTCTCCTCGGTCATCACGTCACCGAGGTCGACGGTGCGCTGGTCGACCCGTCCGGAGTCGGTGATGATCACCAGCATCAGGCGCGCCGGTGTGAGCGGCACCACTTCCAGGTGGCGCAGCGACGAGTTCGACATCGTCGGGTACTGGATGACCGCGACCTGCCTGGTCAGCTGCGCGAGCAGCCGCACCGAGCGGCGCAGGACGTCGTCCAGGTCCAGCGCCCCGTCGAGGAAGCTGATGATGGCCCGCCGTTCGGCCGGGCTCAGCGGCTTGACCTCGGACAACTTGTCGACGAAGAGCCGGTAGCCCTTGTCGGTGGGAATGCGGCCGGCGCTGGTGTGGGGCTGGGTGATGTACCCCTCCTCCTCCAGCACCGCCATGTCGTTGCGCACCGTCGCGCTGGACACGCCGAGACTGTGCCGGTCCACGAGCGCCTTGGAGCCGACCGGCTCGTGGGTCGACACGTAGTCCGCGACGATGGCGCGCAGGACCTCGAAGCGACGCTCCTCCGAGCTGGGCACGCCTCACCTCCGAACTCCTACGGCGGGTATCTCACCCTGAGTTTACGGAAGACGAACCTGAAGCGCCCTCGCTTGTGACCGGCTCACGTGCCGGGCACCCACGGGGCGCCCACCGCGCCGGCGCGAGCGCGATGACCACGCCCTGCGTCAGGTGGACCTTGGTCCACTCGTCGGCACCGGACAGATCGGTCGCCTGCCGGATCGCCTGGTTCAGGTCGGCGGCCCAGTCCAGCGCGAACAGGCCACCGCGGTCGGCACGGCGCCGAGCAGGGCCGGGATCGCGCCCCGGCCGGACAGGGTGAGCGGCTGCTCGCCCCAGGCCGGGGCGCGTGCGTCGGGAACTGCTGGCCAACCGAGTGGGCGCTCAGGAGTTGCGCGGGAAGCCCAAGTTCACCCCGCCCTGCGAGGGGTCCGGCCAGCGCGACGTGACGACCTTGGTCCGCGTGAAGAAGTGGAACCCTTCCGGCCCGTAGGCGTGGCTGTCGCCGAAAAGGGAGTCCTTCCAGCCGCCGAACGAGTAGTACCCGACGGGCACCGGGATGGGCACGTTGAGCCCGACCATCCCGACCTCGACCTCGTTCTGGAACCGCCGCGCGGCACGGCCGTCGTTGGTGAAGATCGCCGTCCCATTGCCGTAGGCGTTGGCGTTCACCAGCGCCAGCGCGTCGTCGTAGCTGCCGGCCCGGACGACCGACAGCACCGGGCCGAAGATCTCGTCGGTGTAGATCGACATGTCGGTGCGCACCTGGTCGAACAGCGTCGGCCCGAGCCAGAACCCGCCGCCGGGCACCGAAACCGACCGGCCGTCCACCACGAGCGACGCCCCCGCCGACACCCCGGCTTCCACATAGGACTGCACCCGGTCGCGGTGCGCCGCCGTCACCAGCGGGCCCATCTCCGAGTCCGGCGACCGCCCGTCGCCGACCGTCAGCGAGCCCATCCGGGACGCGATCTTCGACACCAGCTCGTCGCCGACCGGATCCACGGCGACCACCACGGACACCGCCATGCACCGCTCCCCCGCCGATCCGAACCCGGCCGACACGGCGGCGTCCGCCGCGAGGTCGAGGTCGGCGTCGGGCAGCACGACCATGTGGTTCTTCGCCCCGCCCAGCGCCTGCACCCGCTTGCCGTGTGCGGTCGCGGTCTCGTACACGTACCGCGCGATCGGCGTCGAGCCGACGAACGAGATCGCCTTCACCACCGGATGGGTCAGCAGCCCATCGACCGCGACCTTGTCCCCGTGCAGCACGTTGAGCGCCCCGTCCGGCAACCCGGCCTCGGCGAACAGCTCGGCGATGAACAGCGACGCCGACGGGTCCTTCTCGCTCGGCTTGAGCACGACCGTGTTGCCGCAGGCCAGCGCGTTGGGCACGAACCACAGCGGCACCATCGCCGGGAAGTTGAACGGCGAGATCACCCCGACCACGCCGAGCGGCTGCGCGATCGAGTACACGTCCACGCCGGTCGAGGCGTTCTCGCTGAACCCGCCCTTGAGCATCTGCGGCGCGCCGCAGGCGTACTCCACGTTCTCGATGGCGCGGGCGATCTCACCGGCCGCGTCGGAGAGGACCTTGCCGTGTTCCGCGGTGATGATCGCCGCGAGCTCGTCCTTGCGCTCGGTGAGCAGTTCGCGGAACCGGAACAGCACCCGCGACCGCGCCGCGAGCGAGGTGTCCCGCCAGCCGGGGAAGGCGCGCGCGGCCGCCGAGACGGCCTCGTCCACCTGCCCGCCACCGGCGAAGTCCACGCGCGCGCGCACTTCACCGGTGGCGGGGTCGAACACCTCCCCGGTCCGGTCCGGAACCCCAGCCCACGGCTTGCCGTCGATCCAGTGGCTGATCCGCTGCGTCACTTCCGCGCCTCCTGCACGGCGGCGATCGACTCCCGCAGGATTTCGAGCGCCTCGCCGGTCTCGTCGTCGGTCAGGGTCATCGGCGGCGCCAGCCGGATCACGTTGCCGTGCAGCCCGCCCTTGCCGACCAGCAGACCACGGGCGCGCGTCTCCTCCAGCACCAGCCGCGCGGACTCCGGGCTCGGCGCCCCGCCCGGCTCGACCAGCTCGACGCCGATCATCAGCCCCTTGCCGCGCACGTCGCCGACGACGTCGTAGCGCTCGGCGATGTCACGCAGGCCGGTCAGCAGCCGCGCGCCCTGCTTCGCCGCGTTGCCCTGCAGGTCGTGGCTGAGCAGGTAGTCCAGCGTCGCCTTCGCGCCCGCGGTGGACACCGGGTTGCCGCCGAAGGTCGAGATCGAGTTCGCGGTGATGGAGTCCATCAGCTCGCCGCGCGCGACGACCCCGCCGATCGCCAGCCCGTTGCCGAGGCCCTTGGCGAACGTCATCGCGTCCGGCGTGACACCGTGCGCCTGGATGCCCCAGAAGTGCTCACCGGTGCGGCCCCAGCCGGTCTGGACCTCGTCGGAGATCAGCAGGATGCCGTACTCGTCGAGGACCTCCTTGAAGGCGGCGAACAGCCCGTCCGGCGGCACGTTGAACCCGCCCACGCCCTGGATCGGCTCGGCGATCAACGCGGCCACGTCGCCCGAGGTGGTGGTCTCCAGGACGTCCCGCAGGTCGTCGGTGCAGGCGCGCACGTAGTCGGCGTCGGACAGGTTCCGGAACGCGTCCCGGTAGCGGTAGCCGCCCTGGACGTAGGAGACCTTGACGGGCGAGAGCGAGCTGGCGGACCAGCCGCGGTTGCCGGTGATGCCGATCGTGGCGAACGCCCGGCCGTGGTAGCTGTTGCGCATCGCGAGCACCTGGTTGGAGCGGCGGTACTGCGTCGCGAGCATCAGCGCGGTCTCGTTGGCCTCGGTGCCGGAGTTGGTGAAGAACACCTTCGCGTCCGGGATGCCGCTCAGCTGGGCGATCTGCTCGGCGAGCTCGACCTGCTTGCGGATCAGGTACAGCGTCGAGGTGTGCAGGACCCCGGAGTCGACCTGGGCGCGGATGGCGTCGGAGATCTCGGCGACGTCGTAGCCGATGGCGTTGGTGAGGATGCCGGCGAAGAAGTCCAGATAGGTGGTGCCGGAGGAATCGGTGACCCGCCTCCCCTGCGCTCGCACGATCTCCAGGGGCTCGTCGTAGTACAGGGCCAGCCAGTTCGGCAGGACCGCCCGGTGCCGGGCCAGCAGCTCCGATTCGCTCATGCCCGCCAGTCTCGGTGGCCGCCGCGCCCGGCCACCACACACAACATGTACCCAATGGCCGGATCGGCCGTACAGTCTGCTTTCTGCGGAGGTGGTGGCGCTTGTACCCGACGGTCGCGGACGTGCTGGCCCTGCCGGTGCTGCGGCACGGCCGCCCGAAGGTCGTGGCAGGCGGGCAGAAGCTGGACACCCGCGTGCGCTGGGTGCACGTCGCCGAGGTGGCCGACATCGGGCACCTGCTCAAGGGCGGCGAGCTGGTCCTGACCACCGGGATCGCGCTGCCGGACGACGCCGCGCAGCTGGCGAAGTACGTGGACGGGCTCGCCGAGGCCGGGGTCGCCGGGCTGGTGGTCGAGCTGGTCCGGCACTGGAGCGACGCGCTGCCTCGGGCGTTGGTCGACGCGGCCGCACGGCACGAGCTGCCTCTGATCACGCTGTCCCGCGAGACGCGGTACGTCGCGGTCACCGAGGCGGTGAACGGGCTGATCGTGGACGCCCAAGTCGCCGAGCTGCGCGCCGCCGAACACGTGCACCAGGTGTTCACGCAGCTCACCGTCGCGGGCGCGGAACCGGCCGAGGTGCTGCGCGAGGTCGCGCGCATGACCGAGTCGCCGGTGGTGCTGGAGACCCTGGCCCACGAGGTGCTCGCCTACGACTCCGCGGGCACCGATCCGGCCGAGCTGCTGACCGGCTGGCCGTCCCGCTCCCGCACCGTGCACCTGGGCGAGCGCACCGGCTACCACGCCGACGCCGGCTGGCTGGTCACCGTCGTCGGCGCGCGCGGGCACGACTGGGGACGGCTGGTGGTCGTGTGCGACGAGCCGCCGCCGGACCGGCACGTCGTGGTCGCCGAGCGGGCGGCGTCCGCGCTCGCGGTGCACCGACTGGTCGCGCGCGAGGCGGACAGCCTGGAGCGGCAGGCGCACCGCGCGGTGCTCGCGGAGCTGATGACCTCGCCCGCCCCGTCCACCGAACTGCTGGCCCGCGCGGCCGCGCTGGGCTCACCGTTGTCCGGGCGGCTGGTGGGCGTCGCGGTCCGGCCGCGGATGACCGCGTCGCAACGGCAGGCGGCGTCCGCGCCGACCGTGCTGCGGGACCTCGCCGAGACCGTCTCCCTGGCCACCCGCCGGGCGAAGGTCTCCGCGCTCGTGGCGGTCGTCGACGACGTCAGCGTGCGTGCGCTGCTGTCGCTGTCGCCGCAGGCCAACGTCGACGCGGTGCTGCGGCGGCTGTCCGCCGAGCTGCGGGCCCGCCCGACGTCGGTGCCCGCGGTCCTGGCGGTCGGCACGGTGGTGGACAGCGCCGCCGACGCCCGTCGCAGCCTGGTCGAGGCCGCCCACGTCGCCGCGGCGGCGCTGCGCTCGGACACCGACCGCGAGGTCCACCGGCTGCAGGACGTCCGCCTGCGCGGGCTGCTGCACCTGCTCGCCGACGACGAGCGCGTGCGGGCCTTCGCCGAGCGCGAGCTGGGCCCGCTGTTGTCGCGGGACGCGGCATCGGGCACCCGGCTGGTGCAGGCCCTGCGGCACTACTGCGAGCACGGCGGCAACAAGTCCGCCGCGGCCGCGGCCGCGCACACCTCCCGCACCGCCTACTACCAGCAGCTCGCCCGCATCGAGCAGGTGCTCGGCGTGCCGCTGGAGGACCCTGAATCGATGCTGTCGCTCTACCTCGCGCTGCTGGCCCATGATCTTTTCGACGATCACCCGAACCGGTAACACAGATCCGGGCTGGACCGGCCGATAGCCCCGATATGCCTTTTTCCGCCCTACTCCCCGCCGCGGCGTCGGTGCTGGCCCTGGCCGCCCCGCCCGCCCAGACCCCCGCGGCCAGCCTGATGCTCTCCCTGCAGGACGGCGCGGGCCGGGTCGTCACCGTGAGCCTGGACTGCCACCCGGCGGGCGGCAGCCACCCCGGCAAGACCAAGGCCTGCGCCACGCTGACCACTGTGGACGGCGACATCGAGCGCATCCCCGGCGAGGCGACGGTGTGCCCGATGATCTACAGCCCGACCACGGCCACCGCCAAGGGCCACTGGCGCGGCAAGCCGGTGGTGTACACCCACACCTTCGGCAACAAGTGCGCCGCGGCCGCCGAGTCCGGCGGGGTCTTCGAATTCTGAACCCGTGTTTCAACCAGGTTGACCGGCTGTCACAACCGGCTTTCACATCCGGGTGATGCACCGGCCCGCGCCGGGCGCAATCGACACAATGCGTTCCGACGCGGGCAACGGTGAACACTCTGACAGTGCCTCCCCCGCGGCGGGGACGAGCAGGATTCCGCAATGGAACCCACCTCGCAGATCACGCGACCGGACGGCCGGGTGGATCTCAGCGACACCGCGCCGATCCGGGGTAGCCGGTTCTTCAACGACGAGCTCGCTCCGGTGCCCGTCGAAAAACGCACCTGGAGCACCTACAACTATTTCGCCCTGTGGATGGGAATGGCGCACAACATTCCCAGCTACGCGCTCGCCGCGTCGTTGATCGCGCTGGGGATGAACTGGCTCCAGGCGCTCATCACGATCACCCTGGGCAATCTGATCGTGCTCGTTCCCATGTTGCTCAACAGCCACGCCGGCACCAAGTACGGAATCCCGTTCCCGGTGTTCGCGCGTGCCTTCTACGGAATCCGGGGCGCGAACCTGGCCGCGCTGCTCCGGGCGTTCATCGCGTGCGGCTGGTTCGGCATCCAGACCTGGGTCGGCGGCGAGGCGATCTACATCCTGGTCGGCAAGCTCACCGGGCCGGGGTGGCGCAACGCGGCCGAGGTGGGCGGCCAGCCGTGGACGCTGTGGCTGTCGTTCGGCGTCTTCTGGGTGGTCCAGATGCTGATCATCTGGCGCGGCATGGAGGCGGTGCGGCGGTTCGAGAACTGGACCGCGCCGCTGGTGTCGGTCGGGTTCCTGATCCTGCTCGCCTACGTGCTCATCAAGGCCGGCGGCCTCGGCCCGATCCTGTCCGAACCGGCGAAGCTCGGCTGGGGCACCGACTTCTGGAAGATCTTCGCGCCGTCGCTGATGGCGATGATCGCGTTCTGGTCGACGCTGTCGCTGAACATGCCGGACTTCACTCGCTTCGGCGGCAGCCAGCGCAAACAGGCCCGCGGCCAGGTGCTCGGCCTGCCGACCACGATGACGTTCATCGCGATCGTGGCGATCCTGACCACCTCCGGCGGCCAGGTGCTCTACGGCGAGGCGATCTGGGACCCGGCGCAGCTGGCCGACCGGTTCTCCAGCCCGGCGCTGGTGGTGGTCGCGCTGATCGCGCTGGTGCTCGCCACGATCTCGGCGAACCTCGCGGCGAACGTGGTCAGCCCGTCCTACGACTTCTCCAACGCCTTCCCCAAGCGCATCACCTTCGCCGTCGGCGGCCTGATCACCGGCGTGATCGGCGTGGTGATCATGCCGTGGAAGCTCTACTCCGACCCCGACATCTACATCTTCGCCTGGCTGGGCTTCTACGGCGGCGTGCTCGGCGCGGTCGCCGGGGTGCTGGTGGCCGGGTACTGGGTCGTCAAGCGCACCAACCTGGACCTGGCCGGGCTCTACGCCGAGGGCGGGCGGTACTGGTTCCGCGCCGGCTGGAACTGGCGCGCGCTGGTGGCGACGGCCGTGGGCGGGGTGCTCGCGGTCGGCGGCGCCTACACCGCGCCGGGTTCGCAGGGTCCGTTCCCCGCCGACGGGCTGATCCCGTTCCTCAAGCCCGTCTACGACTACAGCTGGGTGGCCGGTCTGGCCGGCGCCTTCGTCGTCTACCTCGCGCTGTCCTGGGCGCACCGTCAACCGAAGGAGGAAACCCGTGAGCAATCTGGTCCGAGCCGCGTTGGTACAGCAGCGGTGGACGGGTGACAAGGACTCGATGATCGCCGGCGCGGTCGACGCGATCGGCACCGCCGCCTCGCAGGGCGCACAGGTCGTGTGCCTGCAGGAGCTGTTCTACGGGCCGTACTTCTGCCAGGTGCAGGACGCCGACTACTACTCCTACACCGAGGGCATCCCGGACGGCCCGACGACCAAGCTGCTGCAGGAGGTCGCCGAGCGGCACGGCATCGTGATCGTGGCGCCGATGTACGAGGAGGAGCAGGCCGGCGTCTACTACAACACCGCCGCCGTGATCGACGCCGACGGCAAGTACCTGGGCAAGTACCGCAAGAACCACATCCCGCAGGTCAAGGGCTTCTGGGAGAAGTTCTACTTCCGGCCCGGCAACACCGGCTACCCGGTGTTCGACACCGCGGTCGGCCGCATCGGCGTCTACATCTGCTACGACCGGCACTTCCCGGAGGGCTGGCGCGCGCTGGGCCTGGCCGGGGCGAAGATCGTGTTCAACCCGTCAGCGACCAGCCGCGGCCTGTCGCAGTACCTGTGGCGGCTGGAGCAGCCCGCCGCGGCCGTGGCGAACGAGTACTACGTCGGCGCGATCAACCGGGTCGGCGTGGAACCGCTGGGCGACAACGACTTCTACGGCCAGACCTACTTCGTCGACCCGCGCGGCGAACTGGTCGGCGACGCCGCATCCGACACCGAGGACGAGGTCGTGGTGCGGGACCTGGACATGGACAAGCTGAGTGAGGTCCGGGACCTGTGGCAGTTCTACCGCGACCGCCGCCCGGACTCCTACGACTCGATCGTGGCGCCCTGAGGGAGAACGCATGCGCACGCTGATCAAGGGCGGCACCGTGCTGTCCACCACCGGGGCGAGCCGCGCGGACGTGCTCGTCGAGGGCGAGACGATCGCCGCGGTCGCCGCGCCGGGGCTGTTCGACACCGCCGACGAGGTGATCGACGCGACCGGGAAGTACGTGCTGCCCGGCGGGATCGATGCCCACACCCACATGGAGATGCCGTTCGGCGGCACGTTCTCGCACGACACCTTCGAAACCGGCACCACCGCGGCCGCGTGGGGCGGCACCACCACGATCATCGATTTCGCGGTGCAGCCCAAGGGTTCCACGCTGCAGCCGACGCTGGACAAGTGGCACGAAAAGGCCGACGGCAACTGCGCCGTCGACTACGGGTTCCACATGATCATGTCCGACGTCAACGACACCACGCTGAAGGAGATGCAGGCCTGCATCGACGCCGGGGTGTCCAGCTTCAAGATGTTCATGGCCTACCCGGGCGTGTTCTACTCCACCGACGGCGAGATCCTGCGCGCGATGCAGCAGGCGAGGCAGACCGGCGCCACGATCATGATGCACGCGGAGAACGGCATCGCGATCGACCAGCTGGTCGCGCAAGCGCTCGCCGAAGGCAAGGGCGATCCGGTGCAGCACGGGCTGACCCGGCCGCCGGAGCTGGAGGGCGAGGCCACGTCGCGGGCGATCCGGCTCGCGCAGGTGACCGGCGCGCCGCTCTACATCGTGCACCTGTCGGCTTCGCAAGCGCTTGCGGCCGTCGCGGAAGCGCGGAACACGGGGCAGAACGTGTTCGCCGAGACCTGCCCGCAGTACCTCTACCTGTCCATCGAGGACCTGGCCAAGCCGGACTTCGAGGGCGCGAAGTACGTCGCTTCCCCGCCGCTGCGGGAGAAGTGGCACCAGGGCGACCTGTGGCGCGGGCTGCGCACGAACGACCTGAGCGTGGTGTCGACCGACCATTGCCCGTTCTGCTTCAAGGACCAGAAGGAGCTCGGCCGCGGGGACTTCTCGAAGATCCCCAACGGCATGCCGGGTGTCGAGCACCGGATGGACCTGTTGCACCAGGGCGTGGTGGCCGGCGAGATCTCGCTGGGCCGCTGGGTGGAGGCGTGCTCGACCACCCCGGCGCGCATGTTCGGCCTGTACCCGCGCAAGGGCGTGATCGCGCCCGGCTCGGACGCCGACATCGTGGTCTACGACCCGGCGGCGAAGCAGACCCTGTCGGCCGAGACGCACCACATGAACGTGGACTACTCGGCGTACGAGGGCTTCGAGATCACCGGGAAGGTCGAGACCGTGCTCTCGCGTGGCCGCGTGATCGTGTCGCCGTCCGGGTTCTCCGGCAGCGCCGGGCACGGGAAGTTCCTGTCCCGGGACCTGTGCCAGTACCTGAACTAGGGAGCCGTCATGGACTTCGGTGTGGTGCTGCAGACGGATCCGCCCGCGCGTGAGGTGGTCCGGCTGATGAAGGCGGCGGAGGACTGCGGGTTCGGCTACGGCTGGACGTTCGACTCCGTGGTGCTGTGGCAGGAGCCGTTCGTCATCTACTCGCAGATCCTGGCCGCCACCTCGGCGATGACGGTCGGGCCGATGGTCACCAGCCCGGGCACCCGGGACTGGTCGGTGCTCGCGTCGTTGTTCGCCACGCTCAACGACATGTTCGGCAACCGCACGGTGTGCGGGATCGGGCGCGGCGACTCGGCACACCGGGTGATCGGCAAGCGACCGTCCACATTGGCCACGGTCCGGGACGCGATGCACGCGATCAAGGAGCTGGCCGAGGGCAGGGAGGTGGTGCTGGGCGACACCCCGGTGCGGATCCCGTGGGTGCGCGGCGGGCGGCTGGAGATGTGGATGGCCGGGTACGGGCCGAAGGCGCTGCAATTGGCGGGCGAGCACGCGGACGGGTTCATCCTTCAGTGCGCCGACCCGGCGATCGCGGAGTGGACCATCGGCTCGGTCCGCGAGGCGGCCAGGGCGGCGGGACGGGACCCGGCCGGCATCACGATCTGCGTCGCGGCGCCCGCGTACGTCGGGGACGACCTGCCGCACCAGCGCGACCAGCTGCGGTGGTTCGGCGGGATGGTCGGCAACCACGTCGCCGACCTGGTGGCCCGCTACGGCGAGTCCGGCCCGGTGCCGCACGAGCTGACCGACTACATCCGCGAGCGGCAGGGCTACGACTACGCCCACCACGGCAAGGCGGGCAACCCGTCGACCGACTTCGTCCCGGACGAGATCGTCGACCGGTTCTGCCTGACCGGCCCCGCGGGGGCGCACGTCGCGCGGCTGCAGGAACTGGCCGCCCTGGGGGTCGACCAGTTCGCCGTGTACCTGATGCACGACCAGCGCGAACAGACGCTGCACGCCTACGGCGAGCAGATCATCGGCAGGCTGGGATGAGCACCCGCCGGGTGGCGGGCAACATCCGCCACCCGGCGCCTCCCGGCCGGGTCAGGATGGTGTTCCACACCGTCGTGACCAGGAGGCCCGATGACCACCAGCACCCCGTACGGCCCGCCACCGGCGTTCGACCCCGAAGCCGCGGCCATGCTCGACGTCATCGCCGAGCAGGTCCCGCCCGCGATCCTGCCGGACATGATCCCCGCGATGCGCGAGGGCATGGGCGCACGCCTGCTCTCCGACGACGAGCTGAGCCAGGACGGGCGCATCGAACTGGTGGACCGGCGGGTGTCGGACGAGGTGTCCGTGGTCGTCGGCCGCCCCACCGGGCTGCGCACACCCGCGCCCGGGATCTACTGGATCCACGGCGGCGGCATGGTCGTGGGCACCAACCGCGTCGGGCTCGACGAGCCGCTGGCCTGGGCGCTCGAGCTGGGGCTGGTCGTGGTGTCGGTGGAGTACCGGCTGGCGCCCGAGCACCCGCACCCGGTGCCGGTCGAGGACTGCTACGCCGGGCTGCGGTGGACCCGCGAGCACGCCGCCGAGCTGGGCATCGACCCGTCCCGGCTGGTCGTGGCCGGGGCCAGCGCGGGTGGTGGGCTGAGCGCGGCCGTCGCACTGATGGCCCGGGACCGCGGCGGACCGCGGCTGACGGGGCAGTTGCTGGTCGCGCCCATGCTGGACGACCGCAACGAGACCCCGTCGACGCACCAGATGAAGGGGCTCGGCGTGTGGGACCGCACGTCGAACGACACCGGCTGGACGGCGCTGCTCGGCTCGGCGCGCGGCGGCCCGGACGTCTCGCCCTACGCCGCCCCGGCGCGGGCCACCGACCTGTCCGGGCTGCCGCCTGCGTTCATCGACGTCGGCTCGGCGGAGTCCTTCCGCGACGAGGACGTCGACTACGCGCGGCGGATCTGGCTGGCGGGCGGGTCCGCCGAGCTGCACGTGTGGCCGGGCGGCTACCACGGGTTCGACTCGTTCGCGCCGCAGGCGGAGATCTCCCGGGCCGCGAAGGCCGCGCGGTTGCGGTGGCTGCGGCGGATCCTCGCCGAGTGACACCATGGACCGGTGAGAGAGCTGGCAGGGCGGCTGGCCGCGCTCGACCCGGAGGCGGGCGCCGCGGTCAAGGTGATCGCCTACTTCGACCGCCTCGTCGACGGGCACGCCGGGCTGGAGGCGCTGGTCCGCGGCGCGGCCACCCTCGCCGGCTGCGCCGCGCGACTGGAGGCGCCGGGCAGGCGGATCCGGGTCTCGGCCGACGGCCGCCGGTCGGACCTGGACACCCCGGTCGATCCGGCTTGGCCCGGTGTGGACGGGCTGTGGCTGGAGCGGCCGGGCCCGCCTTCCGCGGTGGATGCGATGGTCCTCGAACGCGCCGCCGCCGCGATCCGGCTCGTGCTGGAGCGGGACCGGGTGCCGGAGCCCGTCGAGGTCGTGCTGGACGGCACCGCGGCCCCGCAGGCCAGGGAGAAGGCGGCGCGGCGGCTGGGCCTGGGGGCGACCGCGCGTGCCATCGCCTACGCCGACGGCACGGCCGGGGTGATGATCACCCCGCCGGCCGGGGCCCGCGCGGGCATCGGCCCTGCGGTGCCCGTGCTGGACCTGCCGTCGTCCCTGGCCGCGGCCCGGACGGCGCTGCGGTTCACCGCCGAAGGCACCCCGGACGACCCGGGTCCGCGGGTGGTCCGCGCGGACGAGCTGGGCGGGCTGGCGGTGCTCGCGCAAGCCGTCGGGCCGGGTAGCGAACCGGTCCCGGACGTGCGCGCCCTGGAGCGCGCGGCCGCGTCGGCGCCGTGGATGCTCGCCACGCTCGACGCCGTGGCCACCAGTGCGAGCCTGCGCGCGGCGGCCGCCGCGCTCACCGTGCACCACTCGACGCTGCAGGACCGGCTGGCCCACGCGGAAACCCTGCTGGGCTGGTCGGTGCACGACCCGTCCGGGCGCCTGCGCCTGCAGCTCGCACTGGCGCTGCGGCGGCTGCACCGTCAGTCGACGAGCGCCTGATACACCAGCTGCCGCAGGTACTGCCGGATCGGGTGAGTGCTGGACGGCAGCAGCTGCGTGAAGAACAACGCGGTGATCTCCGCGGCGGGATCGACCCAGAACGCGGTGCTCGCCGCACCGCCCCAGGCGAACTCTCCCTCGCCGGACAGGGTTTTCGCCTTCACCGGGTCGGTCAGGACGGAGAAGCCGAGCCCGAACCCGAAACCGTGGAAGGGCATTTCGGCGAACAGCGGCCTGCCATAGGCCTCCAGGTCCACACCGCCCGGCAGGTGGTTGCTCGTCATCAGGTCGACGGTGCGCGGGCCGAGCAGCCGGACCCCGTCGAGTTCGCCGCGGTTCAGCAGGAACTGGGTGAACCGGTGGTAGTCCGCGGCCGTGGACACGAGCCCGCCACCGCCCGATAGACACGCGGCCTTCTCCAGCCCGGACCGCCCGAACGCGTCGTTGCGGACGGCCTTGCCGGTACTGGGATCGGGCACGTACAGCGCGGCGAACTTGTCCGTGGAGTCGGTGGCGAAACCCGTGTTGCCCATGCCGAGCGGTTCGAAGACGCGCTGTGCGAAGAACTCGTCCAGCGGCTGCCCGGACACCACTTCGACGAGCCGGCCGAGGACGTCCGTGGCGACCGAGTAGTTCCACTCCGCGCCGGGCTGGAAGACCAGCGGCAGCTCCGCCCACCGCCGCGTGCACTCGGCGAGGTCGGCGCCCGGCGGGGTCCCCCACTCGAAGCCGTTGGCGCGGTAGATCGCGTCCACCGGGTGGGCGTGGTGGAAACCGTAGGTGAGCCCGGCGGTGTGGGTGAGCAGGTGCCACACGCGGATCGGCTCGGTGGCCGGTTCGGTGACCGGTTTGAGCGCGGAGCCCTTGACGAACACGCGCGGCTCGGCGAACTCCGGCAGCCAGCGGGCGATCGGGTCGGTGAGCTCGAAGGCGCCCTCCTCGTAGAGCACCATCGCGGCGACCGACGTGATCGGCTTGGTCATCGAGAAGATGCGCCAGCGGGTGTCCACTTCGACCGGAAGGCCCGCTTCGACGTCCCGGTGGCCCTGTCGCGCGACGGAGGCGATCTTGCCGCGCCGCGCGACCACGGCCAGGTACCCGGGAAGCAGGCCGTCGTCCACGTACCGGCCGAAGTGCCCGTCGATCCGGTCCAGCCGCCGCGCGTCGAACCCCACCTCGGCGGGGTCGGTGTCCACCTTCAGCTCCGTCGCCATGATCCCGTTCTACTCCAGCCGGGCTTGACAGACCAGCGTCGCGCGGTGAAAGCCGGAAAAATCTGTCTTTCGGTAGATGTGCGGCGATTTGCGCGCTCCTAGAATGATCAGCAGAACCGGAACCACAAAGGACAGAAGGAAAACCATGATCTCGCAGCAGTCCACGATCAGCCCGCGCCGCGCCGGCAATCCTGGCAACGGCGCTCGGCCCGCACCGCTCACCGCGCCGGCACCACCGCGAAGAACCCGTCCAGCACGACATTCACCACCCGCCGCACGGCGTCGTCCTGGTGCACCGCGGCCGATCCCGCCGTTACCGCCGCTTCCACCATTTCGAACACCAGCAACAGATCCGTCGGCCGCACATCCGCGCGCAACTGCCCATCGGCCTGCGCACGGCGGAAAGCCGGGGTCAGGATCGTGATCAGCGCGTTCGCCTTCTGCTGCTGGTAGCGCACCGGTAGCTCCCGGAACAAGCGGACCAGCGGGCGCCGGGAGACCTGCATGGCCAGCACCATCGCCAGCAGTTCGCGGAACGGGCGGGGTGCGGCCTCCTGCTGCTTCACCATCCGGCGCAGCGCCCGCAGTTGCTGCGCCGCCACAGCCAAGCCGAGCGCACGGCGGTCGGGGAAATGCCGGTAGACCGTCGCGCGGCCGAGGCGCGCCCGGCGGGCGATCTCCTCCAGTGGGACGACGTCCGAGCCCTCCGCGAACGCCTCGTCGGCCACGCGCAGGATCGTCTCGCGGTTGCGCAGGGCGTCGCTGCGGTGCGGGCTCAACTCCGGCGACCTCGCATCCGCCGGATGCTACTGGCGAGTAGTGAGATCCGCAAATCGTTCCATGTCTCGGTTCACCTCCCTAAACTCCCGCCCGTCACCAAACCCGCACCGACCGCAACGGAGGACCCATGCCCGCTCTGAGCCGCCGCACCGTGTTCAAGGGGGCGGCCGCCGCCATGGGCCTGACCCTCCTGCCGGGCGCCGCGTCCGCGAGCCGGGTGCCGGTCACCCGCGAGGAGCACCGGGTCGTGGTCATCGGCTCCGGCTTCGGCGGCGGCGTGACCGCCCTGCGGCTCGCGCAGGCCGGGGTGCCCGTGCACGTCCTCGAACGCGGCATCCGCTGGCCCACCGGCCCCAACGCCGAGACCTTCCCCCACCCCACCGCGCCGGACAAGCGGATCTTCTGGCTCGGCTCCGAGCCCAACCTGTTCGGGCTCGTGTCGTTCCCGTTCGAGCGCTACACCGGACTGCTGGAACGCGTGCCGGGCAACGGCATGGACATCATGTGCGCGGCCGGTGTCGGTGGCGGATCGCTGATCTACCAGGGCATGACGCTCCAGCCGACCGAGGAGGTGTTCAACGCGAACTTCCCCGAGCAGCTCGACTACGCGCGGATGGACCAGGTGTACTACCCGCGCGTGGCGAGCATGCTGCGCATCGCCACCGCGCCCGATGAACTGATCGCCAGCCCGACCTACGCGGCGGCGCGCGTCTTCGCCCGCAACGCCCGCGCCGCCGGCCACTCGGTCGAGAAGATCCCGATGCCGATCGACTGGAGCTACGCCCTGCGCGAGCTGAAGGGCGAGATGAAACCGTCCTACACCAACGGCGACTGCGCGTTCGGCGTCAACAACGGTGGCAAGCACTCAGTCGACGTCACCTACCTCGCGGCCGCCGAGGCCACCGGCCGCTGCACCGTTGCGACCCTGCACAACGTCACCGATGTGGCGATGGCGCCCGACGGGCGCTGGCTGATCCACGTGGACCGCATCAACACCGGCGGCGTCGTGCTCGAAAAGAAGGTCCTCACCGCGAGCGCCCTCGTGATGGCGGCCGGTACGGCGAACACCACCAAGCTGCTGATGCGGGCCGGCGCCACCGGCGGGATCCCCGACCTGCCGGACGGTCTCGGCACGAACTGGGGTTCCAACGGCGACCAGATCTACACCTGGACCAGCCTCGCAGACGACTTCGGCTCCCCACAGGGCGGCCCGGTCATCTACGGCAGCAAGGAGTGGGACGACCCGGCGCTGGCCAACACGGTCATCCAGGCGTCCCTCCCGCCGCTGCCGAACCTGCGCACCACGATGCTCGTCGGCTACGGCGTGAGCGCGGGGCGCGGCCATTTCGTCTACGACCCGGCCAAGGACGACGCGGTGTTGCAGTGGCCAGGTGACGCGGACGCCAAGGTGGCGCAGCGCATCCACGAGCGGATCACCGACATCGGCGGAGCCGCCGCCGTCAAGCTCAACACCACGACGCTCGTGCCGAGCACGTGGCACCCGCTCGGTGGCGCGTCCATGGGCACGGTCTGCGACCTCGCCGGCCGCGTCCTCGGCCACCGCGGGCTCTACGTGCTCGACGGCGCCCTCATGCCGGGCAACACCGCCGCGTGCAACCCGTCCATGACCATCGCCGCCGTCGCCGAACGAGCCCTGGACGAGATCGTCGCCCAGGACGCGGGCACTGTCTTCTGAGGAGGCGAATGAAACGTCAGGAGGTGCCTACCGAATCAGCCGCCGGTCCGGTGCCGCCGATCAGTCCCAAGTGACCGGCAGCCGGTGGACGCCGTAGATGCTCATGTCGTGTCGCAGCGGCACCTCGTCGGCTGGGACCGCCAGGCGCAGCGTCGGGAACCGGGCGAAGAGTGCAGGGATGGCGACGCGCATTTCGACGCGGGCCAGCTGCTGCCCCAGGCACTGGTGGATGCCGTGGCCGAAAGCCAGGTGCCCGGCGGCGTGCCGGCGCAGGTCGAGCGTGTCCGGGTCCGGGAACCGCTCCGGGTCGCGGTTCGCGGCGTTCGCGGCGATGGTGACCGACTCGCCGGCCCGGATCACCTGACCGTCCAGCTCGACGTCCTCCAGCGCGGCCCGGACACCGGTGTGGGCGATGGTCAGGTAGCGGAGCAGCTCTTCGACCGCGCTGTCCGCGAGGGCCGGGTCGTCGCGGAGCGCGGCGAGCTGGTCCGGGTGGCGCAGCAGGGCGAAGGCGCCCAGCGCGATCATGTTGGCGGTGGTGTCCAGGCCTGCCCCCAGCAGGAACGTGCCGATGCCGGACAGTTCCTCGTCGGTCAGGTCGCTCGTGGTGAGGTCGCCGAGCACGTCGTCGGTGGGCTCGGCGCGTTTGGCGCGCACCAGGTCCAGCAGGTAGTCCTGCAGCGCGCCGTACGCGGCGAACTGCTCGTCCGGCGTGCTCTGCGGGGTCATCAGCGCCGTCACCTGGGTGTGGAAGAACTCGCGGTCGGAGTACGGCACGCCGAGCAGCTCGCAGATCAGCACCGCGGGCACCGGGTGCGCGTAGGCCTGCACCAGGTCCACCGCGGGGCCGTGCTGCGCCATCGCGTCCAGGTGCTCGGCGGCGACCTCCTCGACCCGCTCGGTGAGCTGACGCATCCGGCGGACGGTGAACTTCCCGGCGAGCAGCTTGCGGTAGCGGGTGTGCTCGGGCGCGTCAATGCCGGTGAGGTCGCCGACCGGGGCCGGCGGGATGTCGCCGTCCAGGCCGGGGAGTGGGTAGTGCATGAGCTCGTACCGCGAGGTGAACCGCGAGTCGCCGAGCACGGCGCGGGCCTGGGCGTGACCGGTGACCAGCCAGCCGCGGTGCCCGTCCGGGTAGGACATACGCACGAGGGGCCGATGTGCCCGGATCTCGCCCAGCTCGGCGGGCGGGTCGAAGGGGCAGCCGGTGGGACGGGCGGTGGGCAGCGAGGCCAGTTCGTCTTGTTCCATGACGGCAGCGTGCGGGCGACCGGTTTCACCACGGCTTCAGCACGGTTTCGGCGCTGAAGTGACCCAGCCGGCGGCGCGGCTGGCACCAGCGAAGCCCGTGCGCCCGGAGTGATACGCGCGGGCATCACACGCGCCGGTGATCACCTTGCGTGGCCGATCGCCGGTTCGCGGGCCGCTGGCACGCCCCGCCGATCGCTAACATCCCCCGAAGATACGCGCTGGTCGACTGCGAATTCGACGGCACGGGACAGCCAGCCGGCGACGCGCTGATGCTGGCGACCGCGGATCCGCTGGCGCGGTGGCTGTAGGTCGGCAAACGGGCGCACCTCGCCTGGAGCGCCGGGCCGCACACGCATCCGGCCCAGCGGACGGGCCAGATGATCACATCGCGGTGGTCACGCCCTGCGCCGGCTGCACAACGTGCCCCGGACGATCGCACCGGAGGACATCTCGACGCTGCCTGCGCCGTGGACCCGCTACCCGGCGAAACTACCGGCTCCACGACGGCCACGCCCCCGACCCGCTGAAAAAACGGAGAACGGCTGCCGAACTCAATCGTGGCAGCCGTCCCGGGAAGACGATGCCCACAAGGGACTGTGGTGCTCCCGTCGCCGTCTCAACTTGTCGCCTGATTAACATGCAGATGGCCGATCTGCTTGCGACAGCGATGCTCGTCGCAAGCCTTAAGTCCTGAGGCGGGGTCACCAAAGGTGGGAATCAGGCTGACAGAAACATTGCGCCAGGCAGTCCGTTGATCGAGTTGTCCTCCGGGGCCATCCGCGCGACCACTGGTGCGCCGGTCAACCTGGTAGCACGCTTCCTGCCCCGCTGATGAAATCGTCTCCAACTGTGCCAACCTTATTCAAGCGCCTACAAACAGTCCTTTTTGATGGGCGCCGGTTGACGGTCGAGCGTCCACGACACGACGGGGCTGCCGCTCCGACCTGCGGATACAGTGGCCATTTCGAGGTAGGTAGGTGGTTCGACCTCTCGTTCCCACTCGTGAAGCGTTACGCGCAGTGTGTTGGACGCTCGCCCCAGCATCACGGCTACGGGGAAGGGGGCGCGCAGGAAAAGGTGCACGGGTCTGCCTGTCGCGATCTCGCCGATGCGGCGGTGTAGTTCGGCCACTAGGGCCGGGCCGGCATTCGCCGGGATCGGTTCGCGTTCGGCTACCGAGATCTCGACCGCATGGGTGTAGGCGTGGCTGTCGACATATCGTCGGAATCCGTTGTTGGGTGCAGCAGGGACGAGGTCCAGATAGACGGCGACCGGGTCAGCAGGCGTGCCTCGGCCCGGAATATCGTTCTGCACGAGGGGCACCGAGGGCGCAGTCCCCGTCGTCCAGGCGTCACCGTCCTGGTCAGTGACCGTGACGGTAAGGCCGGTCGTGGTGGGCACCGCTGCTCCGAGCGCGAACGCCATGCTGAGGTGAGCGCCGCCAGTGATGTGAAGGTGCCGGACACCAGCTGATTGCACGATGCGCGGCAGCTCGCCGAGAAAGGGAGCGAAGTCCCCCCACGCCTCAGGCGGGGGCACGCTTGTGCCGGCCGACGGCGCGCGGGTTCGAACCGCAAGCGGTACTTTCGGGGTGCCGAGCGGGGGGAGGCGGGTCTGGATGTCAAGGTGTAGCCGATCGTTGGCGGCGGCGCGGCGGACACGGCGCACCGCCATCTCTCCGGCGAGACGTGCCAAGCCAGCGTGGTCGGTGACGGGAAACTGGTCGAAATCGCTAAGCACCGAGAGCCCCTGAGGTACCAACCGATCGGGTGCACCATAGTCCAGCTTGCCGTCGATGTCGGTGATCGTGCTGCCGATCGCGAAGGTGAACGCAGAGTTCGCCTCCAAGCGCAGCAGTGTGGGCAGTTCGATCTCCCGTACGATGCTGGACATCGTCAGATCCGGGGTGATCAGCAGCACGGCGCCGGACAAACCGGATTCCATCGCTTCTCTTAGCCTCCGACGGAACTGCCCGGGTGGTAGGTGGGTCTGGTCGTGCCATACGGGAACACCATGCGCCCGGAACGCCCACGCCGCACGCTCCGCGAGCGTGTCGCCGTCGGAGTGACGGTAACTGAGGAAGATCGGGTCGAGGTCGTCTATCTCGGGCATCGTGGGCCTCCAGGAGAGCCGAGGCGAGGTGTAGAGAGAAGATCGGGGGATAGCATGAGTCACTTCGGTCTAGTCGTGCTCGATGAAGGTCGGACTCGGCGTGAGTTCCGTGGCAAGGGTCAGGAGGCGCTCGTCGCGGACGGGGTGGCCAGGAAACGCATCGATAACGGCGGCGGGTACCAGGCGCTGCGTGAGATCGGAGCTGGTGAACCCCGGACGGGACCCGGCCGCACCGGTGAGTTCGGTGAGCTTGGTAATAGTGTCCTGGCGGATGTTCAGGCCACGCAACGCATTAGTGAGTATGGCGTGCCGCTGCTGGTCGTTCGGCCGGCCAAAGGTAAAGGTCGCTGCTGCCCGGCGCAGGACAGCTGGATCAAGGGCGTTGCCCCTGTTGGTGCACAACACGACCAGAACGGGCAGACCGGCACCGGCAAGGCTGTCGACTCCGGCGAGGAAGGCGTCGACCCCGGCACGGTCCTCATGGTGCATTTGCTGCGCTGCTCGGGACTGGACCAGCGCGTCGGCTTCGTCGACGACGAACACGAGCACGCGTCGCGTTCGTCCGCCGGTACGCGCTGCGGATGCTTGAGCCTTCAGGTGGGCGAAGGCGTCGCCGATGAGCGACGTCATCTCGCCCACAAGGCCGCTGCCGCGGGTGGCGAGCTTGAGCCGGTACAGAAGGACGGGGAGGTTGAGCTGATCGGCGAGGTCGCCGCCGAAGGACTCGGCGAGCGCCGTCTTGCCTGAGCCGACGTCACCGGTGAACACGAACAGCGGGACACGGTCGATGAATAGGGGCAGGGCGGCGACCTCCATACCCGGGTAATGCCGCGCCGCCCATACACGCAGCCGGTCTGGAGTCGCGAGCAGGATCGCCTCCTTGCGAAGACGATCCTTGACATCGTCGAGGCCTACCAGCCGGTCGTAGCGGGCTCGACGAACCGGTTCGGGAAGTTCGACGACGGGGTGGAAGAGATCGTCCTGACTGCTCATGTGCGCGTCCTCCTGAGTTCAGTGGTCGGAGGCGACGAAGGTGTCTCGGGTGACACCCGTGCCGCTGCGGCTGTAACCGGTTCCGGGGGTGGTGCCGCCGATGCCTGTCGTCGGCTCCACGCCGGTCGTCCGGGTGATCGGCAAGGTCTGCTCGAAATCCGTTTGCGCGCTGGGAGGCAAGCTGTGGAACTTGGTCGAGTAGTTGATGAAGGAGTAGAACGGCAGGCCGGAGACATTCGCCGTCCGGGGCAGCTGTCCAGGATTGCCGTCGAGGAGGCGGCCGCCAAGGGTGGCGCGGTAGCGGAGCCGAAGTTTCCACAGGTTGCTGTCGGGTTCGCGGAACCCGTAGGACACGGAGTCGAGGTAGCCATACTTAAGGAGCTGCGCGACCTCTTCGGCATAGGCGCTGATCTTGGCGGTGTCCTCTGGTTTGCCGTAGATCGCGCGAAGCTGGCGCAGGTCGGCTCCGATCTTCGCGCCGACGTAGCGCGCGTCGGTGATGGTGCAGGACGCGTTTCCGCTGAGGGAGCGAGTCATGGTCACGCTCCGGGAAAGGTGGGGCCGAAGAGATCACGCCAGGCGTCATAAGCAGCGCCCTGGGTAGGAGCCATCGCCGCCCAGTTCACTGAGTCGAGCGCTGAAGCAGCGGCGTCGACGAGTTTCCTGCGATCAGCGTCGGTGTAGCTGGACGCGACGTTGTTCTCCGGGTTCACCGGGTCCCAGATCTGGATCGAGTCGTGGTTCGGAAGGACTTGATCGAGGGAGTAGAAGTCGCTGAAAGCGATCGGAGTCTGCAGGCCGGTGGTGGCGATGTAGGCGAGCACCTGCTCGAACGCCGCTGGATAGTCCTCAACCTGCAGCGCATGACCGTTCCATCCGGTGTCCCACAGGTGCGCGACCACGAGCTCAAGCAAGAAGCTCTTGCAGCGCAGGTACGGGTCACGCGACTTGGCTTCACGGATCCAGGCCTTGAGCAGCCGGATGAGTTCGGTGTAACCAGGGCCTGCTGCTTTCCTGCGGTCGCCGATGAATCGCAGGTGCAGGGTGACGGAGGTGAGGACTCGTTGGCCCTGCCGGGTCACGAGGAAGCCCTTGTCGTCGTCCTCACCCGTGTACAGCACGGGCGCGACGTCGACCTTCAGCCCTGAGCCTCGGAGCGTGATCCCGACGGCGTGCTGCGAGATGACGAAGTCATCGGCCACCTTGGTCTTGCCGTAGACCTCCTGGCACCGTTGACACAACCAGTCGAGAAGCTTCGCCTCGTCGATCTCCGGATCGGCGCTCCGCAGGTACGCGGCGACGTCCGCGTCGGATCCCGCGCCATTCCGAGTACGGATGGCGGTGTGCTTCGCGGTACTACCCGACGCGCGCAGCTTCACCAGGTCGTAGTCGGGGTGCGCGGCTATGTGCGCCTCGAGTCGAGCACGCAGGTGATTCACCTGTTCACGGCGCTTCCGCGCTGCCTCGCTCGGCACGTTGATCCGGTTCTCGGCGAACCGCTTCAGGACCGCATGGGTCACGTAGGTCTCGTCTGACATTCATCTCTCCCTCGGGCACCGGCCCGGGTGCTCTCCGCGCACCAGGGGCAGGTCACCCCGCTCACATCCCCAAACAGATTGCCTGCACCAGATTGGTAAAGGTGATCAACCCGGCGAAGCAGGACGCTAGCATGAACCGAGTGGGTAAAGCCAACCGGGGGCCGGGATGCGATGAAGATCGAGTTTGGCTCAGCGACGCTGGCCCGAACGTGCAACAGTGACCGTGAGAGAGTGGCCGCTTACGGTCAGGAGTCCGCCGATCTGATCCGTCGACGCCTCGGGCAGCTTCAGGCCGTTGCGAACCTTGCCAAATTGCGCGAGTTCGCGGCGCTACGACTCCGCGCGGGAGCCAACGAGGAGGGGGCAGTCATGTTCATCTCCGCGGGCCCGGCGATCGAACTGGTCGTGCGGAGCGCGGATGGCAGCGTGGACCTGTCGGACGAGGCGGCCATCAACGCGGTGGTCGTTGTCGACCTTGTGCCAGCAGAACCGGTGCGCTCCGGCCGACGCTCCGAGGCTTCATCCCTCGAATACAAGGGGAGCTTGTCATGACATCGCCTGCGAACTCGTACTCCTACCACCCCGAGACCCCGCCACGTCCGGGCGAGATCTTGAAGGAAGAACTCGACGCCCAGCAGGTGAGCCAAGCCGACCTCGCTCGCCGTACTGGTTTATCCACAAAACACATAAATCAGATGATTCAAGGTGTCGCAGCTCTTACCCCCGACACTGCCGTCCTGCTCGAGCGGGCGACCGGAGTGGCCGCGGAGACATGGAACCAACTGGAAGCCGCCTGGCAGACACACCAGAGCGCACTCGAAGACCAACGGAAGCTCGCAGACAAGGTCGGCTGGATCAGCAAGTTTCCCCTGCCTTTCCTGAAGCGTGTCAACGTCATAGAGGACACTGAACCAACCCTGGAGAATCTAAAGAAGATACTCGCTTTCTTCGGTGTCGCCACACCGGATGTCGCCGAACAGGCGTGGCGGGAGTATCGAGCCGCTTTTCGACGTTCCGCGCTCGTCGAGGGCGACGGTTATTCGATTGCAACTTGGCTCAGACTCTGCGAAATCAGGGCTCGCGGAATCAAGTGTGCGCCCTATCAACGAGAACGACTGGTCGCAGCGTTGCCGGAGTTGCGTAGCCTGACTTTACGAACGCCTGACGCTTGGCAGGAGCAACTCCCTAGCCGCTGCGCGGAACTCGGTATCGCACTTGTTTTCATTCCATCCCTCAAGAATACACACCTGTCAGGAGTGACGCGCTGGCTCGCACCTGACAAAGTCATGATCGGACTCAGCGACAGATTCAAGACGGACGACACCTTCTGGTTTTCCTTCTTTCACGAACTGGGCCACGTTCTATTGCACGGGAAACGACTGACATTTCTTGATCATCGCGATGGCTCAGACCCCGCCGACGAGGACTCGGACGATGAATCTCCCATGCTTCTGCACGGTGACTCGAAAGTTCCTGGAGCTTCTACGCAGGCTGAAAACGAGGCGGACAGGTTTGCTCAGACGACGCTGATACCCGAGGTAAAGCTGCAAAACTTCCTCGATTCGTTCTCGACTCCTACCGAGCAGCAGATCGTAACTTTCGCGCGTGACGTAGGAGTGGCACCAAGCATAGTGCTGGGGCGACTGCAACACGAAAAGCGTGTCCCATGGTCCTTCGGCCGAAGGCTCAAGACATCCATCAGGTTCGAAGATGTGAAGCAATTGCCATGATCTTCCTGAGACCTACAACTCGATTTTATCGGGATGCTGCGCACACTACACTCGAGTTTCATGCCTACGGAATTCTCAACATCATGCGCAGGAGTGGAACTGATCAACATCGATCCCCTGCGGCGCGACTCACCCCACCCTGCCTGCTCGAATCACCGGGTTCTGAGGTTGTTCCCGTTCGCCGGGCACACCGAGGTTAACCCACTCCGTCGGACACAGCTTGGTGCAGGACAGAACATGAATTCGTCGGGGACACCCTCGAGATGGTCATCAACAACCGGCATCCCGAGCCTAGCGCCAGCCTGAACTGCCAGTCCTGCCCGGAGCGGCTGCCCACTAATAGTCGGCAAGCCAGAGCCACTGGCGTTCCCCGCTCCGTGAGCGCGAAGCTACCAGGAAGGCTTTGGGTCACGTCAGCCTGTAAATCGTCAAGACTCCGACGGCATCGCCCGCTGCAATCTGACCAAAAGCAGCCGCTGGCCGTCGGAAATAGTGAGTGCGCGATACTGGGATTGAACCAGTGACCTCTACCGTGTCAAGGTAGCGCTCTCCCGCTGAGCTAATCGCGCGTGGAGCGGACGACGGGATTCGAACCCGCGACCCTCACCTTGGCAAGGTGATGCGCTACCAGCTGCGCTACGTCCGCGTGTGGCGCCAGGTTCCGGCGCCGGAAAAGAGAATAGCCGACGGGCCCGGCGGCCTCGCAACCACCCGGCGTAACCGGCCCGCGCAACCCGCCACAAGCGGTCGGCGCAGCCCGTCACGAACGGCCGGCGGCCTCCTCGGCGGCGCGCTCCGCGGCCTTCTCCGCTCGCCACTCCTCGTCCGTCTTGCCCCGGCGCCAGTAGCCCGAGATCGACAGCAGGTCCTTGCGCACCCCGCGCTCGCCCAGCAGGTGCCGGCGCAGCTCCCGGACGAAACCGGCCTCGCCGTGGACGAAGGCCTGCACGGTGCCCGGCAGGAACTCCAGCGCGCGCACGGCAGCCACCAGGTCGTCCCCGGCGGACCGGTGCAGCCACTGGATCTGCGCGTCCCCCTTGGTGGCGAGCGGCTGCTCCTCCGCGGGGTCCGCCACCTCGATGAACGCCCGCACCGGCACACCGGCCGGCATCATCTCCAGCGCCACCGCGATCGCGGGCAGTGCGCTCTCGTCGCCGACCAGCAGGTGCCAGTCGGCCTCCTCGCCGGGGGCGTAGGCGCCGCCGGGGCCGGCCAGCAGCAGCTCGTCACCCGGCTGGGCGGACGCCGCCCACGGGCCGCCGAGCCCCTGGTCGCCGTGGTGCACGAAGTCCAGCGCCAGCTCGCCGGCGCGCGGGTCGTAGTAGCGCACGGTGTAGGTCCGCATCACCGGCCACTGCTCGCGCGGCATCTCGGCGCGGATGACGCCCATGTCGAACGGCGCCGGGTACTCCACGCCCTCCTGCGGGAACAGCATCTTCACATAGGCGTCGGCGAACTCGTTCGGCTGGAAATCGGCCAGCCCTGGCCCACCGGCGACAATGCGGATCATGTGCGGTGTCAGCCGCTGGGTGCGCAGCACCCGCAGCCGGACCGCCGGCCGGGACTTGCCTGCCATACGCCGCTCCTCACTCGCGTTCAGCGTCTGCGGTTAGGCTACCCTAATCCCGGCCGGAGCAACCGGCGATGGCGGTCAGCAGGTCTTCGATCGCATCCAGCCGGTGGGCGCTGACGACGGCGTCGCAGTATGGCCACGCCGCCGCCATCCCGCCGGTCGACGGCCGGAACCGCGGGCTGGCCGTGCGCGGGTTGGCCCACACGATCCGGTACGCGAGCCGCGACAGCCGGGCCATTTCGCGGCCCAGCCGCTCGGGGCTGCCGGTCTCCCACCCGTCGGACAGGACGACCACCACCGCTCCGCGCGCCATCCCCCGCGCGCCATGGGTATCCAGGAACTCGCCGAGCGAATCACCGATCTTCGTGCCGCCGGACCAGTCCGGCGCCTCCCGCCCCGCGTCGGCCAGCGCCTCGGACGGCGCACGCTGCAGCACTCGGGTCAGCCGCGTGAGACGCGTCGCGAACGTGAACACCTCGGCCCGCGCGCCACCCGCGGCGCACACCAGCAGCTGCAGCAGGGCCCGCGCATAGGGCTCCATCGACCCCGAGATGTCGCACAGCACGACGAGCTTCCGCGGCTTCTCGCGCGACACCCAGCGCCGCAACCGGACCGGCTCGCCCCCGGTCCGCCGGGCCACGCGCAACGTCTCCCGCAGGTCGGCGCGGCGCCCACCGGGCGAAACCCGCTTCCGCCGCGACCGCCGCAGCGGGGTCGCCAGCCGGAACTCGCTCATCGCGGCCCGCAGCAACGCCAGCTCCGCGGGTTCGAGCGTGCCGAAGTCGCGGGTCGCCAACCGGTCGACTGCGCTGCCCGCCGTGGGCGCCCGCACCTCCCGGGACGGACCGGTCGATTCCCCAGCGCTGAAGGCCCCGCCGGCGCCGACGTCGGGCGCGTCGAAAACGGCGGCGAACACGCTGGCCAGGACCTGCGCGTCGGCCGGGGACGAGGTGAGGGTTGCCAGGGCGCACAGATACAGCTCGCGCGTCCGCTGCGGCGACACGAGCATCACCGCCTGGGCGAAGCGGGCAGCCCGGTCCGCGCCGACCGCCAGGCCGGCGGACCGCAGCCGCTCGCACAGCCGCGCCGCCAGCTCGGCCAGGTCACTCATCCGGCACCACCGGCGGTCTCAGCACCGGCCACCTCCGCGACACGCTCCAGCACGCGGCGGGGAGGCCTACTCACCGTCCACCTCCACCAGCCACTCCACCGCCACCGCGCCCGCCGGACATAGCCGCCGCCGGTACCGAGGACAACGCCCGCGCGGTCCTCTCCGCACGGCAGCACCACGCCGAACATCCGCACCACCAGGCCGGGACTCACTCACCAACCACCTCCACCAGCCACTCCACCACCACGCCCCACCGGACACGACCACCGCCAGCACCGAGGACAACACCCGCCCGGTCCTCTCCACACGGCAACACCACGCCGAACATCCGCACCACCGCGCCGGGACTCACTCACCAACCACCTCCACCAGCCATGCCCGCCGGACATGACCGCCGCCGGCACCGACGACAACGCCCGCCCGGTCCTCTCCACACGGCAACACCGCGCCGAACATCCGCACCACCGCGCCGGGACTCACTCACCGACCACCTCCGCCAGCCGCTCGACCGCCACCGCGCGGTCCTCTTCGTACTTGAGCACCGCGCTGAGCGTCCGCTCCACCGCCGGGCCGTCCAGCGCGGCCACACCGAGCACCTGCAGCGCCGAGGCCCACGAGATCGCCTCCGCGACCCCGGGCGGCTTGTAGAGCCCGAACCCGCGCATCCGGCCCACCGCCCGCGCCACAAGCTCGGCGAGCCAGTCCGCCACGCCCGGCACCCGCAACCGGATGATGGCCGCCACCTGCGCCACCTCCGGGTGCGCGATCCAGTGGTACAGGCACCGCCGCTTGAGGGCATCGTGCAGTTCGCGGGTCCGGTTGGAGGTCAGCACGACCACCGGCGGCACCACCGCGCGGCGCGTCCCCAGCTCCGGGATCGTCACCGCCGACTCGGCCAGCAGTTCGAGCAGGAACGCCTCGAACTCGTCGTCGGCGCGGTCGACCTCGTCGATCAGCAGCACCGCCGGGCGCGGTCCGGGGTGCGTGATCGCCGCCAGCAGCGGCCGCGCCAGCAGGTAGTCGTCGGCGAAGAGGTCCGCCTCCGCCAGCGACTCGCCCCGCGACTCGGCCAGCCGGATCCCGAGCAGCTGGCGCGGGTAGTTCCACTCGTACAGCGCGTCCGAAGAGGACAGTCCCTCGTAGCACTGCAACCGGATCAACGGCGTGTCCATGGCCGCCGCCAGCGACTTGGCCGCCTGGGTCTTGCCGACGCCGGGCTCACCTTCGAGCAGGATCGGCTGCCGCATCCGGACCGCGAGGAACAGGGCGGTGGCCAGTGCGTCGTCGGTGAGGTACCCGGCGGCGCCAAGGCGCTCGGCGAGATCGCCGACCGTCTCAGGCGTCACCGGTGTACCTGCCCGGCTCGTCGGCGAACGCGTGACGGCACCCGGTCCCGCAGAAGTAGTACCGCCGCCCGCCGTAGGGCAGCTGCACCGCCTCCGGCGTGATCGCGACGCTCATGCCGCACACCGGGTCGACCGCCTCGGCGGCCACCTCGACGTCCTCGGCCGGGCGCCGCGGCGGGTGCGGGCGGGTCGCGATCAGCTCCGCGTACACCGACACCGCGACCTCGGCCGGCGTCCGCGCCCCGATCGGCAGGCCGGCCGGGGTGTGGATGCGGCCGGGCTCGGACAGCCCCAGCCTCTCCAGCACCGCCGCGCCGCGCTTCTCGCTGGCGATCAGCCCGATGTAGGCCACGTCCGCCCGCACCGCCGCCTCCAGCACGCGCTCCTCGTCCCGGCCGTGCGACGCCACGATCACCGCGAACGTGTCGTCGGACAGCTCGGCGCCCACCCGCGTTTCGTAGCCGAGCACGCGGCCGACCGACGCCAGCGCCCGCGCGATCGGCCCGTCGCCGTGGATCGCCACCAGCGGCGGCGGCATCTGCGCGTCGAGGAAGATCTCCAGCTCGCCGCCGGACAGGCACGGGTTCCTGACCGTCACTACCCCCTCCTCGACCTGCTCGCCCGCGCCGGGCTGGATCCGCAGCAGAGCCGACTCGCCGGTCAGCAAGAGCCGGATCCCCTGCTGCCGCACGGTCGACTCGGCGCAGGACCCGCCGACGAAACCCTCGATGGTCCCGTCGGCGAGCACCAGCGCGCAGTCGCCGGGTTTCGCGCTGGTGGGGCGTTGCGCCCGCACCACCGTCGCCAGCACGAACGGCGTCCGGCCCGCACGCAGGGACTCCGCGTGCGCCCGCAACTCCTGCCCGTTCATCACGTGATCGCCAAATCTGTCCGGAGTGGACGGTTCTGCATCGCGCGCCACACGGCTGCCGGGGTCAGCGGCATGTCCGCGTGCCGCACCCCGTACGGTTTGAGCGCGTCGAGCACCGCGTTGACCACAGCCGCGGGCGAGCCGACGGTCGCGGACTCGCCGATGCCCTTGGCGCCGATGGGGTGGTGCGGCGACGGGGTGACCGTCTCGCCCAGCTCCCACGACGGGCACTCCATCGACGTCGGGATCAGGTAGTCCATGAACGACCCGCCGAGGTGGTTGCCGTCCTCGTCGAACGCCATCACCTGCATCAGCGCCATCCCGATGCCCTCCGCCAGCCCGCCGTGCACCTGGCCCTCGACGATCGTCGGGTTGATCCGGACGCCGCAGTCGTCGACCGCGACGAACCGGCGCACCTTCACCTGCCCGGTCTCCCGGTCGACGTCGACGACGCAGATGTAGGCGCCGAACGGGTAGGTCAGGTTCGGCGGGTTGTAGACGCAGGTCGCGTCCAGGTGCCCCTCGACGCCGTCGGGCAGTTCCAGGTCGGAGTGCGCGGCCAGCGCGATCTCCTGGATGGTCTTGCCGGAGTCCGGGTCCCCTTGGACGAACCAGCGGCCCTTCTCCCACTCCAGGTCGTCCGGGCTCACCTCCAGCATGGCCGAGGCGACGATCTTGGCCCGCTCGCGCACCCGCCGCGCCACCACCGCGGTCGCCCCGCCGGACACCGGCGTCGACCGGGACCCGTAGGTGCCGAGGCCGAACGGCGTCTGGTCGGTGTCGCCGTGCACGACCTCGATGTCGTCCGGCGAGATACCCAGCTCCTCGGCCACGATCTGCGCGAACGTCGTCTCGTGCCCCTGACCCTGGCTCTGGCAGGACAGCCGCAGCACGGCCTTGCCGGTCGGGTGCACGCGCAGCTCGGCGCCGTCGGCCATGCCCAGCCCGAGGATGTCCATGTGCTTGCGCGGCCCGGCGCCAACGGCCTCGGTGAAGAAGCTGATGCCGATGCCCATCAGCGGACCGTCCCCGCTCACCGCGCGCCGCTTCTGCTCCTCCCGCAGTTCCGCGTAGCCGGCGATGTCCATCGCCTGGCTCAGCGCGCGCGGGTAGTCGCCGGAGTCGTACTCCCAGCCGGTCTTGCTGACGTACGGGAACTGCTCCGGCCTGAGCAGGTTGCGCATCCGCAGCTCCGCCGGGTCCATCCCGAGGTCGTAGGCCAGCACGTCGACCAGCCGCTCGACCAGGTAGACCGCTTCGGTGATGCGGAACGAGCACGCGTAGGCGACACCACCGGGCGCCTTGTTGGTGTAGACGCCGGTGACCGCGCAGTGCGCCGCCTCGATGTCGTAGGAACCGGTGAAGACGCTGAAGAACCCGGCGGGGAACTTCGTCGGCTGCGCGGTGCCGTTGAACGCGCCGTGGTCGGCGAGCACCTTGACGCGCACCCCGAGGATCTTCCCGTCGCTGGTGGCCGCGATCTCGCCGTGCATGTGGTAGTCGCGGGCGAAGGACGTGCTCATCAGGTTCTCCGAGCGGTCCTCCATCCACTTCACCGGTTTGCCGGTGACGATCGAGCCGACCACCGCGCACACGTAACCCGGGTAGATGCCGACCTTGTTGCCGAACCCGCCGCCGATGTCCGGCGAGATGACCCGGATCTTGTGCTCGGGCAGGCCGGCCACCAGCGCGTACAGGGTGCGGTGCGCGTGCGGCGCCTGCGTGGTCGTCCACACAGTGAGCTTCCCGGTGACGGGGTCCATGTGGGCCACCGCGCCGCAGGTCTCCATCGGCGCCGGGTGCACCCGCGGGTACAGCATGTCCTGCGCGGACACCACGTCGGCGCGGGCGAACACCTCGTCGGTGCGCGCGGCGTCGCCTGCTTCCCAGTCGAAGATGTGGTTGTCCCGCTTGCCGTCGATGTCGGTGCGGATCACCGGCGCGTCCGGCTCCAGCGCGCGGCGGGCGTCGACGACGGGCGGCAGCGCCTCGTATTCGACGTCGATCAGCTCCAGCGCGTCGCGGGCGGCGTAGCGGTCGTCGGCGACGACGAAGGCGACCTCCTGGCCCTGGAACCGCACCTTGTCGGTGGCCAGCACGGCCTGCACGTCGTGCGAGAGCGTCGGCATCCAGGCGAGGTTCAGCCCCTCCAGGGTCTGGCCGGTGATGACGGCCTTCACCTTCGGGTGTGCCTCCGCCGCGCTCGTGTCGATGGACACGATGCGCGCATGGGCGTGCGGGCTGCGCAGCACCGCGCCGTGCAGCATCCCGGGCAGGTTCACGTCGTCGACGTACTGCCCGTGACCGCGGATGAACCGGGCGTCCTCCTTGCGGTGCATACGCCCGAACCCCATCGGGGTGTGTTTCTCGGTGGTGGTCACGCGGACACCTCCGTACTGTCCACGGTGCTCTCCTCGGGGACCGCCGCGGCGGCGGTGTCGTGCTCGGCGGCCCACCGGATGGACTTGACGATGTTCTCGTAGCCGGTGCACCGGCACAGCTGGCCGGAAATCGCCTCGCGGATGTCCTCTTCGGACGGATCCGGCTGGTGGTCGAGCAGCCAGCGCGCGGTCAGCATCATGCCCGGCGTGCAGAACCCGCACTGCAGGCCGTGGCATTCGGTGAAGCCCTGCTGCACCGGGTCCAGCCCGGTGGAGTCGCCGAGCCCCTCGACGGTGCGCACGCGGCGGCCATCGGCCATCACCGCGAGCACCGTGCACGACTTGACCGGCGTCTCGTCCAGCCACACCACGCACGCGCCGCAGTTGGACGTGTCGCAACCCCAGTGCGTGCCGGTCAGGCCCAGCTCGTCGCGCAGGAAGTGCACGAGCAGCAGGCGAGGTTCGACGTCCCGCGTGTGCTGCTGCCCGTTGACGGTAACCGTGATCTCCATGTCTTCAGGCCTCCTGGCGGTGGTTGCCGTGCCAACGGGTGCGGGCCCGGCGCAGCGCGCGGACGGTGAGGACCTCCGCGAGGTGACGCTTGTAGTCGACGGGACCGCGCTGGTCCGGAACCGGTTCGCAGTGCCGGGCGGCGATCCGGCCCGCCTCGGCGAAGCGCTCGTCCACGGCCGGCCCGCCGAGCAGGTACTCCTCGGCCTCCGGCGCGTGGAAGTTCGGCGCACCCAGCGCGGTGAGTCCGATGCCGACCGAAACCAGTTGCGTGCCTTCGATCCGCAGCTCCGCACCGGCCGCGGCGACCGCCCAGTCCCCCGCCCTGCGCTCGACCTTTTCGTAGGCCGACGCGGACGAGGAGATCGGCACGCGCAGCTGCACGAGCATTTCGTTGTCCCCCACCACGGTCTGGTAAGGACCGGTGAAGAACTCACGGACCGGCACGACCCGGCGCCCGCCGGGTCCTTCGATCACCGCCTCGCCGCGCACCGCGGCGAACGCGGCCGACAGGTCCTCCGACGGATCGGCCTGGCACAGCGAACCGCCGACCGTTCCGCGGTTGCGCACCACGGGATCGGCGATCACCCGCTCGGCGTCGTGGAAGATCGGGAAGTGCTCCCCCACGACCGCCGAGGACAGCAGATCGGCGTGACGCACCATGGCGCCGACGCACAAAGTGCTGTCCTCGACGCTGATCCGGGCCAATTCGGACAGCTCGTTGATGTCGATGAGCGCCTGCGGCTGGGCCAGGCGCAGCTTCATCATCGGAATGAGACTGTGCCCGCCCGCCACGATCCGGCTCTCCGGACCGAACTTCGTCAGCAGACTCAGCGCGTGGGCCACGCTCGTGGCTCGTTCGTACTGGAACTGCGCAGGTACTTGCATGCGCCCTCCCCGGGCATGGATTTTCGGCACAGGGTGCACCCGGTGGGGGAAACCGACAATGGCCGATTAAGGGATCACTTATGTAGGCTGTTCAAGTGATTCGGACCGGTGTGAGATGACGCTCGGTCAGCTGAGCGCCTTCGTCCTCGTGGCCCGGCTCGGCTCGGTGACCGACGCGGCCCGGACCCTCGGCGTCAGCGAACCAGCGGTGTCGCAGGCACTCGCCGCGTTGCGGCAGCACCACGGCGACAAGCTGATCGTGCGCACTGCCAACGGGATGACGCTGACGCCGGGCGGCAGCCGCCTGCTGCCGATCGCCACACAGATGGTAGCCCTCGGGGCGGATGCCGATGCCGCCGTTCGGGAGGCCAATGGCGTAGCCGAACGGATGCACGTCGTGGTCACGAGCACGATCGCGGAGTTCGTCGCGGATCCGTTGCTCGAAGCGTTCATGCGCCGAACGGGCCAGTCGGTGGACGCCTCGGCGGGGCTGGCCCAGGTGGCGGAAATGCCGGTGCTGGTCACGAACCGGCTCGCCGACGCCGCGCTCGGGCCGCGCCTGGAGGGCGATGTGGCGAGCGAGCCGGTGTTCCGGTGCAACATCGTCGCCGTTGCGGCGCCTGGGTTCCGGCCCCGCGGCGGGCCTGCGCAGTGGCCGTGGCTGGTGGACCCGTCCGGCGCGGATCCGGGCAGCGGGACGGCACAACTGTTGCGCCGCATGGCCGTTCCGGAATCCGCCATCCGCGTCTTCCCCAACCAGACGGCGGCGTGGTCGGCGGCGGCCAACGGCAGCGGGGTGTCGCTCGCCTTCGAGCACCTGGTGGCGCCGCAGCGGCGCAGGCAGGAACTGGTCGTGCTGCCGACGCCCGTCACCCCGCGAACGGAGTACTGGCACCTGACCACGTTGCCGCACAACCGGTGTTCCACCGCGGCGAACGCGCTGCGGCACTTCCTGGGCACCCCGGCGGCGATGCAGGTGATGCGCGCACCGGGCGCCGGGGTGCCGCCGTCCCGCTTCCGGCCACCGGTCTACGTGACCATCTGGAGCTGACGGCGGCCCCGGTCAGCCGGCGACCGCGGACGCCGCGATCGCCTCCACCACCGCCTGCTCGCCGTCCTCCGTGTCGACCATCAGAACCGTTCCGCCGTCGAGGATGCGGCGCACCGTCTTGACCGTGATCAGCGGAGCAGGCGCGCTCGTCGACGTCGTGGCCCTGGTCGTGGTGGCGGGCACGGGGCCGGCCACGGAGACGCTGTAGCACCGCCCGTCCGGCCGGGCCGGCGACTGCGTCTGCACCTCGGGCGGGCACAGCGTCAGGTACTCGTACTCCGTCCCGCCGCTCCACTGCCGAACCGTCAGGTCCGCCGGCGCGCGGAGGCTGCGCAGCATCGAGTGCACCGGCGTCGGCACGAGGCGGACCGACCGCGCGATCCGCAGCACGCTGATGTCCGGGATCTGCCAGGCCTTGGTCAGCACCGAGACCACCCGGTCCGGCGCGATGCGGACCTTCGCCTGTGTCCCCCCGCCGGCCAGGTCCGTCACGATGCCCGACTCCCCGACCTGGCGGTCCGGGTAGTCGCTGACGCTGATCTCCAGGTAGTTGCCGGACGAGCCGTTGTACCGGCCGCTCGCGAAGCTGCCGGAGACGGTCCAGGTGCTGAGCTCGAACCCGGACGGCAGGTCGCCGACCGTGAACGGCAACGCGGGCGCGGGCAACGGGAGGTCGGCCGCCCCCGCGGCGGCCTCGATCGACTCCGGCTCGTCCGACGGCCGCAGCACGGTCATCCCGGCGGCGACCCCGGCGATCACCACCGCCACCGCGGCCGCCGCGCCGGCGATCCGCCGCTGGGCGCGCCTGCGCCGGATCCGGCCGTGCGCCCCGGCGAGCACCGCGTCCGGATCGGGGGCGAGCGCCTCCCGGGTCTTCAGCGCTTCCCGCAGATTCCGCATTTCGGACATGGTCAGGCCACCTCCATCTCGGCGCCCAGGCGGACCCGCAGCACGGACAGGCCGCGGGAGATGTGACTGCGCACGGTGCCCACCGCGCAGCCGAGTACCGACGCGATCTCGTCGTCGTCGCGGTCCTCGTAGAACCGCAGCACGATGGCGGCCTGCTGCGACCGGCTCAGCCCCGACAGCAGCTCCTTCAGCTGCGCGCCGTCAGCGATCCGGCCGGCCGGGTCGGCGGCGTGCGGCTCGCGGAACCACGCCGGGTCCGCCACCGTCCGCACCGCGCGCTGGTACCAGCGGCGCCGCCACGACAGGTGCCCGTTGACGACCATCTTCCGCAGGTACAGGTCGGGCCGGTCGGTCTCGGCGACCCGGGCCCACTTCTCGTGGGCCCGCACCAGCGCCTCCTGCACGAGGTCCTGGGCCAGGTCCGGATCCCCGGTCAGGACCGCCGCGAACCGCACCAGCCCCGGCAGCTGCTCGCGGGCGAAATCGTCGAAGTGCACGAAGAGCAGATGCTCGCACCACGGGTGGCCGTTGCACCCGGACCGCACTTTTTCCCGGAAGTGCGGTCCGGGTCACACGATCAGGCCGCGGCCGGCACCCACAGGGCGTCGATCTCCTTCTCCGCGGTGGCGAGGCTCTGCTCGAACAGCGGGATCAGATCGGCCATGGCCGGGTTGTGCGGCGCGAGGGTCAGCTCGGCGGCGATCACGCGCGGTTCGAGACCGGTCAGGGACAGCCCGTGCGGCAGCCACGGCTCGGCGTGGTCCCAGCCCTCGCGCGGGGTGCCCGGGCCGTAGCCGCCGCCACGGCTGGCCAGCACGATGAACTCGCGGTCGCCGAGCAGCCCCCGCGCGGTCTCCGGGTCGAACGCCAGGCCGGGGACGATCAGGTGGTCGACCCACGCCTTGACCTCGCTCGGCGGGCCGTAGTTGTAGAGCGGCAGGCCCAGCACGACGGTGTCGGCCGCCTTGATCTCGCTGATCAGCTCCTGCATGCGCGCCCAGGCCGCGGCCTGGGCTTCGGTGTGCTGCGCGGGCGGAACCGTCCGTGCCGTGTTGCCTGCCTCGCCGAGGTGCGGAACCGGGTTCCGGGCGAGGTCGCGGTAGGTGACGGCGCCGTCCGGGTGCGCGGCCCGCCAGGCCGCCGCCGCACGAGCGGTCAGCCTGCGGCTGACGGACTCCTCGCCGCGGATGCTCGAGTCGATGTGCAGTAGGTGCGCCATTGGTGGTTTGCCCTTCAAGATTGATTTGTGTTACGCAAACTATCTATAGCACACCGATAGGCGCTTCGGTTGGGTAAAGTGACGAGGTGGCCTCCCTGCCGGTTGTGAACCAGCCCGCGCACCGGGTCGGCGCGTTGATCGACCACCTGGCGCGCCGGCTGCGGCTGCGCTCGGAAACCGTGCTGGAGCCACTGGGGCTGCGGCCGCGGCACCTGCTGGCCCTGACCCTGGTGCGGGACCGGGACGGGATCTCGCAGCAGACGCTGGCGAGCACGCTGGAGATGGACGGGACGAACGTCGTCGGCCTGCTCAACGACCTGGAGCGCGAGCAGCTGGTCGAGCGGCGGCGCTCGCCGGAGGACCGCAGGCGGCACACGGTCTCGCTGACCGAGGCCGGGGCGAAGACGCTGGCGAAGGCGGAGTTCGCGCTGGCGGCGGTGGAGGACGAGGTGTTCTGCGCGCTCGACACCGACCAGCGCGAGACGCTCTACCGGCTGCTGCAGACCGCGAGCAACGGCGAGCAGCCGATCTGCACCGAGACCATCCCCGACTGCTGACCCCCGACCAAGGTCGGAGCCGGTGTAGCCGCAAGCCCGACGCGCGTGGCGGGCTGCACCCGGGACCATCGGCAGGTGATCAACCACGTCCGTTCCGTGGTGCTGGACGTTGCCGCACCGCTCGCCCTCTTCTACGGACTCCGCTCGGCCACCGGCGACACGACGGCGCTCGTGGTGAGCATGGCGCCGCCCGCGCTCAACGCGGTCCTGACCGCGGTCCGGCAACGCCGGCTGGACGCGCTGGCGGTCGCGGTGCTCGCCGGCACTGCGCTCGGCGCCGTCGCGGCGCTGCTCGGCGGCGGCCCACGCGAACTGCTCGCGCGCGGCGCCTGGTTCAGCGCGCCGGCCGGGCTGTGGACGCTCGCGACGCTGTTCCGGCGTCAACCGCTCACCTTCGAGGTGACCAGGACCCTGCTGCCGCACCGCGCGACGCTGATGGACCGCCTGTGGGCCACCGATGGACGGTTCCGGGCGGCCTGGCGGGCCATCACGATCTGCTGGGGCGGCGCGGCGCTCGCCGACAGCGCCCTGCGGATCGTGATGGCCTACACGCTGCCGGTCGCGGTGGTCCCCGCGCTCGACAGTGTGCTGACGATCGTGACGATCGTCGTCCTCCAGCTGCCGACCCACCTGCTGCTGCGGCGCTCCGGCCACTGGCGCAGCCTGTTCGGCCGCCCGGCCGCTACGACCGGCTGAAGCGGAGCACCTCACCCTCGTCGGCGACGAGCGTGAACCCGGCCGCTTCGAGCACTCGCACCGAAGCCGGGTTGGAACGCTCGACCTGGGCGGACACGCTACGCACGTCCGGCGAGGTGAGCGCGAACCCGGTCAGCGCGACGGTGGCCTCCGCGGCGTACCGCCGCCCGTGGCGGCTCGGCACGATGCCGTAGCCGATCTCCACGACGCCGTCCTCAGGCGGCCAGAACAGGCCGATCGAACCCACGACGAGCCGGGTGGCCCGCTCGACGACGAAGTCACCGGCCCAGTCCGGGCGGCGATCGCCGGCGCGGACGGCGGCGGCCTCCGCCCCGGTCCACGGTCGCAGCAGAAGACGATCAGTGGTCAAGAACAAGGAGAACTCCGGGTGAGAGAGAACGGGCAGGCGAAGGACGGCCGCTGACAGCCATATCCCTCGACCTCCCGAAGTCACCAGGTGCCGCGAAGCTAGGCGCACGGCGATGGTCTCCGCGAACGAATATTCAGGGAGCGAGCCGCCGCACGAGGCCGTCGGCCAGCAGGCGTCCACGGAAGGTCAGCACGCACCGCTGCTTGTCGGCGAGTGCGGCGGCGTCCAGCAGCCCCTCGGCGACCGCGGCCTCGGCCTCCCGCGCCCCGTCGGCGGTCAGCGCGGACACCGGCAGCCCCTCGGCGAGCCGCAGCTCCAGCATGATCCGCTCGAAGGCCTGCTCCTCGGGCGTCAGCACCTCGCGGTCCGCCTCCGGGGACCCGCCGTCGGCCAGCGCCGCGGCGTAGCGCGCCGGGTGCTTCACGTTCCACCAGCGCACCCCGCCGACGTGGCTGTGCGCGCCCGGCCCCGCGCCCCACCAGTCGCCGCCCCGCCAGTAGCCCAGGTTGTGCCGGCACGCGGCCGCCTCCGAGGCCGCCCAGTTCGACACCTCGTACCAGCTCAGCCCGGCCGCCGACAGCACCGAGTCGATCAGCTCGTAGTCTGCCGCCAGCACGTCCTCGTCCGGCGCGGGCAGCTCACCGCGCCGCACCCGCCGGGCCAGCGCGGTGCCGTCCTCGACGATCAGCGAGTACGCCGACACGTGGTCGACCCCGGCCTCCAGCACCGCGTCGAGCGAGGAGCGCAGGTCCGCGGTCCGCTCCCCCGGCGTGCCGTAGATGACGTCGAGGTTCACGTGCTCGAACCCCGCGGCCCTCGCCTCCTTCGCGGCGGCCACCGGGCGGCCCGGCGTATGCGTGCGGTCCAGGATCTTCAGCACGTGCGAGGCCGCCGACTGCATCCCCAGCGAGATCCGCGTGTACCCAGCCTCGCGAAGCCCGGAAAAGAACTCCGGCGACGTCGACTCCGGGTTGGACTCGGTGGTCACCTCGGCCCCCGGCGCCAGCCCGAACGACTCGCGCACCGCGTCCAGCACGGCGGCCAGCCCGGAGGCGCCCAGCAGCGACGGGGTGCCGCCGCCGACGAAGACCGTCTCGGCCGCCGGCGCGTTGCCCAGCGCCCGCGCGCCGAGGTCCAGCTCGCGCCGCAACCCCTCCAGCCACGACTCGGGCGACGCGCTCGTGCCCAGCTCACCGGCGGTATAGGTGTTGAAGTCGCAGTAGCCGCAGCGCGTCGCGCAGAAGGGCACGTGCACGTACACGCCGAAGGGCCGCGTCCCCAGCCCGGCCAGCGCGTGCTCCGGCAGTGCGAACGCCACCGGGGCGGAAGTCTCACTCACGCTTCCCAGTGTCCCTGATCCACTCCGCGCGACAGTCTGCCGGAGATTTTTTCAGCGTGATGCGTATCCCAGCATGCGGAGCGGGCTGGACCACATCGTGAGCAGCGTGGCACGCTGATGCGGTGACTTATGCCGGAGTGCTCCTCGTGGTGCGTCGCCACGTCGACTTCCGGCGTGTCGCCAGCGCCCTGTGCCGCGAGACGAACTGACGCCGCCACCGCCACCCAGCTAGGACCAGCGGGCGCCGTCACGCCGCGGACTGCCAAACCCCCACCACGGGCTTTGACCAGGGCATTTCCGTGTGCGCGGCGCCTTCGCGAGAGCCCCGGAAGGACTCGAACATGGCTTCGCCGACGCGCGACAACCCCGCCGCCGCCCGAACCCCGCGCGCCCGGCAGCGTCGTGGTGAGGGCCAGTGGGCCCTCGGCTACCGGGAGCCGCTGAACCCGAACGAGCGCTCGAAGAAGGACGACCACCCGCTCAACGTTCGATCGCGGATCGAAAACATCTACGCGCGCGGCGGCTTCGACTCGATCGATCCGGGCGACCTCCGCGGCCGGTTCCGCTGGTACGGCCTCTACACCCAGCGCAAGCCCGGGATCGACGGCGGCCGCACCGCGACGCTGGAGCCGGAGGAGCTGGACGACGAGTTCTTCATGCTCCGCGTCCGCATCGACGGTGGCGCCCTGACCACCGAGCAGCTCGCGGTCATCGGCGAGATCTCGCAGACCTACGCCCGCGACAGCGCGGACATCACCGACCGGCAGAACGTCCAGTACCACTGGATCCGGATCGAGGACATGCCGACGATCTGGGAGAAGCTGGAGGGCGTCGGCCTGACCACGATGACCGCGTGCGGCGACAGCCCGCGCGTCATGCTCGGCTCCCCGGTCGCGGGGATCGCCGAGGACGAGATCATCGACGGCACCCCGGCGCTCGACGAGATCAAGCGCCGCTACCTGGGCAAGCCGGAGTACGCGAACCTGCCGCGCAAGTTCAAGACCGCGGTGTCCGGCCTGCCGGACGTGGCTCACGAGATCCACGACGTCGCCTTCGTCGGCGTGCGGCACCCCGAGCACGGTCCCGGCTTCGACGTGCAGGTCGGCGGCGGCCTGTCCACCAACCCGATGATCGCCCAGCGGCTGGGCGCGTGGGTGCCGCTCGACGAGGTGCCCGAGGTCTGGGAAGGCGTCATCAGCATCTTCCGCGACTACGGCTACCGCCGGCTGCGCTCGCGGGCCCGGTTGAAGTTCCTGGTCAAGGACTGGGGCGCGCAAAAGTTCCGCCAGGTGCTGGAGGACGAGTACCTGAAGCGCAAGCTGATCGACGGCCCCGCGCCCGAGGCGCCCGCCGTGCAGCACGACCACGTGGGCGTGCACCGGCAGAAGGACGGCAAGTTCTACGTCGGCGCCGCGCCGATCGGCGGCCGGGTGTCCGGCTCGACGCTGATCAAGGTGGCGAAGGCCGCCGAGCGCGCCGGCTCGAACCGCGTGCGGCTCACCCCGCTGCAGAAGCTGCTGGTGCTCGACGTCGCCGAGGAGGACGTGCCCGGCCTGCAGGCGGAACTGGCCGAGCTGGGCCTGCCCACGAACCCGAGCCCGTGGCGGCGCGGCGTGATGGCCTGCACCGGCATCGAGTTCTGCAAGCTCGCGATCGTGGAGACCAAGCAGCGCGCCAAGGACCTGGTGACCGCGCTCGAGGAGCGGCTGGCCGACATCCAGGACCAGGTGGAGAACCCGGTCACGGTGCACATCAACGGCTGCCCGAACTCGTGCGCCCGCATCCAGACCGCGGACATCGGCCTCAAGGGCCAGATCGTGACCGACGACGACGGCAACCAGGTCGAGGGCTTCCAGGTGCACCTGGGCGGCGGGCTGGGCCTGGACGCCGGGTTCGGCCGGAAGCTGCGCGGCCACAAGGTGACCGGCGACGAGCTGATCGGCTACGTCGAGCGGGTCGTGCGCAACTACCTGGGCCAGCGGGAAGAGGGCGAGCGCTTCGCGCAGTGGGTGGCCCGCGCCGACGAGGCCGATCTCCGATGACGGCACAGGAACGAGCGACGCCGTTCCACTGCCCCTACTGCGGGGACGAAGACCTCCGACCTCAGGAAGACACAGCGGCGCGCAGCGCCACCCTTGAGGGTGGCGGTGGGCGACGGGAGGGCGAGGGCGCCTGGCTTTGCGGCGCGTGCCGCCGCGTCTTCACCGTCAAGTTCATCGGGCTGCGCTTTCCGGAAGGAGCGAGCAAGTGACCACCGCGACGAGGACCGAAGAACTGAAGGCACTGGCGGAGAAGGCGTCCGCCGAACTGGCCGACGCGACCGCGCTGGAGGCCCTGCGCTGGACCGCGGAGACCTTCGGCGACGACTTCATCGTCGCCTCCAACATGCAGGACGCGGTGCTCATCGACCTCGCCACCAAGGTGAAGTCCGATGTGGACATCCTGTTCCTGGAGACCGGCTACCACTTCGCCGAGACGATCGGCACCAGGGACGCGGTCGCGACCGTGTACCCGGACGTGAAGATCGTGAACGCGGCCGCCGAGCAGACCGTGGCGCAGCAGGACGCCGAGTACGGCCCCAAGCTGCACGAGCGGGACCCGAACCTGTGCTGCCACCTGCGCAAGGTGGTGCCGCTGCGCAAGACGCTGTCGAACTACTCCGCGTGGGTCACCGGCGTGCGCCGCGTGGACGCCCCGACGCGGGCGAACACCCCGATCGTCACCTGGGACGACCGCAACGGCCTTGTCAAGGTCAACCCGATCGCGCCGTGGACCGACGACGAGTTCAACGCCTACATCGACGAGCACGGCATCCTGCAGAACCCGCTGGTCGGCGAGGGCTACCTGTCGATCGGCTGCGCGCCGTGCACCGCGAAGGTGGCGCCGGGCGCCGATCCGCGCAGCGGCCGCTGGGCAGGCAAGTCCAAGACCGAGTGCGGCCTGCACGCGTAGGGAGAGGAAATGACGACAGCCGCGACCGACGCCGCGACCGACAACCTGGCGGCACTGGAATCCGAAGCCATCCACATCTTCCGGGAGGTGGCGGGCGAGTTCGACCGGCCGGTGATCCTGTTCTCCGGCGGCAAGGACTCGACCCTGCTGCTGCACCTGGCGATCAAGGCGTTCTGGCCGGCGCCGGTGCCGTTCCCGCTTCTGCACGTGGACACCGGGCACAACTTCGACGAGGTCATCGCGTTCCGCGACCACGTCGTGGCGAAGTACGGCCTGCGGCTGATCGTCGCGAACGTGCAGGACTGGATCGACGACGGCCGCCTCACCGAGCGTCCCGACGGCACCCGCAACCCGCTGCAGACGCAGCCGTTGCTGGACACCATCACCGAGCACAAGTTCGACGCGGTGTTCGGCGGCGGGCGCCGCGACGAGGAGCGCGCCCGGGCCAAGGAACGGATCTTCAGCCTGCGCAACGCGTTCGGGCAGTGGGACCCGCGACGGCAGCGTCCCGAATTGTGGAACCTGTACAACGGACGGCACCGTCCGGGGGAACATGTGCGGGTGTTCCCGCTCTCCAACTGGACCGAAGCCGATGTGTGGAACTACATCGCGCGCGAGAAGGTGGAGCTGCCCTCGATCTACTACGCCCACCAGCGCAAGGTCTACAAGCGCGACGGCATGTGGCTGACCGAGGGACCGTGGGGCGGTCCGCGTGACGGCGAAGAGGTGAAGGAGCTGACGGTGCGGTACCGCACGGTCGGTGACGGCTCGTGCACCGGCGCCGTGGAATCCACAGCGTCGACGGTCGAGGAAGTGATCGCCGAGGTGATGGCGAGCCGGCTCACCGAGCGCGGCGCCACCCGGGCCGACGACCGCCTGTCGGAGGCCGCCATGGAGGACCGCAAGCGGGAGGGGTACTTCTGATGAGCTCGTTGCTGCGGCTCGCCACAGCCGGGAGCGTCGACGACGGCAAGTCGACGCTCGTCGGCCGTCTGCTCTACGACACCAAGTCGGTCCTGGCCGACCAGCTGGACGCGGTCACCCGCGCCAGCGTCGACCGCGGTCTGTCCACTCCGGACCTGTCGCTGCTCGTCGACGGCCTGCGCTCGGAGCGTGAGCAGGGCATCACGATCGACGTGGCCTACCGCTACTTCGCGACGCCGAAGCGCTCGTTCGTGCTCGCCGACACCCCCGGCCACGTGCAGTACACCCGCAACACCGTCACCGGCGCCTCCACGGCGCAGCTGGCCGTGCTGTTGGTGGACGCGCGCAAGGGCGTCATCGAGCAGACCCGCCGCCACGCCGCGGTGCTCGCCCTGCTCGGCGTGCCGCGCCTGGTGCTCGCGGTGAACAAGGTCGACCTGGTCGACTACGACGAGGAAACCTTCCGGGTCATCGCGAAGGAGTTCACCGACCACGCCACGTCGCTGGGTTACGCCGAAGGATCGGTGCTGGCGATCCCGGTGTCCGCACTGGTGGGTGACAACGTGGTGGAGCGCTCGGCGCACACGCCGTGGTACTCCGGCCCGACGTTGCTGGAGCACCTGGAGACCGTGCCGGTCGCGCCCGACCCGCACGACGCGCCGTTCCGCTTCCCGGTGCAGTACGTGATCCGGCCGCGCACGCCCGAGTACCCGGACTACCGCGGCTACGCGGGCCAGGTCGCGGCGGGCACGGTGCGCCCCGGCGACGAGGTCGTGGTGCTGCCAGCGGGCCTGCGCACGACGGTCGAGCGGATCGACACGCCGGACGGCGAGCTGGCCGAGGCCGCCGCTGGCCGCTCGGTGACACTGGTGCTGGCCGACGACCTGGACATCGCGCGCGGTGACGTGATCGCGGCGGCGGGTTCGGCCCCGGTCGCGACCGACGAGCTGGACGCCACGCTGGCCTGGCTGTCGGAGAAGCCGCTGCGGCCGGGCGCCCGCGTGCTGGTCAAGCACGGCGCGCGCACGGTGCAGGCGTTCGTCGACGAGCTGGTCTCCCGCTTCGACGAGCAGAAGCTGTCCACTGTGGACTACCCGGAGACGCTGCAGCTCAACGAGATCGGTCGTGCGAAGGTCCGCGTCGCGGAGCCGCTGCCGGTCGACGAGTACGAGGTCAGCAGGCGCACCGGCGCCTTCCTGGTGATCGACCCGGCCGACGGCACCACGCTGGCGGCCGGGATGGTCGGTGCGCCGCTTCCCGTGCTGCGCAGCGACCGGGACGTGGTCTCCCCCGGCCCGTAACTCCCCATCCCCCAACCGAAAGGTCCGTCCGTGAAAACTCGTGTTCTGGCTCTGGCAGCAGTGGCGTTGTCCGCATTGGCAGTGGTGACCGGGTGTTCACGGGCGGACCGATCGGAGGATTCGGCGACGGCGACCGATCAGGGCCCGGCGGCCGAGGTGCGGCTCGGGTACTTCCCGAACGTCACGCACGCGTCGGCGCTGATCGGGCTCGACCAGAACCTGTTCGCGCAGCACCTCGGGAACACCAAGCTGGTGCCGACCAAGTTCAACGCCGGCCCCGAGGAGGTCAACGCGCTCCTCGGCGGTTCGCTGGACATCGGGTTCATCGGCTCCGGCCCGGCGATCAACGCCTACGCCCAGTCCGGCGGCGAGGCCGTGCGGCTGATCGCGGGCGCCACCTCGGGCGGCGCGCAGCTGGTCGTGCAGCCGTCGATCAACACGCCGCAGGACCTGCAGGGCAAGACCGTGGCGTCGCCGCAGCTGGGCAACACGCAGGACGTGTCGCTGAAGAAGTGGATCGCCGACCAGAAGCTGAGCGACGTCAAGGTCCAGAACATCGACAACGCGCTGACGCTCGACCAGTTCAAGTCCGGCGCGATCCAGGCCGCGTGGCTGCCCGAGCCGTGGGCGTCCCGCCTGGTGCTGGAGGCCGGCGCGAAGGTCCTGGTCGACGAGAAGGACCTCTGGCCGGGCGGGCAGTTCCCGACCACCGTGCTGATCGTGCGCACCCAGTTCCTGAAGGAGCACCCGGCGACCGTGACCGCGATCCTGCAGGGCCTGCTCGACGCGAACACGCTCGCCGCGTCCGACCCGGCGAAGGCGAAGACCGCGGTGAACAACCAGCTGCAGCAGCTCACCGGCAAGGCGCTCGGGGCCGCGACGCTGGACCGCGCGTGGCAGGGCATCCAGCTCACCACCGACCCGCTGGCCGGGCAGTTCCCGCAGCTCGCCCAGGACCAGGTGACCGCAGGGGTGAAGGACAAGGCCCCGGACGTCGCCGGGTTCGCCGACCTGACCCTGCTCAACACGGTGCTCGCCCAGGCCGGGAAGCCGGCCGTCAGCGCGTCCGGCCTGGACAAGAAGTAGGAGGCTGTTCATGACCGCCACGCTGGGACGCCCGCCGGTGGAGCCCGCGACCGGGCACGCCGTGCGGTTGTCCGGGGTGCACAAGAGCTTCGGGCAGGGTCGCGACGCCGTGACCGCGCTCGCCGGGGTCGACCTCGACGTCGCGCCGGGCGAGTTCGTCTGCCTGCTCGGCGCCTCGGGCTGCGGCAAGACCACCCTGCTGAACCTGATCGCGAACCTGGATCGGCCGAGCGCGGGTGAGATCGAGCTGACCACGTCCCGGCCGGCGGTCATGTTCCAGGAGGCGGCGCTCATGCCGTGGCTGACCGCCGCGGCGAACGTCGAGCTGCCGCTGAAGCTGGCCGGCATGGGCCGCACCGAGCGCAAGACCCGCACCGGCGAGCTGCTGGAGCTGGTGCGGCTGTCCGGGGCGGGCGCCAAGCGGCCGCACGAGCTGTCCGGTGGCATGCGCCAGCGCGTGGCGCTCGCCCGCGCGCTGGCCTCGGCCACCCACACCGAGGACGGCGAGGAACGGCCGTCGCTGCTGCTGATGGACGAGCCGTTCTCCGCGCTCGACGCCATCACGCGCGACGTGCTGCAGGCCGAGCTGCTGCGCATCTGGGAGGCGACCGGCACCGCGGTGGTGTTCGTGACCCACGACGTGCGCGAAGCGGTCCGGCTCGGGCAGCGAGTGGTGCTGCTGTCGTCACGGCCGGGCAAGGTCGTGCAGCAGTGGCGCGTCGACGGCCTGGCCGGGCAGGACGAGGTGAACGCGGTGGACGTGATCAACCGCCGCCTGCGTGAGGTGATCAGCAGCCATGCCGCCGCTTGAGGGCTCGACCACCGAACCGGACGCCGCGGCGGTCGAGGCGGGTCTGGACGCGCTCGACACGCCCGTCCGGCCTGCCGCGAAGAAGGGCGGCTGGGGCCGGTTCGTCCGGTCGGTGCTGCCGCCGGTGGTGTTCCTGGTCCTGGTGATCGCGGTCTGGCAGGCGTTGTGGGCGGCCGCGTTCTGGCCGGAGTACCAACTGCCCTCGCCGCTCGCGGTGTGGAACGAGCTGTGGGCCCGGTTCACCAGCGGGGACGCCTTCGGGTTCGTGTGGACGTCGGTGCACCGCGCGGTGCTCGGGTTCCTCGTCGCCATCCTGATCGCGACGCCGCTCGGGTTGCTGGTCGCGAAGGTCAAGCTCGTGCGGGCCGGGATCGGGCCGTTCCTGTCCGGTCTGCAGAGCCTGCCGTCGGTGGCCTGGGTGCCTGCCGCGGTGCTGTGGTTCGGTGTGGAGCCGGCCGCGATGTACGTGGTGCTGCTGCTGGGCAGCGTGCCGTCGATCGCGAACGGCCTGGTGGCGGGCATCGACCAGATCCCGCCGATCCTGCCGCGCGTCGGCAAGGTGATGGGCGCGGGACGGCTGGCGACCGCGCGGCACATCCTGCTGCCCGCGGCGCTGCCCGGCTACCTCGCCGGGTTGAAGCAGGGCTGGGCGTTCTCGTGGCGGTCGCTGATGGCGGCGGAGATCATCGCGACATCGCCGTTGCTGGGCAAGGGCTTGGGCGCTTACCTGGACGACGGCCGGTTCCTCAACGACATGTCGACCGTGATCGCGGCGATCTTCCTGATCCTGCTGGTCGGCGTCGGCATCGAACTGCTGGTGTTCCGGCCGCTGGAGCGGGCCGTGCTGCGGGCGCGCGGGCTGGGGTCGCTGTGATCCCACTGGTCGCCGTCGCGCACGGGAGCCGGGACCCGCGGTCCGCGGCGACCGTGCGGGCGCTGGTGGACCGGATCGCCGCCGCGGCGCCGGAGCTGGACGTGCGGGTGTCGTTCCTGGACCTGTCCGAGCCGCTGGTGACGGACGTGCTGCGGGACCTGGTCGCGGAGGGGCACCGGGAGGCGGTCGTGGTGCCGCTGCTGCTGGGCAGCGCCTTCCACGCGCGGGTCGACCTGCCCGCGCTGGTGGCGGAGGTGCCCGCGCTGCGGGTGACGATCGCCGACGTGCTGGGCGCGGACCTGGAGCCGGTGGCGTTCGACCGGCTGGCGGCGGTGGCGGACGTGTCCGATCCCGGGCTGGGCGTGGTGCTGGCCGCGGTCGGTTCGTCGCGCGCCGCGGCGAACGAAGCGGTCGCGGCATTGGCCCGGCGGTGGCAGTCCCGGCACGGTTTCCGGGCGGTGGCGGCGTTCGCGAGCGCCGCGAAGCCGGATGTGCCCGCGGCGGTGGCGAAGCTGCGGGCCCGTGGGGCGTCGCGGATCGCGGTGGCGTCGTGGTTCCTCGCGCCCGGGTTGCTGCCCGACCGGATCGCCGCGCTGGCGCGGGAGGCCGAGCCGTCGGTGGTGCTGGCGGACTGCCTGGCCGGTGATCCGCGGGTGGTGTCGCTGGTGTTGGAGCGGTACGCCACCGCGTTGGCCGGTGCCGCCCGGTCGGCCTGACCCGTAACGTGGGTGGCGTGAAGATCCGGATCGGGGTTGGGCTGGGGGCTGAGACCTCGCCCGTGGAGTTGCCGGGGATCGTCGACCGGCTGGAGGCCGCCGGGGTCGACTCGGTGTGGTTTTCCGAGCAGGTGTACTCGGACGCGGTGGACCCGTTCGTCGGGATGGCGCACGCGCTCGCACGGACTTCGTCGCTGAAGGCGGGCAGTTCGGTGGCGGTGTTGCCCGGTCGGCACCCGGTGCTGGTGGCGAAGCAGATCGCGTCGCTGGCGGCGCTGGCGCCGAAGCGGGTGCTGCCGGTGTTCGGCCTGCGCCCCGCGCGCCGCAGCGAGTGGCCGCTGTTCGAGGTCCCAGCAGGCGCGAGGGCCGCGGTGTTCGACGAGTCGCTGCGGTTGCTGCGGGCGGCGCTGGCCGGTGCGGGCGATTTCGCGGGCGAGTTCTGGAAGCTGGAGGACGTCTCGCTGGGCCCGCGGCTCGAGCGCCCGGTGGACATCTGGCTCGGCGGGAGTGCGCCCGCGGCGTACCGGAGGATCGGCCAGTACGCCGACGGATGGCTGGGCAGCTTCCTGTCCCCGGCGGAAGCACGCCGGGCCCGCGAGGCCATCGAGACCGCCGCGGCTGCCGCGGGCCGCTCGATCGAGCCGGACCACTACGGGATGAGCCTGATGCTCGCCGAGGACGGCATCCCGGACGCCCTGGCCGCCACGGTGCGCTCCCGACGCCCGGACACCGACCCGGCGGACGTGATCGCCACGGACTGGTCGTCGTTGCACCGCCTGCTGGACGGCCACCTGGAAGCCGGCCTGACGAAGTTCGTGGTCTACCACCGGGGCGGATCGTCGTTCGAGGCGTTCCTGGAGCGGTTCGTGGAGGAACTGCTGCCGCGGCAGAACTGATTACCGCACCTTGGGCAGCAGGGGCTCAAGCTTCTCGGCGAGGACTTGGGCGTCCACGCAGGCCTGCGGATCGCGCGGACTAGTGACCAGTGCGACCTGCACCAAGGCGCGGGCGTGCTCCCCAACCTCGATGGCGATCGCGCACCCACCGGTGGGGATGTCGGCCTGAAGGGCGTTCCGCCCGTTGACCGAAACGTCCGTCACGGCGTCGTTCGTCTCGCGGTACTCGCGGAGCCCCTGCACGGGATCCAGGGCAAGACCGTACGATCCGAACCGCGGCTTGAGAGCACCACACTCGTTGCGTCGACTCGTGTTTTCGCCGGGATTGAACCCTTCTCCCGCGACCAACTGGTCGAGAACCTGGCACGCGTTCAGCCCTGCGAACACGTCTGCGTTCGCAGTGGGGCTCACACCGGATATGGGCGATGCTGTTCCCGCAACGGTGGTGGTGCAAGCGGCCATGGTTGCCGCCAGGCACGCACCTGTCACGGCATGAGGAATGCGAAGGTTGATGGTCACCGAAGTTCCTGATCCTTGAACGTATGCAGCGCCTGGACCGCTGCGTCGTCCGACGCGTCATACTTGCTGATCGCGATCTCGATAGCCTGGCCGAGGCTCGCGAGCATGTCCTGAGCCGCGAGGAACACCCGGACGAGCGACTGGTCATCCGAGTCCATCGCTGTGAGAAAGTGCGCCGATGCTCTTTTCGCGTATTCGTCGTTGCCGAACTTCGGCGCCTGCTGCAGCCGGTTGATCCGCAAGGTCAGGTCGCTCATCCGATCCTGCATCTGTGTGACCGCACGCCGCAGGTGCGATCCCGTCTCCTCGTCCACGGCCCAGCGGCCCGCCTTCGCGTCTGCCAGCATGCGCTTCGCGTCGCCGTGCATGGCGTTCAACCGGCTTTCGCCACCGAACACGTCCGCCAACTGGTCGGCGGATGAGGTCGAGCCCTCCTCAGCCATCACCAGCTCCTCCCCCTCGTGAATCACTCCGTAGCACCGTAGCGTGCCCCCTGACGCGCTGTCACCGGATCGTCCCGATGCGCAGCCGCTCACAACCACGCTCCCCCGCCGCACCACCCGAACTACAGTGAGCCCGTGACTGATGAACTGGTGCATTACTCAGTGGCGAGTGGTGTCGCGACGATCACCCTCGACTCGCCGCACAACCGGAACGCCCTGTCGGCCCAGCTGCGCCGCGAATTGTCCGCCTCGCTGACCAAGGCGAAGGACGACGACGCCGTCCGGGTGATCGTTCTCACCCACACCGGCAAGGTGTTCTGCGCCGGCATGGACCTGAAGGAAGCGCGCGGCGCCGGGGCGGGCGACCAGGGCGTCAACGAGTTCCCCCGCATCCTCGAGCAGATCTGGACGAGCCCGAAGCCGGTCGTCGCCAAGTTGTCCGGGGTCGCCCGCGCCGGCGGGGTCGGGATGGTCGCGGCCGCGGACATCGTGGTCGCCGCCAAGGAGGTCACCTTCGCGTTCTCCGAGGTCCGCATCGGCGTCGTGCCCGCCGTCATCTCGCTCACGGTTCTGCCGCGCGTCAACCCGCGCGCCGCGCAGGAGCTGTTCCTCACCGGGGACGTGTTCGACGCCGAGCGCGCCGCCGAGATCGGCCTGGTCAACAAGGCCGTCGACGCCGACCAGCTCGACGAGGCGACCGACGCCTACGTCCGCTCGCTCACACTCGGCGGCCCGGCCGCGCTCGCCGCGACCAAGGAACTGCTCGCCAGCCCGCGCCCGGCCACCCCGGCCGACGGCTTCCCCGACATGCTCAAGCTGTCCGCGCAGTTCTTCGCCGGCGAGGAGGGCCAGGAAGGCATCCGCGCGTTCGGCGAGAAGCGCAAGCCGAACTGGGTCCCGCAGGACTAGTCGTCGGTGAGGGCGACCGTCAGCCGGCGGCTGTCGGCGCGGTCGCCGCCCGGCGCCAAGGCGCGCTCGGCGTCCGACAGGACGCTGCGGATCGCCAGGTACGCCTTCGGGTCGGCGTCCTTGAGCAGGTCCGATCCGGCCCACACCAGGACGTGCTCGCCGTAGGGCAACCACGACAGATCGGTGAGGCAGTCGTAGAGCGCGTCCAGGTTGCGGCCGAACCAGTCCGGAAAGGACAACGCGGACGCGATCGCGTCGAGGGCGGACATCTTGTCCGCCGGCCTGCTGCCGATGATGTGCGAGTAGGCGCCGCGCGCGCGGGCCTGCTCGACGATCGTCTGGGAAGAGGACATGGGGTTCTCGCTACTTCGACGGGTCGACCTGGACGAAGGAAGCGTAGTGATCACCGGTGTAGTACAGCTCGGTCTGCGCCCCGGTGATCAGCCGCCGGGCCCCGCGATCCGCGCTCCCCGGCGTGGGCACCGTGTATTCATGGTAGTAACCGCTCTCCTTGACGGGGAGCCGCTTTTCCCGGTTCTCGAACACCGTTCCGTCGCTGCGGTACGGGAACGGCCCGCCGGCCTGGATGAGACGCCACGTCTGGCCCGCCTCGGCGGGCAGGCTGGACAACGCCGTGAGCCCACTGGCCGGCTCGGTCGACGTGGTGGTCTCGCGCACGATCCAGCCACCGAACACGAGCACGATGAGCCCGACGAGCGCGACGGTGATCCGCCTCCTGCTTGACACCAGCGACACCTTAGGACCGGCTCGAAACGTCCTCGTCGCGGCCCGGCCGCAACCACGCGGCCACCCGGTCGACGATCCGGTCGATCAGCCACGCCGCACCGACGCACAGCGGCGCCAGCACGGCGATGACCAGCAGGAACTGCAACGGGAACCACAGCTGCGCAAGCCACAGCTCGGCGTTGTCCCACCAGGTCGCCAGGCCGTCGAACACCTGACCAGGGTACGCCAGGGGGCCCGGCGAGGTACGTTGCAGGCATGTTCGCCGTCTACGCCAGTGAACCGAACCCCGAAAACCCGCTCGACGCCCTCACCGTCGGAGAGCGACCGGAGCCGGAGGTGCCGTCCGGCTGGGTGAAGGTCGCCGTGAAGGCCGCCAGCCTCAACATGCACGACATCTGGACCCTGCGCGGGGTCGGGATCAAGCCGGACCAGTTCCCGATGATCCTCGGCTGCGACGGGGCGGGCGTGCTGGAGGACGGGACGGAGGTCGTCCTGCACTCGGTGATCAACGCCCCCGGCTGGCAGGGTGACGACACCCTCGACCCGAAGCGCACCCTGCTCACCGAGAAGTACCAGGGCACCTTCGCCGACTACGTGGTCGTGCCCGCCCGCAACGCCGTGCCGAAGCCCGCCGGGTTGTCCTTCGCCGAAGCCGCCACGATGGGCACGGCGTGGCTGACCGCGTACCGGATGCTGTTCGTGAAGTCGGGCCTGCGGCCCGGGCAGACGATGCTCGTGCAGGGCGCCTCGGGTGGCGTCTCGACCGCGCTGATCCAGCTCGGCCGGGCCGCGGGCCTGCGGGTGTGGGTGACCGGCCGGTCCGAGGAGAAGCGGGCGCTGGCCGAGCAGCTGGGCGCGCACCAGACGTTCGAGTCCGGCGCGCGGCTGCCGGAACGGGTGGACGGCGTGTTCGAGACCGTCGGGAAGGCGACCTGGGGCCACTCGCTCAAGTCGCTGAAGCCGGGCGGGATCGTCGTGGTGTCCGGTTCGACGAGTGGTCCGGATCCGAGCGCGGACCTGCAGCGGGTGTTCTTCCTGCAGTTGCGGGTCGTCGGGTCCACGATGGGCACCCGGGACGAGCTGGAGGACCTGCTCCGCTACCTCGATCTGACGGGCATCAAGCCGCAGATCGGCAAGGAGCTGCCGCTGTCGGAGGCCGCCGAAGGGTTCCGGCTGATGCAGGAGGGGGAGACCGCGGGCAAGGTCGTTTTCACCCGCTGATAACCCTCTGACCTGCATAGACGCCTTGTTGACATGGCGCCGATACCGGTTTGTTATCCCCGTCTACTGAGCGGAACCCGAGATTTACTCGCTAATCTGGGTACATGACCGCAGTGCAGCGGGAGATCGAGGCGGCGCCGGGCTCACGGCTCGCCGGCCCGGAAGTCGTCCGGGCCGGCCACCGGAGCTTCGCAGGCGTGCGCACCAGGGTGCTCGAAGTCGGCCCCAAACCGAAGCGCGGCACCGGAAGACTCGTCCTCCTGCACGGCTACTGCGACAGCGCCGACACCTGGCGCCCGGCGCTGGCCGAACTCGCCGCCGCCGGGATCCCCGCGGTCGCGGTCGACCTGCCCGGTTTCGGTGAGGCCGATCCCCTGCGCCCCGGCGCGATGCTGGCGCAGCTCGACGCGTTCGTGGCCGAGGTGGTCCGGTTCTATTCGGACCGCGGCAAGGTCGTGCTGGGCGGCAACTCGCTCGGCGGCACCATGAGCCTGCGTGCCGCGTGCCGCGACGAGCTGCCGATCGCGGGTGTGGTGTCGATCGCCGCGCCCGGTTTCGTCGACTCCTGGCTGGTCCGGACCGTCGGGAAGTACCCGCTGCCACTGCGGCTGGCCGCGTCGCTGCCGTTGCCGGTGCCCGGGTTCGTGGTGCGGACCATCGCGGAGTTCGTGGTGCCGCGGCTGCTCTACGCCGACCGTGCCGCCGCCGACGTCGCCCACGTCGCCCGGTTCACCGGGCTGTTCCCGGACTTCCGCTCGACCACCACTCGTCTGGACCAGGCGCGCCAGCTGGTCGCCGAGCTGGCCGAGGCGTACGAGGGGCTGGACGGCATCACCGTCCCGCTGCTGGTCGTCGCGTGCGGCAAGGACCGCCTGGTGACCGCCGCCGCCGGGCGGCGCCTGCACGCGCTGGTGCCGCACAGCCGGCTGATGCTGCGCGAGGAGTGGGGCCACTGCCCGCAGCTGGACGACCCGGTCGCGATCGCCGACCTGCTGAGCTACTTCCGGGCCGGGGTGCTGCACAAGAAGCCGCGCCGCCGCTCGGCCGCGCTCACGCAGAAGGCCGCCGCGGGCTGAGGCTGTCACATCTCGGCGCGCTGTTCCGTCAAGGAGGCAGAAACCCCGAACGGAACAGGAGTTCACCGTGGACGCTCGTCTGAACATCTTCACCAGCCCCACCGCGGGCAAGTTCGTCAAGCACCTCTTCGGTGCGGGCAAGGTGCTCGCCGAGTCGACGTTGCCCGCCCGGACACAGGAACTGGTGAAGCTGCGCGCCAGTCAGATCAACGGCTGCGGTTACTGCACGGACATGCACTTCAAGGACGCCGTGGCGGCGGGCGAGGAGCCGACACGGCTCAACCTGGTCGCGGCGTGGCGGGAAGCCACCGTGTTCACCGAGGCCGAGCGCGCCGCACTGGAGCTGACGGAGGAGGGCACCCGCCTCGCCGACGCCGCGGGCGGGGTCAGCGACGAGGTGTGGGCCAACGCGGCCAAGCACTACGACGAGGAGCAGCTCGCCGCGCTGGTCGCCGCGATCGCGCTCATCAACACGTGGAACCGCATCAACGTCATCGTCCGGAACCCGGCCGGCGACTACCAGCCGGGCCAGTTCGGCTGATCCCCCACCGCCCCGGGACCTTCGTGGGTCCCGGGGCGAGCCCTTCCCTAGTAACGTGATCCGGTCATACCCGAACGAGTGATTGGGGAGATCGGTGGCCGTACACGAGCTGTTCCGGCGCAAACCCGTCGAGCAGATCGAGGCCGTGGAAGGCGGCGGGCTCCAGCGGACCCTGGGCCTGTGGCAGCTGACCGCGATCGGCGTTGGCGGGATCATCGGCGCGGGCATCTTCTCGCTCGCCGGCGCGGTGGCGAACGAGACCGCCGGACCGGCCGTGCTCATTTCGTTCCTGGTGGCCGGGATCGCGAGCGCGGCGGCGGCGTTCTCCTACGCCGAGTTCGCCGGGCTGATCCCGCGCGCCGGATCGGCCTACACCTACGGTTACGCGGTCCTCGGCGAGCTGGTCGGCTGGTTCATCGGCTGGGACCTGCTGCTGGAGTACACCGCGATCGTCGCGGTGGTCGCGATCGGCATCTCCGGCTACTTCAACGACCTGCTGGGCTTCCTGGACATCCACCTGCCACTGTGGATGTCCGGCGCGCCGGGCACCGAACCGGAGGGCGTCGCGGCGGGTTCGTACAAGGTGAACCTGTTCGCGGTGCTGCTGTGCCTGCTGATCGCGTTCGTGCTGAACCAGGGCATGCGCTCCGCGGCGCGGTTCGAGACGCTGCTGGTGTACCTCAAGGTCGCGCTCGTGGTGCTGGTGATCGTGGTCGGCGCGTTCCACGTCAACACCGGCAACTGGTCCGACTTCTTCCCGTTCGGTGTCAGCGGCGCGTTCACCGGCGCGGCGACGGTGTTCTTCGCGGTGTTCGGCTACGACGCGATGTCCACCGCGGCCGAGGAGTCGCGCGACTCGCAGAAGCACATGCCCAAGGCGATCCTGTACTCGCTCGGGATCTCGATGGTGCTGTACGTGCTGGCGTGCCTGGTGCTGACCGGGATGGTGCCCTACACCGACATCGACTCGGAAGCCGCGTTCTCCAGCGCCTTCGAATCGGTCGGGTTGCGGTGGCTCGGCGGCGTGATCGCGGTCGGTGCGATCCTCGGCATCCTCACCGTGCTGTTCACGTTCCTGCTGGGCGCGACGCGCGTCGGGTACGCGATGAGCCGCGACGGGTTGCTGCCCAAGTGGCTCTCCGGCACGCACCCGGTGAAGAAGGTGCCGAGCCGGATGACGTGGATCCTCGGCGTGGCGGCAGCGGTGATCGCCGGGCTGCTGCCGATCGGGGAGGCCGCGGAGCTGACGAACATCGGGATCCTGCTGGCGTTCGTGGTGGTGTGCGTGGCGGTGGTGGTGTTGCGATACCGCCGTCCGGACCTGCCGCGCACGTTCCGCTGCCCGGGGATGCCGGTGGTGCCCGCGATCGGCGTGGCGTTCTCCATCTGGCTGATCACGTTCCTGCAGCCGGAGACGTGGCTGCGGTTCGCGATCTGGTTCGTCATCGGGCTGGTGGTGTACTTCGGCTACAGCAGGCGGCATTCGAAGCTGGCGGATCACCACCAGAAGTAGACGTACCCGGGCGCGCCGGGCATCCCGGCCGCGCCGCCGGCGCCGATCCCGCCCGGCGGCGCGCTCGGGATCACGCCCGCCTCGCCGGGCCGGTCGGCGGTGCCGTCGCTGCCGGGCGCGGCGAGGCCGGGCGAGGTGCCGCAGTCGGCGGCGCCGCCCCGGCCCGGCGCGTCGGCTGTCCCGGCCGCGCCCCCGTGCGCCACGACGAGCGCCGGGCTTCCCGCGACACCCACGGTGGAGTCGCTGCCCGGCGCCCCGGCCTGCCCGCCCGCGCCGACGGTGATGGTGTACTCGGCGGCCGGGGTGACCGCGACGGAACACCACGCCGCTCCCCCACCGCCGCCGGGGTTCGCCTCGCCACCCCCGCCACCGGCGCCCCACACGGCGACGAACACCGAGGTGATCCCCTCGGGCGCGGTGAACGTGCCGTCGACGGTGAAGGCCTGCTCGCCGTGGGCGGGTTCGGCCCCGGCCGCCGTCGCGGCAGCCGTGATCAGGACAGCCGCCACGGCGGCGGCTTTTCCGAACGCCATGGACGAAAGGGTGCGCCGCCGCACGCGGCCGCGCACCTCTTTCAGCCGAAGGAGTGATCCGGCGCGGGTGCCGGCAGGGCGGCGGAGGCGAGGAGCGCGAGCTTGTCCGCGTCGTCGCTGCCCGCGTCGGCGTGGTACACGACCAGCATCATCCCTTCGGTGCTGCTGGTGGTGATCACGAGCTTTTCCCGGTGCAGCACCAGCCGCCCGACCTGGGGGTGGTCGAACCGCACCCGCGCGCCCTGCCGCGGCTGCACGTCGTGGCGGGCCCAGAGCCGCCGGAACCGGGGGCTGGCGAGGGACAGCTCGCCGACGAGCTCGACGAAGCGGGGGTTGTCGATGTCGGTGCCCACCGACTGGCGGAAGCCCGCGATCAGCTCCTCGGTGGCGGTCTCCCAGTCGGGGAAGAGCGCCCGCTCTCCGGCATCCAGGAACACGTCCCGCAGCCGGTTGCCGCCCGGCGCCAGGCGTGGGGACAACGCCGTGGCCAGCGGGTTGGCGGCGAGGACGTCGAAGTAGCGCCCCTCGACGAACGCGGGCAGCGGGAGCGTCCCGATGAGTTTGGCGGTGCCGGCGGGCACCGTCTCCCTGGGCGGCCGCCGCCTGCGCCGGGGCTTCTCGGCGGCGAGCCCGACCAGGTAGGCGGTCATTTCCTCGTCGAGCTGGAGCGCACGGGCGATCGACTCGAGGACCTGGACCGACGGCCTGCGGTCGCGGCCCTGTTCGAGGCGCAGGTAGTAGTCGGCGCTGATGCCGGCGAGCATCGCGACCTCTTCGCGGCGCAGGCCGGGAACCCGCCGCACGCCGTGGACGGGGATCCCGGCCTGTTCGGGGGTGACGAGTTCGCGGCGGGCGCGCAGGAAGTCGCCAAGCAGGTTCGGTTCGTCGGCCACGTTCCCACGGTAATCCGCGGCACGGCCGGCTCGCCTGGTCCTGACACCCCCAGTCAGGCGGCTTCCGACAGGAGCAGTTTCGCTGCCACCGCCGCGCCGTCGCCGCGGACCTGGCCGGCCACCTCGGTCGCCCTGGCGCGCGTCCCGGGTGCCAGGGCGGCGGCGAGCGCGGCGGACAGGGAGTCGACGGTCGGCGCCGGGCCGTCGTGCGTCGCGCCGATGCCCAGCTCGGTCACGCGCCCGGCCCAGAACGGCTGGTCTGCGATGCGGGGCACGATGACCTGGGGCGCACCCGCGCGGGCGGCGGTCGTGGTGGTGCCCGCGCCGCCGTGGTGCACGACGGCGGCCACCCGGCGGAACAGCGCCTGCTGGTTGACCTCGCCAATGACGAAGCAGTCGCCGCCGTCCGGGGTCAGCCCGGCCCAGCCGCGGGCGAGCAGGACCCGGCGACCCTGAGCGCGGATCGCTTCGACGGCCACCCGCGCGGCCTCCCGCGCGACGTGCGGGGCCATGCTGCCGAACCCGACGTACACCGGTGGCGCGCCGTCGTCCAGGAACGCCTCCAGGTCGTCCGGCAGCGGTCGTTCGTCGGGCAGGATCCACGCCCCGGTCTGCAGGACGTCGAGTTCCGTCCGGCCCTCCGACGGGCACAGCACCGGGTCCGCGGCCAGCCAGGGCCGTCCGGTCAGGACGTGGTCGCGGACGTTGGCGACCGGTGGCAGGCCGATCGCCGCGCGGTGGCTGTTGAGCACTTCGCCGTACAGGTCGTTCACCCGCTGGGCGTCCTGCTCCCACAACGCCCGGTTGTCGGTTTCCTCCCGCTGGGAGGGTTTGCCCGGCCGCCGCCCCGGCGGGAAGTGCCGCGACGGCAGCCCGAGGAGGTGGAAGCAGGCGAGCACGTAGTGGATGCCGAGCTTTTCGGCCACGTCCCGGGCGCCGGCGGGCATCAGGCCGGTCGCCACGAGCGCGTCACAATCCTCGGCGGCGGCGGTCAGCGTTTCGAACCGCGCGGTGACCAGCTCGCGGGCGAGCCGGAAGGCGTCCTCCACCGTCGGCGGCTCCGGCCTGGCGACGATGGAGTGGACCGCGGGGCCGAACGGCACCAGCGGCACACCGGCCCGGCCGAGCAATTCCGCGAACTCCTCGTCGGGCGGCACGCAGAGCCGCGCCTCGGCGCCGAGCTCCCGCAGCGCCACCGCGAGCGCCACCAGCGGTTCGACATCCCCGCGCGATCCCCACGACGTAAGCAGCACACGCATTTCGCGATCCCCCCGGTTCCCCGGCTCGTCCGGCCGGCGGTCGGCAATTCTGCGGCACCGACCGGGGCTTGCCGCAAGCCCCCTGGTCCGGGATATGTTGAAGGTGGAGGGAGCAGAGGCAGACCCTCAAAGCTGTGCTGCCGCGCATCAAGATCGCGTGATCCGGGTTCGCTCCGCGTGTGCCCTCGGAGCCTCACTTACCCCGCCACACCGGATCCCGCTTTTCCGCGAACGCCCGTGCACCTTCCCGGGCGTCCTCGGAGACGAAGACCGGCTGCACCAGCTCCCGCTGGCGCTCGAAGGCCACCTCCTCGCTCCACCCGGGTGCCCGGCTGACGACCGCCTTGGACACCCGCACTGCCAGCGGTGCGTTGGCGGTGATGCGGCGCGCGAGCGCCATCGCCTCGGTCAGTGCCCGGCCCCGCTGTGTCAACCGGTTGACCATGCCGTGGCGGTGCGCCACGGTCGCGTCGAACGGGTCGCCGGTGAGCGCGTATTCCATGGCCAGCTGGTAGGGCATGCGCGTGGGCAGCCGCAGCAGCCCGCCCGCCGCGGCGACGAGGCCGCGTTTGACCTCGGGTATGCCGAACTGGGCGTTGTCCGCCGCGACGATCAGGTCACAGGCCAGCGCAAGCTCGCACCCGCCGGCGAGCGCGTAGCCCTCGACCGCGGCGATCATCGGCTTCGTCAGTCGTCGCTCGGTCAGCCCAGCCAGTCCCAGCCCGGGCAGCGAGACGGTCTCCCCTCGCAGGAAGGCCTTGAGATCCATCCCCGCGCAGAACGTGTCCCCGGCACCGGTCAGCACACCGGCGAGCAGGTCGTCGCGCTCGGTCAGTCGTTCGAGTGCCGCGTTGACGGCGGTGGCGACCGCCGCGTTCACGGCGTTGCGGGCCCGTGGGCGGTTGATCGTGATGACCAGGACCCGGTCCTGTTCCTCGACCAGCACCTCATCGCTCATCGCGGCATCTCCTTACCGGTCGGGACGAGGGAGCGGGCGATGACGTTGCGCTGCACCTCGCTGGTGCCCTCGCCGATCTCCAGGATCTTCGCGTCGGCGTAGAAGCGCGAGATCGCGGACTCGCGGATGAACCCGTACCCGCCGTGGATCTGCACGCTCGCGCTGGCCGCGCGATTGGCCACTTCGGACGCGTACAGCTTCGCCATGGCCGCGGCTTTGGCGAACGGGCGGCCCTGGTCCCCCAGCCACGCGGCGCGGTAGACCAGCCAGCGCGCGGCTTCGACCTCCGTGGCCATGTCGGCGAGCTTGTGCCCAACCGCCTGGAACCTGTTGAGCGGACGGCCGAACTGCTCGCGCTCACCCGCGTGGCGGACGGCGAGGTCGAGTGCGGCCTGCGCGAGCGACAGTGACAACGCGGCGACGCTGATCCGTCCCGCGTCCAGCACCTCGAGGAACTGCCGGAGCCCGTTGCCCTCCTCCCCCAGCAGGTGGTCCTCCGGGACCCAGCAGTCGGTGAACACGAGCTCGCGGGTGTCCAGTGCGTGCCACCCGAGCTTGCGCAGCGGCCGCCCCTTGTCGTAACCGGCGGTGCCGTCCGGTACGAAGAAAGTCCCGTACCGCTTCTTGCCGTTGTCGTCGGTGCCGGTGACGGCCAGCACGGTCACGCCGAGGCTCATCTCGGTGCCGGCATTGCTGATGAACATCTTGGTGCCGTTGAGCACCCAGCCGTCCTCGGTGCGCCGAGCCGTGGTGCGGATACCCGCGGCGTCCGAACCCGCGGTGGGCTCGGTCAGCCCGAACGCGCCGAGCTTCTCGCCCGTGGCGAGCGGGACGAGCCAGCGCTTCTTCTGTTCCTCGGTCCCGAAACGCGCCAGCGGCAGGGTTGCGATCGTGGAATGCGCGTTCCACGCCGACGCCACCGACTGGTCCGCCTCGCCCAGCGCTTCCATTGCGGCCACATAGGACACGAACCCCGCGTCCGCCCCGCCGTAGGACTCGTCGACGAGCATGCCCATCAGCCCCAGCTCGCCCAGCTTGCGGAACACCTGCGCCGGGAAGTGGCACCGTTCGGACCAGTCGGCTGCGTACGGCGCGATCTCCTTCGCGGCGAAATCGCGGCACATCCGCTGCAGCGCAACGGTTTCCGCGGGCAGATCAAAATCCATCTCAGTGCTCCTCGGGGTCGAGCAGGATCTTCAGGTGGGAACGGGAGGCGAGGTCGTGGAACGCGTCGAGTCCCCGGGCAAGCGGGTACACACCGGTCAGAAGCGGCGTGGGGTCGAACCGGGCCGCGGCGACCAGGTCGAGCACCCGGGGGATGTCGAAGTTGTAGCCGAGCGTGCCGAGCACGGTCCGCTCGAACGGCACGATCTGCTTCAGCGGCAGCGACGCCGCGCCACCACTGATTCCGGCGAGCACCACCCGGCCTCCGCGCCGCACCGCGGACACGGCGAGCTCGACGAGCTCGGGCCGTCCGGTGGCCTCGACGACGACGTCCGGTCCGATTCGCCCGGTGCGCAGGAACACCTCGCGCCGCACGTCGGTGACGGCGGGGTCGTAGACCTCGGTCGCGCCGAGTTCAGCCGCCCGTTTGGCCCGGTCGGCGACCGGCTCGCTGACGTAGATTCCCGCCGCACCGGCGAGTTCGAGCGCCATCAGCACCGCGACGCCGATCGGCCCGGCACCGAGGAGCAGAACGTTGTCACCCGGGCGCACGCCGGCCCGGCGCACGGCGTGCAGTCCCACGGCGAGCGGCTCGGCCAGCGCGGCGAGCTCGTCGGACACCCCGTCCGGCACCGGGACGAGCCCGTAGGTGGGCACCGTGACCAGCGGGGCGAACGCGCCCGGCGAGGCGAGGCCGACGGAACCACCCTTGGCGCAGATGTGGTACTCGCCGTGGCGGCACCAGCGGCAGCTGCCGCAGCGCAGGCAGGGGTCGACGGCAACCCGGGTGCCGGGTTCGATACCCGGCACCGGGGAGCCGAGTGCGACGACCCGGCCGCTGAACTCGTGCCCCAGGGTCACCGGCGGGCTGAACCCGGTCAGCGGGTGGGGCTTTTCCCTGATCAGGTTCGGACCGTGGGTGTGCTCGTGCAGATCGGTACCGCAGATGCCCGCGTAGGCGACCGCCACCAGCGCCTCGCCTGGGCCGGGCTCGGGCGGCTCGGGCACCTCGTCCAGTCGCAGATCACCCCGGCCGTGCCACCGCAACGCTCGCATCCGACCCACCTTCGCGTCAGAGTTGTTTTTTCGAACAATCGGTACAAGAATCGTGGTTCCCCGCCAGATGTCAAGGGGGCGGGCCGAAACCCCAGCACGACAAGGGCGAGATCGAGATGACTTCCACCCAGGCGAGCGACGTCGGCGCCGACGTCGCGGCGCAAACCGAGATGTACCGGCGGATGCGGCTGATCCGGCAGTTCGAGGACCGCGCCTCCCGGCTCTACCGCGTCAACCAGATCCCCGGGTTCCTGCACCTGTCGATCGGCCAGGAGGCCACAGCCGTGGGGGCCTGCTGGCCGCTCGACGACCGCGACGTGGTCACCTCCACACACCGCGGCCACGGCCACTGCATCGCCAAGGGGCTCGATGTCACCGGCATGTTCGCGGAACTGATGGGCCGCAGCACCGGGACGTGCCGGGGCCGCGGCGGTTCGATGCACATCGCCGATCCGCGCAAGGGCATTTTCGGCGCCAACGGCATCGTGGCGGCCGGGCTGCCCATCGCCACCGGAGCGGCGACCGCTGCGCAGTTGCGCTCCCGCGGCGGCGTGGTCGTCGCGTTCTTCGGGGACGGCGCGGTGGCGCAGGGCATGTTCCACGAGGCGGTCAACCTCGCCGCCGTGTGGCGGCTCCCGATCATCTTCTTCTGCGAGAACAACCACTACGCCGAGTTCTCGGCGGCGAAGGACCAGCACCGCGCGACGCTGGCCGACCGGGCCCGCGGGTACGGGATCGACTTCGCGCACGTCGACGGGAACGACGTGCTCGCGGTGGCCGACACGGTGAGCGGCCTGGTGCGCGACCTGCGGGCAGGCGGGGGACCGGTGCTGGTGGAGGCCGAGACCTACCGCTGGCACGGGCACTACGAGGGTGACCCGGAACGCTATCGGGAACCAGCCGAGCTCACGGAATGGAAGATGCGCGACCCGTTGACGGTGCTCGCGGCCCGGCTCGCCCCGGACCGGGTGGCCGAGATCGACCGCGAGGTCGACGCGGTCATCGACGCCGCGGTCGAGCAGGCGCAGGCCGCGGACGAGCCGGAACCAGAGACCCTCCACCACTTCGTAGGCGTGCCCAGGGAGCCGGTTCCGGAGCCGCCCGAACCGGACGGCGAGGTCTTTCGCACCATGGACGCCGTCCGGGAGGCGCTCGAGCACGAGCTGGCCGCCGATGAGGACGTGTTCCTGGCCGGGATCGACGTCGGCGCGGGCGGCAACGTCTTCGGGCTCACCCGCGGACTCGCAGAGGCCTACCCGGGGCGGGTGCGCGACACCCCGATCTCGGAGAGCGCCATCATCGGCGCGGGTGTCGGATCGGCCATGGCCGGCCTGCGCCCGGTCGTGGAGCTGATGTACTTCGATTTCCTCGGCGTGTGCCTGGACCAGCTGATGAACCAGGCCGCGAAGCTGCGGTTCATGACCGGCGGCGCGGTGAGCATGCCGCTGGTGGTGCGCACCCAGTTCGGCGCGGGCAAATCCTCGGGCAGCCAGCACTCCCAGAGCCTGGAGGCGCTGCTCGCGCACATCCCCGGGCTCACCGTGGTGATGCCGTCGACCCCGGCGGACACCTACGGCCTGCTCCGGGCTGCCATCCGCGATCCGAACCCGGTGGTGTTCGTGGAGAACCGGCTGTTGTACGGGCGCAAGGGCCCGCGGCCGCGACCCGGCCACCTGGTGCCGCTGGGCAAGGCAGCCATCCGGCGCGAGGGCACCGACGTGACGCTGGTGTCGTACTCGAAACTGGTGCACGAGTGCACCGCGGTGGCGGAGCAACTCGCCCAGGACGGGATCAGCGTCGAGGTGATCGACCTGCGCACGATCGCTCCACTGGACACCGAGACGGTGCTGCGGTCACTGGCCAAGACCGGCAGGCTCGTGGTGGCGCACCAGGCCGTGGAAGCCTTCGGCGTCGGAGCGGAACTGGCCGCAGTCGCGGCCGAGCACGGGTTCTGGACGCTCGACGCGCCCGTCCTGCGGGTCGGCGCCGCCCACACCCCCGCGCCCTACGCACCCTCGCTGGAGCGCGAGTGGCTCCCGGACCAGGAGCGGATCGCCGCCGCCGTGCGGAAATCCGTGCTCGGCTAGGTGTATTGCTCGGGGAGGTTGTGAACGCGGGGACACGGAGTTGGATGATCTTGAAATGAGGGAGGACCTCCGGGTTCGGTGTGGATCACCACAATCTGCACCGCGCCGCAGGAGGTCCTCGTGTCTCACCGTAACGCGCCGTTGACCCCGACCGGCAGACTGCGTCTGGCCCGGTGTGTCGTGGAGGAGGGGTGGCCGCTGCGGCTGGCAGCGGAGCGATTCCAGGTGTCGGTGGCCACCGCGAAACGGTGGCGCGCCGGTGGGGGCCGGCGCGCATTCGCCGCCCTGCTGGGGTTGGCTGCCTCCACCGTGCATCGCGTGCTGACCTGCTATGGCCTGGCCCGTCTGAGGCACCTGGACCGAGCCACCGGGCGGGTGGTGCGCCGCTACGAACGCGCCACACCGGGTGAGCTGGTGCACGTCGACATCAAGAAGCTGGGCAACATCCCCGACGGCGGCCACCGGGTCTGTAACCGCGCCACTGGCAACCAGCACCGCAAGGCCACCACCACCGCCCGCTACCCGCACGGCAAACCCCAGATCGGCTACAGCTACCTGCACAACGCCATGGACGGTCACTCCCGGCTGGCGTACGCCGAGATCCTGCCCGACGAGACCAAGACCACTGCGGTCGCGTTCTGGACCCGGGCACAGGCGTTCTTCGCCTCCCACGGCATCACCGTGCAGCGAGTGCTGACCGACAACGGCTCCTGCTACCGCTCACGCAACTGGCGCAACACCCTCACCGCCGCCGGCATCCACCACACACGCACCCGCCCCTACCGTCCGCAAACCAACGGCAAAGTCCAGCGGTTCAACCGCACCCTGCTCGACGAATGGGCCTACGCAGGGCCCTACCACTCACAAACCGCACGGCGCGCCACCTTGCCCGGCTTCCTCCACGACCACAACCATCACCGACACCACACCAGCATCGACGGCCCACCCGCCACGCGCTTACCCAACCTCACGGGAAAGATCAACTAGCGAAGCGCCGTGTGGGATGGACGCGCGTCCGTCCCACACGGACGCGGCGGCGGGAACGGCCTCATCCCTGCTCGTGCTCCCGGAACCGCCGCACCCGCTCCTCGAGGTCGCCGGCGTCGTAGGACGGGCTGCGGAAGCCGGAGATCAGCGTGGCGCAGTACTCCCGGGACAGGAACTCCGCATCCCACTTACCGCCGGGCTTGGCCCACTGGTAGGTGTGGTTGTGCATGTTGAGGAACTGCAGCATCGCCAGGCGCGCGTCCATCTTGCGGAACGCGCCCGTCTCCATCGCCTCCACGAGCAGGTCCCGCACGATCTTCTCGAACTCCTGCCGCTGGTGGAGCAGCCGCGTTCGGTTCGCACCGCGCAGGTGCCGGTAGTCGTGTTCGTAGACCCAGATGTGGTCGAGCCGAGCCAGGATGAGCTCCAGCAGGGTCTGGGACAGCAGTCGCAGACGCAGGACCGGATCCTCGTCCAGGGCCGCGATCCGCCGGGCAGCCGCCAGCAACGGGTTCAGGACGCGGTTCTGGATCTCGACGAGAAGGTTCTCCTTGGACCCGATGTAGTAGTAGAGCGCACCCTTCGCAAGGCCGGCGACCTGCCCGATCTCGGCGATCCCGGTGGCCGCGTAACCCTGCTTGGCGAACAGCCGCGCCGCCTGGTCGATGATCTCCTGCCGCTTGATCTCGTAACCCGGCCCGTGCCCTGGTGGTCTTGGCATGACACCAGAGCCTATTCCGCTCGCACCACGTCGTGCTCGCTCACCCACCGTCCACACCGATCACGGAAGCTCACCCGGTCCGGGCTTGTCAGGTTCCGACCCGCGCCTTAGAGTGCTTCCCGTCACCGTTTCGTAGACCGACTGGTACACGAAACAAATCCACCGGCAGCACACTGGAGTGATGGCCCGTGAGTGATGAGAAGTCCCCTGCTCCGCAAGGCCTTTCCGTGCCGCGGGAGGACGTTTCCGAAGAGGACCTGCGCGCGTTGGGCGTCGAGCTCGCCCGCGACTTCCCCGGCAGCACCGCCGCCGACTTCCGGCGCTACCCGGTGCTGTCCGAGGGCGGCTGGTTCACCGTCGTGAAACACCAGAAGACGCTCGAGTCGGTGGCCCGCGAGCCGGGCCCGCTGCTCGGCCCGATCGCTCTGGCCTCCGATGGCCTCGACGTCAACTGAGAAGGGAGAAGCCACCATGATCGGAGTCGATGTCGGCGGGACGTTCACGGACGTCGTGGCCATCGAGGACGGCAAGATCAAGACCGTCAAAGTCGCCACGGACGTGCGCACCACCGAGCGGGGCGTGCTCAAGGGAGCCGAGGAGATCGGCGTCGAGGCGGCCGAGGTCTTCAACCACGCCAGCACCCACGGCCTCAACGCCGTGATCACCCGCCGGCTGCCCAAGATCGCGTTCCTCACCACCGAGGGCCACCGCGACATCCTCGACGTCGGGCGCACCTGGCGACCCGTCGAGGGCCTGATGAACCCGGCGTGGCGCCGTTCGTACGGCGACGCCAACCGCCCGCTGGTGCCCCGTTATCTTCGCCGCGGTATCCGCGAGCGGCTCACCGCCGACGGTGGTGTGCTGATCCCGCTCGACGAGGACCAGACCCGCGCCGAACTCGCGGTGCTGCGCCGCTGCGGCGTCGAGGGCGTGGCGATCTGCCTGATCAACGCCTACGTCAACGACCACCACGAGGAGCGCCTGCGCCAGCTGGTGCAGGAGGAACTGGGCGACATCCCGGTGTCGATCTCCAGCGAGGTCTCCCCGCTGGCCAAGGAGTTCGCCCGCGCCTCCACGACCGTCGTCGACGTGTTCATGCGCCTGATCTACGGCGAATACACCCGTCGCCTCGACGCCGGACTGCGCGACTTGAAGTTCACTGGCGATCTGAACTTCGCCGACTGCGCCGCCCAGCTGGTTCGCTCCGACGTCGCGATGGAGCACCCGTTCCGGATCGTGTTCGCCGGCCCGGCCGCGGGCACCGTCTCCAGTGCACACTTCGGCAGCCTGATCGGCGCCCGGAACCTGCTGTGCGCGGACGTGGGCGGAACCTCGTGCGACATCAGCATGGTCACCGACGGCACGCCGTTCGTGAACACCACCTTCGAACTGGAACACGACCTCATCGTCAACGCGTTGTCCAACGAGATCTCCAGCATCGGCGCCGGCGGCGGCAGCCTTGTCACGATCAACGCGGCGGGCGAGCTGAAGGTCGGGCCGGGCAGCGCGGGCGCGGATCCCGGACCGGCGTGCTACGGCATCGGCGGCACGCAACCCGCGACCACCGACACCTGTCTGCTCATGGGGATCATCGACCCGGACGGTTTCGCGGGCGGCCGGATGAAACTCGACCCGGAGCTGTCCCGGCAGGCCTTCGAGGCACTGGACACCAAGCTGTCGTTCGAACAGCGCGTGTCCTACGCGTTCAACATCGGGATCAACAACATCGCCGAAGGCGTCACCAACATCGCGATCCAGCACGGCGTCGATCCCCGCGACTACAGCCTGGTCGCCTACGGTGCCGCGGGTCCGATGCTGCTTCCCGCGGTGCTCGACCTGGTGCACGCGGCCGAGGTCATCGTGCCGCCGCACCCCGGCCTGTTCTCCGCGCTGGGCCTCGTCAGCACCGACCTGGTCTACGCCGACAGCCGCAGCGCCTACACCCTGCTCACCGCGGAAGCCGCCGAGTCGATCGACAAGGTCTACCGCTCCATGGAACAGCGGCTCTCGGAGCGGCTGAAGGACGCCGACCGCGGCAAGGTCACCTTCGTCCGCAGCTTCGACGGACGGCTGGCGGGCCAGACCTGGGAGACGCCGTTCATCGCGGTGCCGAACGGCGAGATCACCGCCGAGGGCGTCGAGCAGATGGTGGCCAACTTCCACGAGGCCTACGCCGAGCGCAGCGGCAACAAGTTCGAGGCGCTGCCGGTGCAGGGCGTGACCTACCGGGTGCAGGCCGTGGTGAACGCCGACAAGGTCGAGTACCCGGTGCTGCCGGAGCGGCCCGCGGGCGAGCGCCCCGAGCCGACCCGGACCCTGACCATCCGCTACCTCACCGACGAAGACCTCCCCGCACACGAGTACCAGCGGGCCGATCTGCGCGCCGGCGACCAGATCCCCGGCCCCGCCGTGATCAGGGAACCGCTGTCCACCACGTTCCTCGTACCCGGCCAGACCGCCCACGTCGGCTCCCACGGTGAGCTGCGAATTCGCAAGGCGTGAAGGAGAAACCCGTGACCGTTTCACTCAAGGACCTCGACGATGCGCAGTTCGCCGAGCGGTACGGCGCCGACCGGTTCACCGCGACGGTGCTGTCCAGCCGGATGCGCTACATCGTGCAGCACATGTGCACCGGGTTGCTCAACAACGCGTTCTCGCTGATCCTGCGCGACTGGTACGACTTCGCGGCCACCATCTCCGGACCGCCGGAGCAGAACTACCCGATGTCGTCGGTGAGCAACAGCCTCGCGATGTTCCTCGGCACCATGTCCGAGGCGGTCCGCAACACCATCGAAGAGTACGGGCCGGAGAACTTGCGTCCCGGCGACGTGGTGATCTGCAACGACCCGTACCGCGCGGGCAACCACGTCAACGACATCTGCTTCATCCGGCCGGTGTTCGCGGACGGCCGCATCATTTCCTTCGTCACGCTGCGCGCCCACCAGCTGGACATGGGCGGCGTCGTGCCCGCCGGGTTCAGCGGCACCAAGCGCAACGTCTACGAGAACGGCCTGGTCATCGCACCGACCCTGCTCTACCGGGACGACAAGCCGGTCAAGTCCGCGTTCAACCTGATCTTCGACAACGCTCGCTACTGCGCGCTGCTGCTGCCCGACATCAAGACCATCTACGCGAACCTGTTGCTGGGCGAGCAGCTGATCCAGGAAAGCGTCGCACGCTACGGGGTCGAGGCCTACCTCGGGGCTATCCGGTACAGCACCGACGTCTCCGCCGAGGCGATGAGCACCGCGCTGGCCGAGCTGCCCGACGGCGTGTACGAGGCCGAGGAGGGCATTGACTGCGACGGCATCGACGACTCGGTCGAATACCGGATCAAGGTCAGGATCACCAAGGCCGGGCACCGCATGGAGCTGGACTTCAGCGGAACCTCGCCGCAGGCGCGCACCAGCATCAACGCGGGAATCCTGGACACCAAGACCGCCGTGGGTGTCGCACTGAAATTCCTGATCGACCCGGCGACACCGTTCACCTCCGGTGCCTACCGGGACATCGACATCGTGCTGCCCGCCGGGACGTTCATCAGCGCCACCCCACCGGACGGCGCGGTGTTCCTGTACTGGGAGAGCACCGGACCGGTCCTGCTGGCGGTGTTCCGTGCGCTGGAGAAGGCACTGGGCCGCAAGGCCGTCGGCGGTGACTACGGCTCGCTCAACATCCACAACGCCAACGGTGTGCTCGAGGACGGGACGCCGTGGGTGACCACCGCGCAGTGCGGTGGCGAGCACGGCCCGTGGGGCGCCACCGAGGCCGGCGACGCGGACAGCTACTCCGTGGTCTACCAGGCCAACAACCTCGATCCGGCGACCGAGGCGATCGAGTCCGAGCTGCCCGCGGTGGTGCTGCGCAAGGAGTACGTCCCGGACAGCTCCGGTGCGGGCACCAACCGCGGCGGCGCCGCGGTCCTCAAGGACACCCTGTACCTGACCGCGGCCGAGCACTGGTCCAGCCCGCTGCACACCAAGAGCCCCAGCGGTCTCGGGGTGTACGGCGGCAAGAGCGGCGCGCTCGGTGCGACGTGGCTGTTCCACGCCGAGGACCGCGACGTCGTGCGCACCAGGGAACTGCTCGGGACTTCCGACGAGGTGTACGCACGTGCCACCCCGGTGGCCGGGATGCTCGACCCGGAGACCAAGTGCGTCGACCCGGACGGGGAGTACTTCTACTTCGCCAGCACCCCCGTGTGGCACACCAAGCCGCACGCGGTGTTCCGCTACCTCACCAATGGCGGTGGCGGCTGGGGCAACCCGCTCGACCGCGACCCGGAACGGGTCAAGCGGGACGTGCGTGACGAGTACGTGACAGTCGAGGGCGCCTACCGCGACTACGGCGTCGTCATCACCGGCGATCCGCGCACCGATCCGGAGGGGCTGCGCGTCGACGAAGAAGCCACCCGCCGCCGCCGCGCCGAACTGGCCGCTCAGTGAAGGAGACCAGCATGACATCGATCGAGCTCAACGAGAGCCAACGGGAGCTGCGTGAGCGGTTCGTGTCCGAACGGGGCTACTGGAACCCCTTCTGGGAGGGGCTGCTCAGCCTGGACCCCGAGTTCTTCGAGGCCTACCTGACCTTCTCGTCGGTGCCGTGGCGCAAGGGTGTCCTCGAGCCGAAGGTGCGGGAGCTGATCTACACCGCCATCGACGCTTCCACCACGCACCTCTACGAGCCCGGTCTGCGCCAGCACATCCGCAACGCGCTGGGCTACGGGGCGACCAAGGAAGAGATCATGGAGGTCCTGGAGCTGACCAGCGTCCTGGGCATCCACACCTGCACTCTCGGCGTGCCGGTGCTGATGGAGGAACTGGAAGCCCACGAGCGCCGCAACGGCGCCGGCTCGTGACCGGTGTTCTCGCCGCGGGCGGCGCCGCCGGGATGCACGGCCGTCAGGCCGTCGTGACCGGCGCCGCCCGCGGCATCGGCGCGCACATCGCTCGCGAGCTGGCGGCCGCGGGCGCCGAGGTGACGGTGCTCGACGTCAACGACCCCGCCCGCACCGTCGCCACCATCAGGGCCGAGGGCGGGACCGCCACCGGGCACACGGTGGACGTCACCGACCTGGCCGGGGTGCGCGCGATCCTGTCCGGGTTGCCCGCACTCGACGCGCTGGTCACCTCGGCGGCGGTGTACGGCGACACGGTGTCCGTCGACGACCTTGACGAGTCCGAAGTGGACCACGTGCTGGGCGTCAACGTGAAGGGCACCCTGTGGACCATCAAGGCGGCGTTGCCGCTCCTGCGACGGCACGGTGGCCGCGTGGTCTGCATCGGCTCCGTCGCGGGCAAGGTCGGCGGTGTGCTCGCCGGGCCGCACTATGTGGCAAGCAAGGGCGCCGTGCACGCGATGGTCAAGTGGCTCGCCAAGACCGAAGCGGCGCACGGGATCACCGCCAACGGCGTGGCTCCCGGAGTGGTGGACACCGAAATGGTCGCCGGTCGCGGCTACCGGCCGGATTACTGCCCGCTGGGCAGGCTCGCCCAGCCGGAGGAGATCGCGCGGGTGGCGGCGTTCCTCGCCTCCCCCGCGGCCAGCTACATGACCGGCGCCGTGGTCGACGTCAACGGCGGATACGCGATGGGTTGAGAGGAAACAACATGGACTGCGCTGTCATCACCGGAGCTGCCTCCGGTATCGGGCGGGCCTGCGCGGTGCGCCTGGCCGCGACGGGGGCGACCGTCGCGCTGCTCGACGTCAACGGGGCGAGCGGCACCCTGCGGGAGATCGAGGAACACGGCGGCAAGGCCACCGAGTACGCGGTCGACGTCACCGACGACGACGCCGTGCGGGACGTGATCGGTGCCCTGCCCGGGGCGCCGCGGGTACTGGTCAACGCCGCGGGCATCATCGTGCGCAAGAAGCTGCTCGAGTGCTCGGTCGAGGAGTGGCGGCGCGTGGTCGACGTCAACCTCACCGGTTACTTCATCCTGCTGCGGCACGTCATCCCGGCCATGACCGAGGCGGGCGGGGGTTCGATCGTGCAGATCGCCTCGATCGCCGGGCACACCGGGTACGGGTTCTCCTCCTACACCGCGGCCAAGGGCGGGGTGCTCGCACTGACCAAGCAGCTCGCCGCCGAACTGGCCGAGCACCGGATCCGCATCAACTCGGTGAGCCCGGGTGTGGTCCAGAGCGGGCTGAACCGGGACACCCTGGCCAACCAGGCCATCCGTTCGGCCACTGTGGACAACATCCCGCTCGGACGGCTGGGTGAACCGGACGACATCGCGCGCGTCGTCGCCTTCCTCGCCGGCCCCGAGTCCGACTTCGTCACCGGGGCCGACCTGGTCGCCGACGGCGGCATGATCAGCACGATCCACTGGGGCAAGGCGGGCGCACAACTGCACAGCTTCCACACGGAGGAGCGCTGATGTACAACTTCGCCGCCGTGCTCGAGCACAACCTGGGCCGCTACCCGGACAAGGTCGTGCTGTCCCAGGGCGAGCGCCACGTGACCAACCGCGAGCTGGCCGCCAGGGTGCACGCGCTCGCCGCCGGCCTGCGTGAACTGGGCATCGGCCGCGGTGACATCGTCGCGCTGCTGCTCTACAACCACATCGAATTCGTCGAGACGGTGCTCGCGCTCAACCACCTCGGTGCGGCGTTCCTGCCGTTGAACTACCGGCTCTCCCCCGCCGAATGGGACTACATCGTCGGCAACGCCGAGGCGGCGGCGATCCTCACCGAGCCGGAGTTCGCCGACGCCGCGTCGGCGATCCCGGTCCGGAACCGGCTGATGCTCGGCGAGCGGCGGGAGGGCTGGGCGTCCTATGACGACCTGGTGGCACGGCACCTCGGCGAGGTGGTGCCGATCGAGGACGTCGGCCCGGATACGCTCCAGCGCCTGATGTACACCTCCGGCACCACCTCCCGCCCGAAGGGTGTGTGCATCACCCATGCCAACCTGCTGTACAAGAACCTCGGCCAGATCGTGGAATTCGGCATCACCAGCGCGGACACCACGCTGGTGTGCGGACCGCTCTACCACGTGGGCGGGCTCGACCTGCCCGCACTGGCCACCCTGCACGCCGGCGGTTCGCTGATCCTCACGCGGAAGTTCGACGCAGCCGAGGTCGTCGACATCATCGAGCGGGAGCGTCCGACCAACGTCTGGCTCGCCCCCTCGATGATGAACGCACTGCTGCACCTGCCAGGGCTCACCGAACGGGACACCTCCTCGATCCGGTTCGTCATCGGCGGCGGGGAGAAGATGCCGGTGCCGCTCATCGAGCGCATCCGCGCCGCGTTCCCCGCCGCGTGGTTCGCCGACGCCTACGGGCTCACCGAGACCGTCTCCGGCGACACGTTCAACGACGCCGAGCACATGCTGTCGAAGGTCGGGTCGGTCGGCAGGCCGGTCGCGCACCTGCGAGTGCGCATCGTCGACGACACCGGCCGCGAGGTGCCGCGCGGTGAGCTCGGTGAGATCGCGCTCTCCGGCCCCAAGGTGTTCGCGGGGTACTGGCGCGACCCCGAGGCGACGGCCAAGGCCTTGCGCGACGGGTGGTTCCACACCGGCGACATCGGCCGGATCGACCACGACGGCTACCTCTACGTCGAGGACCGGAAGAAGGACATGATCGTCTCCGGCGGGGAGAACATCGCCACGCCTGAGGTCGAGCGCGTCCTCTACGAGCACCCCGACGTCGTGGAGGCCGCGGTCGTGGGCATGCCCCACGAGCGGTGGGGCGAGGTGCCGAAGGCCTTCGTCGTGCTGCGGCCCGGCGCCGACGTGGACACCGCCGGACTCGTCGCGTTCTGCCGCGAACGCCTCGCGAAGTTCAAGGTACCCGCCGAGATCCAGTTCATCGATCAGCTCCCGCGCACCCCGTCGGGCAAGGTGCTCAAGCGCGACCTGCGGTCCCTGCCGGTGATCGCGTGAACAGCTTCGATCTCACCGGGAAGACGGTGTGGGTGACAGGGGCCGGCAAAGGCCTCGGCCGCACGATGTCCCTGGCGCTGGCGAAGGCGGGCGCACGGCTCGCCGTGACCTCCCGGACCGAGAAGGACCTGCGCACGCTGGCGGAGGAGACCGGGCCGGACACGGTCGTGCTGCCCGGATCCGTGGACCAGCCCGGGTTCGCCGATGACTGTGTGCGACGCCTCGGACGCGTCGACGCCCTCGTCAACTGCGCCGGGATCAGCCCTGTCTTCACGCGCAGCGAATCGTTGAGCGACGACGACTGGCATCAGGTGCTGCGCGTGAACCTCGACGGCACGTACTTCTGTTGCCGCGCCGCGGGTCGCCGCATGCTCGAGCAGGGGGCGGGCAGCATCGTGAACGTGTCCTCGGTGCACGCCACCACCGGCTTCCAGCGGATCGCCGCCTACGCCGCGAGCAAGGGCGGGGTGGAGGCCCTCACGCGGGTGCTCGCGGTCGAGTGGGCCGACCGCGGCGTGCGGGTGAACGCGCTCGCGCCCGGGTACTTCGCCACGGACCTGTCCGACGGCCTGATGAACAGCCGCTGGGGTGAGGTCATCGTCAACGCCGTGCCGCAACGCCGCATCGGTGACGCGAACGAACTGGCCGGCGCGGCGGTCTTCCTGGCCAGCGACGCGTCGTCCTACGTGACCGGCAGCACCCTGCGGGTCGACGGCGGATGGACCGCGCACTGAGTCGCTTGACAAGAAGGCACGGCAGTGCCCGCGCACCGAGCCCGCCGAGCAGCACAGGTGAAGCTGGAGGGCGATCGTGGGTCGGGGCGCCAGTAGCGTGGCCTCTTCGGATTCGCGAACGTGGTCGCCACGCCGTGCTCCCCGCAAACGCAGACGGCCTGCCGACGATGGTCGTCGGCAGGCCGTCTGAACAGCTAACACAACCGGTGGGCGATACTGGGATCGAACCAGTGACCTCTTCGGTGTGAACGAAGCGCTCTCCCCCTGAGCTAATCGCCCGGTGTGCCGAAATCTTAGCCCATCCCGCCCGGGCGCCGCGCACCTACCCCAGTCGTCGGGTCACCCGCTCCTGCGCCGCCTTCGCCTCGGCCTTCAGGCGCGCCACGATCTCCGCCGCCGGGCCCTCCGGCGCCACCGAGTACGTCTGCCCGCCCCACAGGTTCACGCCCTCCGGGTCGCCGGCGGCGTGCGCGGCTGCCCGCACCGGCTTGGTCAGGTGGTGCACCTGCGGGTACGCCGAGGGCGCGTACGGCGAGTGCTCGGTCAGGAACCGGTTCACCAGCCCGCGCGCGGGGCGGCCGCTGAAGGCCCGCGTGATGGCCGTGACGCGCCCGCCCTCGGCCAGCGCCTTGCGGTGCGCGAGCTGCGTCCCCGCCTCGTCGGCGCGCAGGAACGCGGTGCCCAGCTGCGCCGCGTCCGCGCCGGCGGCCAGCACCGCGGCGACGTCCGCGCCGTGCACGATCCCGCCCGCCGCGATCAGCGGCAGGTCCACGGCGGACCCGATCAGCCGCAGCAACGCCAGCAGCCCGTACACCTCGCCCCCGGCCGGGTGCTCCGGATCGTCGACGAACAGCCCGCGGTGCGCGCCCGCCTCGAACCCCTGCACGCACAGGGCGTCCGCGCCCACCTCGACCGCCCGCACGGCCTCCTCGGGCGTGGTGACGGTCACGATCACCTGCGAACCGGCCTCGCGCAGCCGCGCTACGTCCGTTGTGGACGGCAGCCCGAACGTGAACGACACGAACGGGATCCGCTGCGCCGCCACGAGGTCGACCCTCGCCGGGTAGTCGTCGTCCTCCCAGCGCGGGTCGCCCGGCTCGGCCTCGTAGTGCCGGGCCTCCTCCTCGATCCGCCGCACGTAGGGCGACAAATCCACATCGGACTTCCGTCCGGGGACGAACAGGTTGACCCCGAACGGCCGGCTCGTCAGCTCCCGCGTCTTCGCGATCCGCTCGCCGAGCGCGTCCGCGGTCAGGTACCCGGCGGCGAGGAACCCGGATCCGCCGGCCTCGGCAACGGCGGCGACGAGTTCGGGTGTCGTGGGCCCGCCCGCCATCGGCGCCACGAGAACGGGGACACGCAACTCTTCGAACATGCTCCCCACCCTAGGGTTTCCGGCGCCGCGCGTACGCCTCGAGGCCGTCCAGCAGGCGCTGCACGCCGAACTCCAGGTCCGGCAGGATCCCGGATTCCTCCGTGCCCGGGTCGAACGTGCCCTCGGCGATCGTGGCGGCCAGCATCGGGAACCGCTCCGGGTCCAGGTACTTCCGCAGCCCGGCGGCGAAGTCCGCGTCCGCCTCCAGGCCCGTGATGCCGGCCTCGCGCTGCGCCTCCGCCATGTCCAGCGAGATCCGCGCGAGCTCGCGCACGGCGCCGTCCAGGAACGTCATCGCCCAGATCATCTCGGCACCGGTGAGGCCGAGCCCGGAGATCGCCCGCATCCCGGCTTCCATCCAGGCCAGCTGCCGGGGTCCCGATGGCGGGCCGTTCATCCGGATCCGCAGCATCCACGGGTGCCGCAGGTGGAACTCCCACACCGCGCGCACCCACACCGCGACCTCGGCACGCCAGTCCTCGCCCGCCGGCTTCGGCGGTTCCTCCTCGGCCGCGTAGTCGACCATCAACTCGATCAGCTGGTCCTTGCCCGACACGTACCGGTACAGCGACATGGTCGTCTTGCCGACCGCCGCCGCGACCCGCTGCATGGAGAGCGCCTCGACGCCCTCGGCGTCGGCGAGTTCGATCGCCGCGCGGACGATCTTTTCCACGCTCAGCGCGGGCTTCGGCCCCCGGGTGGGCCGTTCGCCGCCGCCCCACAGCAGTTCGAGGGTTCGCGTGCGTTCCGCCGTCATCGCCGTCCTTTCGTCCTTGACGGCCATCCTAGAACTGTGTATCACTTACACAAAGCAGTCTACGCCATACACAGTTCCAGGGGAGAGCGTGATGATCGAGGTCAGCGGCCTGCGCAAGGCATTCGGGGGCAGAGAGGTGCTCGGCGGTGTCGACCTCACCGTCGAGCGCGGCAGCGTCGTGTCCCTGCTCGGGCCCAACGGCGCGGGCAAGAGCACCACCGTCCGCATCCTGACGACCCTGCTCGCGCCGGACGCGGGCACCGTGCGGATCGGCGGGTTCGACGTGGTGCGGCAGGCGCCGGACGTGCGGCGGATCATCGGGGTGACCGGCCAGCAGACCGGGGTCGACCGCCTGCTCACCGGCTACGAGAACCTGGTGATGATGGGCCGCCTGTTCCGGCTCGGCGCCGCCGCGGCCCGCCGCCGGGCGACCGAACTGCTCGAGCGGTTCGACCTGACCGAGGCCGCCGGACGGCCGGTGAAGACCTACTCCGGGGGCATGGAACGGCGCCTCGACCTGGCGATCAGCATGATCACCGCGCCGCCGGTGCTGTTCCTCGACGAGCCCACCACCGGGCTCGACCCGCGCAGCCGCGCCGGCGTGTGGGAGACGGTGCGCGACCTGCTGGCCGGCGGCGTGACGGTCCTGCTCACCACCCAGTACCTGGAGGAGGCCGACGAGCTGGCCGACCGGGTCGCCGTGATCGACGGCGGGCGGGTCGTGGCCGAAGGCACCCCGGCGTCGCTCAAGCAGCGCGTCGGCAGCGAGCGCCTCGACCTGACCTTCGCCACCGCGGAGGCGTTCGAGGTGGCCCGGCTGGTGCTCGGTGAGGCGCACTCCGGGGAGGGACTGGTTCTGAACGTGCCGGTCGACGGTGCCCGCGACGTCCGCGAGGTCCTGGAACGCCTCGACCGGGCCGGTGCCGACGTCGCCGACCTCGCGCTGACCCGCCCGTCCCTCGACGACGTCTTCCTGTCCCTGACCGGCTCGCCGACGATCGGAGCGGCCCGATGAGCACCCTGTACTGGAACGCGAACAACTCGGCCGTCCTCATCGGACGGTCGGTGCGGCACATCCTGCGCTCCCCCGACCAGGCGATGACGGCGATCTTCCTGCCGGTCGCGATCATGCTGATGTTCCGCTATGTGTTCGGCGGCGCGATCAACACCGGCGGCACGGCCTACATCGACTACGTGCTCGCCGGGATCATCGCCATCAGCGTCACGTTCAACTCGACCTCCACCACGGTCGGCGTCGCGGACGACCTCGAACGCGGTGTGGTGGAACGGTTCCGCTCGATGCCGATGTCCAGCGTCGCGGTGCTCACCGGGCACATCGCCGGCGCGATCGTCCGGAACGCGCTGTCGCTCGCGATCATGATCGGCGTCGGCCTGCTCATCGGCTTCTCCCCTGCCGCGGGTGTCGGCGGGTGGCTGGGCGCGCTCGGCATCCTGCTGGTGTTCACGGTGGCGATCTCGTGGGTCGCGGCGATCCTCGGGCTGCTCGCCGGCGGCACGGAAAGCGCCGCCGGGCTGGGCATGATCCTGGTGTTCGTGCCGTACCTGAGCAGCGCGTTCGTGCCGCCGAGCACCATGCCGGACGGCCTGCGCGCGGTCGTGGAGGTGCAGCCGGTCACCCCGGTGGTCGACAGCGTGCGGGCGCTGCTACTCGGCGGGCCGGTCGGGAACTCGGCCTGGCTCGCGGTGTTGTGGTGGGGCGGGATCACGCTGGTCGCGGTGCCGGTCGCGGGCGCGTTGTTCCGGCGGCGCTCCCGGCGCTAGCTTGGCTCCATGACGAACCTCGACGCCGTCCGCTCGCTCGCCGCCCAGGAGACCGGCCTGGCCACGGTGGCGGTCGCGCGGGCGGACGGCTCGGTGCACGCTTCGGTGGTCAACGCCGGGGTCCTCGACGACCCGGTGTCCGGCCGCCCGTCCGTCGCGTTCGTGGCGGTCGGCCACGCGAAGAAGCTGGACCTGCTCAGCGCTCGTGGCAACGCGACGGTGGTGTTCCGGCGCGGCTGGACGTGGGCGGCGGTGCAGGGACCGGTGCGGCTGATCGGCCCGGACCACCCGGATGAGGCCTTCGACCCGGCCGGCCTGCCCCGGCTGCTGCGCGACATCTTCACCGCGGCCGGCGGCACCCACGACGACTGGGAAACCTACGACCGCGTGATGGCCGAAGAGCGCCGCTGCGCCGTGTTCGTCGAGGCGGCCCGGATCTCCGGCACCGCGTGAGCGGCCGCTACTTCTTCTTGCCCTTGTCGCCGGAGGGCTCGTCGGTGGACAGCGCCGCGACGAAGGCCTCCTGCGGAACCTCGACCCGGCCGATGTTCTTCATCCGCTTCTTGCCTTCCTTCTGCTTCTCCAGCAGCTTCCGCTTCCGCGAGATGTCACCGCCGTAGCACTTGGAAAGCACGTCCTTGCGGATCGCGCGGATCGTCTCGCGCGCGATGATCCGCGACCCGACCGCGGCCTGGATCGGCACCTCGAACTGCTGCCGCGGGATCAGCTCGCGCAGCCGGCCCGCCATCTTGTTGCCGTAGCCGTAGGCGGCGTCCTTGTGCACGATCGCGGAGAACGCGTCGACCGGCTCGCCCTGCAGCAGGATGTCGACCTTCACCAGGTCGGCAACCTGCGTGCCGGCCTCCTCGTAGTCCAGCGAGGCGTAGCCGCGGGTGCGGGACTTCAGCGAGTCGAAGAAGTCGAAGATGATCTCGGCGAGCGGCAGGTTGTAGCGCAGCTCGACGCGGTCCTCCGACAGGTAGTCCATGCCGAGCAGGTTGCCGCGCTTGCTCTGGCACAGCTCCATGATCGCGCCGATGAACTCCGACGGGGCGATCACGGTGACCTTCGACAACGGCTCGTGCACCTCGGCGATCTTCACACCGGTCGGCCAGTCGGACGGGTTGGTGACGTGCACCTCGGTGCCGTCGTCCTGCACCACGCGGTACTCGACGTTCGGCGCGGTGGCGATCAGGTCCAGGCCGAACTCGCGCTCCAGCCGGTCACGGGTGATCTCCAGGTGCAGCAGGCCGAGGAAGCCGCACCGGAAGCCGAAGCCGAGTGCGACCGACGTCTCCGGCTCGTAGGTCAGGGCCGCGTCGTTGAGCTGCAGCTTCTCCAGCGCCTCACGCAGCTCCGGATAGTCCGAGCCGTCCACCGGGTAGAGGCCGGAGAACACCATCGGCTTGGGGTCGCGGTAGCCGGCCAGCGGCTCGGTGGCGCCCTTGCGCTCGGAGGTGACGGTGTCACCGACCCGGGACTGGCGGACGTCCTTCACGCCGGTGATGAGGTAACCCACCTCGCCGACGCCGAGACCCGCGCTGGGCTTGGGCTCCGGCGAGATGATGCCGACTTCCAGCAGCTCGTGCGTGGCGCCGGTGGACATCATCCGGATCCGCTCGCGCGGGGTGATCTTGCCGTCCACGACGCGGATGTAGGTGACGACGCCGCGGTAGGTGTCGTAGACCGAGTCGAAGATCATGGCGCGGGCCGGGGCATCGGCGTCGCCGACCGGCGGCGGCACCTGGCGGACGACCTCGTCCAGCAGGTCGGGCACGCCCATGCCGGTCTTCGCCGAGACGCGCAGGACCTCGGACGGGTCGCAGCCGATGATGTGCGCCAGCTCGGCGGCGTACTTGTCCGGGTCAGCGGCGGGGAGGTCGATCTTGTTCAGGACCGGGATGATGTGCAGGTCCTTCTCCAGCGCCAGGTACAGGTTGGCCAGGGTCTGCGCCTCGATGCCCTGCGCCGCGTCGACCAGCAGGATCGCGCCCTCACACGCCTCCAGTGCCCGGGAGACCTCGTAGGTGAAGTCCACGTGGCCCGGGGTGTCGATGAGGTGCAGGACGTGGTCGCGGCCGTCGACCTGCCACGGGAGGCGCACGTTCTGGGCCTTGATCGTGATGCCCCGCTCGCGCTCGATGTCCATCCGGTCGAGGTACTGCGCGCGCATGGCCCGCTCCTCGACCACGCCGGTGAGCTGCAGCATCCGGTCGGCCAGGGTGGACTTGCCGTGGTCGATGTGCGCGATGATGCAGAAGTTCCGGATCTGCTCCGGCGGCGTGAAGGTCTGGTCGGCGAACGTGCTCACTCGGATCCTCGGCTCGTCGTGGGGTACGACTCCATGTTCCCATGCCCGATTTCCGGGTCATCCCCGATGCCGGTGAGCGGTGGCGAGTGCTGACCTGGAGGTATGAGCACAACCATCGAGCAGATCCTGGACCGGGCCTTCGGTCACCCCCGCGGCCTGCTGGGCCGCATCGGCGGCGCCGTGATGGCCCAGGCGAACGGCGCGACCGAATCGCACGTGGTGGACGTGGCGAGGCTCACCCCGGAGGAGACGGTGCTGGTGGTCGGCCCCGGTCCCGGGGTGGGCCTGCGACTGGCCGGCCGGCGCGCGGCGGTGGCGCACGGGGTGGACCCGTCGCCGGAGATGCTGGCGCTGGCGCAGGCCCGCTGCGCGGCGGAGATCGCGGCGGGCCGGATCCGGCTGGCCCGCGGTTCGGCGGAGCGGACGGGCCTGGACGAGGCCTCCGTGGACGTGGTGGTGAGCGTGAACAACGTCCAACTGTGGGACGACCGCCTCGCGGGCTTCCACGAGCTGCGGCGGGTGCTGCGCCCGGGCGGCCGGCTGATCCTCTCGGCGCACGAGAAGTGGCTCCCCGTGCCGCGGCACGCGCTGGCGGCCGAACTGGTCGAGGCCGGTTTCACCGAGCTGCAGACGTGGGTGTGGCAACCCCCGGGCGTCACCGCGCCGCTGGCCGCCCAGTTCCGCGCCCGACGGCCCGCCTGAGCCTGCGCCACCTGCCACCCCAAATCAAAACCGGCCCCGCGAGATCCGCCGTCACCGGCGCCGCACGATCGGCGGCGCAAGTCGAGAACCAGCTCCGGCGAGATCCACGGTCAACGCACCCCAAGAACCAGCCCCAGGCACCACCAGCGCCGCGAGACGAACCCCGGCCCCGCGGGATCCGCCGACGCACCGGAACAAGCCCAGGCCCGCCGCCGGTCCCGTGTGGCGGCTCACTGCGCGCGGATGTCCGTCCGCAGTGGATGGTCCGGCGGGATCTCCACCAGCACGATCGACGTGCCGTCCGGGTCGGAGATGCGCGCCTCGTCCAGGCCCCACGGCTCGCGGCGGGCCTCGCGGTCCGGCACGACCCCGCGTTCGGCCAGCTCGTCGAGCGTGGCCTTGAGGTCGCGGACCTGGAACCACAGCTCGACGTCGGGGCTGGTGCCCTGCTCGCCGCGGCCGACGACCTCCAGGTAGCCCTGGCCGGTGAAGAACACGGTCCCGCCGGGGAACGTGCGGTAGATGGCCAGGCCGAGCACGTCCCGGTAGAACGCCGTGGTCTTCTCGGGATCGCGGGGGTGGATCAGCACCCGGCTGCTCAGGACGTCCATACCTCCTGCCTACCCCACCTGGTCAGGAAGCCGCAATCGCGGCAATTCCGGCCAGGACGACGACCGAGCCGGCCAGGCGGCGCGCCGGGTGCGGCTCGTCCAGCACGAGCCAGGCCGCGATCCCGCCCAGCACGATGCTCACCTCGCGCGCGGGCGCGACCAGGCTGACCGGCGCCATGCGCATCGCGTAGAGCACGAGCACGTAGGCGACCGGCGACAGCACCCCGACGGCCACCGCCTCCCGCCAATGCGCCCGCCACAGCGCGCCGATCCGCCCGTCTGCGCGTAGGGCCGCGGGCGCGAGCAGCAGGCTCTGCAGCACCGAACCGGCGGCGAAGTAGGTCAGCGGCGGGACGGCGAGGGCGTTGACGGCGTGGTCGTCCCAGAGCGTGTAGGCCGCGATGGCGACGCCGGTGAGCAGCCCGTAGAAGACCCCGGCCCGGCGGGCGCGGGCGTCCGCCGCCGAGCGCGGGCCGAGCCCGATGACCAGCACCCCGGTCACGACGAGAAGGGCACCGGCGAGCCCGAGCCACCCGGGCCGCTCGCCGAGCAGGACGACCGCCGCGAGCACCGACAGCAGCGGCCCGCTCCCCCGCGCCAGCGGGTAGACGACGGACAGGTCGCCGACGCGGTAGCCGCGCTGCAGCACGATGCCGTAGGCGACATGGAAGACCGCGGTCAGCAGCGCCGCGGGCAGCCAGATCCATTGTGGATGCTGCCCCTCGATCACCAGGGCCACGACGGCGACCGGAGCGCAGACCACCGCGGAGACGGTGTAGTAGAGGAAGACGAACCGGGCCCCGTCGTCGACCCGCTTGGCGGCGAGGTTCCACCCGGCGTGCACCACGGCCGCGACGAGGACGAGCCCGAGCGCCGTGCCGTTCACCTGCAGCCTCCCCCAGCCAGTGCGAGTGCCACGGTAGCGCCCTGCTAACCTTGTCGGTCGTTGCCGTGCGGCATTCCGCCAGGGAGGAAACCCGCACGCCGGGGCCGGTACAGCGCGGCAGCGAACCCACCGACAGATCGAAGGAGCGCCTTCATGGCCAACATCAAGTCCCAGATCAAGCGCATCAAGACCAACGAGAAGGCGCGCCAGCGCAACCAGTCGGTCAAGTCCTCGGTGAAGACCGCGATCCGCAAGTTCCGCGAGGCCGCCGAGGCGGGCGACAAGGCCAAGGCCGTCGAGCTGCAGCAGGCTGCCGCTCGCGCCCTGGACAAGGCCGCCAGCAAGGGCGTCATCCACGCGAACCAGGCCGCCAACAAGAAGTCGGCGATGGCCAAGCGCGTCAACCAGCTCTGAGCTTGATCTTCCGAGGGGCGGGCATCCGGCTGGGTGCCCGCCCTTCTGCCGTGCAGGGGTGACGGGTTCGTGAGCGGCGGGGACCTGAGACTTCCTGCGCCCCCGACTCCGGCGTCCGCACAGCCGGGGATACAGCTTGGGCACAACCCCTCACCCGGGCCCGTCGGCTGGCGAACTCAAGCACATCCCGAGCAACGGTGAGCCCGCGCTCCCGCGCGTCAAAAGACCGCCCGCCCCTGGCGCCACCGCTCGCCCCGAGCAACGGCGAGCCTGATCCAACACACCGAACACTTCCGCTTGGCCCCCGGGGCCGAACACACCTCTCGGCTCGAGCGACGGCGAGCCCCGCACCCACCGCCACGCCCACCAGACAACCGCAGTCCGACCCGCGCGCCGGACCCAACGCTCGTCCCGAGCAGCGGCGCGCCCCGCCTCCGGGCTGACCGCAACGGAACGCGGCGCCGAACTCAGCGCTTGTCGCGGGCGGCGGCTAGTTCCAGGACGGCCCGCTCGAGCGCGTAGGCCGGGTCCGCGGCCTGGCCCTTGACCTCGGCGTTCACCCGCGCCACCACGGCCATCGCCTCGGCCAGTCCGGCCTGCGTCCACCCGCGGGACTGCCCCTGCGCCTTGCGGATCTTCCACGGCGGCATGCCCAGCTCACCGGCCATCTGGTTCGGGTTGCCGCGGCCCGCCGCCGACACGCGGGCGATCGTGCGGACGGCGTCCGCGAGGGCGTCGGCGATCAGGACGTGCGCCACGCCGATCTGGAGCGCCCACCGCATCGCTTCGAGCGCCGCGCCGCGCTCGCCCGCGACGGCCTTCTCCGCCACCGCGAAACCCGTCACGTCCGCGCGGCCCCGGTGGTAGCGGCGCACGGCTTCCTCGTCGACCCGGCCGCCCGAGTCGGCCACCAGCTGCGACGCCGCCGCGGCCAGCTCTCGCAGGTCGGATCCGACGGCGTCGATCAGCGCGGCCACCCCGGCCGGGTCGATCTTGCCGCCGGCCTGCCGGACCTCGTTGCGGACGAACGACTCCCGATCGACCGGCCGGGTGATCTTCGGGCATTCGGTGACCTGGGCGCCGGCCTTGCGCAGCGCCGCCGGCAGCGACTTGGCCGCCTTGCTGCGGCCACCACCGGTGTGCACGACGACCAGGACGACACCGTCGGCAGGCATCTTCGCGTAGGCGAGCACCGCGTCGGCCAGCTCCTGGCCGATGTCCTGCGCGCCTTCCAGCACGATCACCCGGCCCTCGCTGAACAGCGACGGGCTGACCAGCTCGGCCAGGCCGGGCGGCGTGAGATCGGACACCCGGACCTTCGTCAGCTCGGCCGTCGCGTCCTCCCGGCGCGCCTGTTCCAGGGCGGCGCGGACGGCGCGCTCGACGAGCAGCTCCTCTTCACCGAGCACGAGCTGCAGGGGGGCGGAGGTGGTTGCCGGCGCGGTCACGGTTCAGATCCTCCCACGGACCACCGACAGCTCCGGAGCGTGATGAAACCCGCAGGGGCATGGCGTGCTCCGAGCGTGGTGCCGTATGTTGTCAACCAGGCATCGCGCGAGCGCGACAGCCACCACAACCGAATACCGCTCATCCAGAGGGGCAGAGGGAACGGCCCGACGAAGCCCCGGCAACCGGCGTCAGCCTGTCATCTCGATTCCGCGAGGTAGCTGACGATCACGGTGCCAATTCCGGCCCGCGTCAGCGGGGCAGATGAGGAAAGGAACCTCGCGATGACTGCAGCCCTCGATTCGACCACCACCCGTCGCACCGTCGACCTCGGTCCGGCCGTGGAACTGGTCTCCAAGGAAGAGGGCCACCGCCAGCCGCTCGCCCCGGAGTTCGTCTCCGCCGAGGACTTCTCGCCGCTGGAGGTCGCCTACGACTTCGGTCGCGTCCGCCGTGAGGACATCGAGGCGGGCCCGCGCAACATCTGGCGCTACAAGCGGCTGCTGCCGGTGCCTTCGAACGTCGAGGAGATCCCGAACACCGAGCCCGGCTGTACCAGGCTGGTGAAGGCCGACCGGCTCGCCAAGGCTCTCGGTGTGAAGAGCCTGTGGGTCAAGGACGACACCGGCAACCCCACCCACTCGTTCAAGGACCGCGTCGTCGCCGTCGCACTGGCCGCGGCTCGCGAGTTCGGGTTCGACACCCTGGCCTGCCCCTCCACCGGCAACCTGGCCAACGCCGTCGCCGCGGCCGCGGCCCGCGCCGGCTGGCAGTCCGTGGTGCTCATCCCGTCCTCGCTCGAGCGCGCCAAGGTCCTGACCACCGCGGTCTACGACGGCAACCTGATCGCTGTCGACGGCAACTACGACGACGTCAACCGCCTGGCCACCGAGCTGGCCGCCGAGCACGAGAACTGGGCGTTCGTGAACGTCAACGTCCGCCCGTACTACTCCGAGGGCTCGAAGACGCTCGCCTACGAGGTCGCCGAGCAGCTCGGCTGGCGGATCCCCGAGCAGATCGTCGTGCCGATCGCCTCGGGCTCCCAGCTGACCAAGGTGGACAAGGGCTTCCGCGAGTTCGCCAAGCTGGGCCTGGTCGAGGACACCCCGTACAAGGTGTTCGGCGCGCAGGCGGCCGGCTGCTCGCCGGTTTCCGCGGCGTTCCGCAACGGTCACGACGTCGTGCAGCCGGTCAAGCCGGACACCATCGCCCGCTCGCTCGCGATCGGCAACCCGGCCGACGGCCCCTACGTGCTCGACACGGTTCGCCGCACGGGCGGCGCGATCGAGGACGTGACCGACGAAGAGGTCGTCGAGGGCATCCGCCTGCTCGCCCGCACCGAGGGCATCTTCACCGAGACCGCCGGCGGCGTCACCGTCGCGACGGCGAAGAAGCTCATCGAAGCCGGCAAGATCGACCCGGACGCCGAGACCGTCCTGCTCATCACCGGTGACGGCCTGAAGACCCTGGACGCGATCGAGAACGAGGTCGGCCCGAAGGCGACGGTCCCGCCGTCGGCGGCGGCCGTCCACAAGGCTCTGGGTCTCTGACAGCTCCTCGGTCTCCGATCAAGGTGCCACCTCACTTTCCCCGGCGCACAACGGCTGGGCCGGACTGGTCGGGGATCACCGCGGTGTCGCCGTCGGTGTCCGTGCGGGCGATGAGTGCGCCGTCCGCGGTCAGTGTTTCGAGTGTCGTCCGGTTCGGGTGGCCGTAGCGGTTGCCCGGACCGACGCTGACCAGCGCCAGCCGCGCGGACACCGCGGCCAGGAACTGCGGCAGCGAGAACCTGCTGCCGTGGTGCGGCACCTTCAGGATCTCCGCGTGCAGATCCGTTCCGGCGGCCAGCAGGTCAGCCTGTGCCGCGAGTTCGACGTCGCCGGTCAGCAGCACGCTGCCCGCCGTGGTGCGAGCTCGTAGCACGACCGAGCCGTTGTTGATCTGTGTTCCGTCGTCGTCCTCTCCTTCGGACACGTAAGTGGGACCCAGCACTTCGAGACTCAGCGCCGGCCATTCGAGCCGTCGCCCCAGGTCGAGTTCGAGCAGCGGAACCCCTTGGCGAGCCGCGATCTGGCCGGCCTGCCGCCACGCCCAGCCGGGCTGCCGCCCTGGCCCGACCGCGATCGCGCCCACCGAGCGCCCCTCGAACACCGAGTCGAGTCCGCCGATGTGGTCGGCGTGCAGGTGGCTCAGCACCACCAGCGGCACCCGCTCGATGCCCAGCCGGTCCAGACAGCGGTCAGCCGGTCCCGGCTCGGGCCCGGCGTCGACCACCACCGCCCGTCCTGGCTCACCGGTGGCGAGCACGAGGCTGTCGCCCTGACCGACGTCACACGCCACCACCGCCCATCCCGGCGGCGGCCAGCCGGGCGCGATCACCTTGCCCGGGACGACGAGTAACAGCGCCCCGGCCAGCGTCAACGCCAACAGCACCCGCAAGCGCCGATGGCGCAACGCCAGCACCACGGCGACGGCGGCCACCAGCGCAAGAAACCCGCCCCACCAGCCGCTGGGCCACGCCAGCACCGCGCCGGGCACCTCCGACGCCCGCCGCGCCACGACGATCAGCCAGCCCGCCTCCGGCCCGGCCAGCCGGACGATCAGCTCCCCGCCGGCGGGCCACGCGGCTGCGACGAGGGTCGCGAGCACCCCGAACACGGTCGCCGGCGCGACCACCGGCGCGGCCAGCACGTTCGCCGCCACGCTGACCAGGCTGAGCTGCCCGGCCATCCCGGCCACGACGGGCGCCGTCACGACGAACGCCGCCGCAGGCACCGCCAGCCCTTCGGCGAAGCCCGGCGGAACGCCGCGCCGCTGGAGGCTCTCCGCCCACCGCGGCGCGAGGAGCACCAGACCGGCGGTCGCGATCACCGACAACGCGAAGCCGAAGCTGACCGCCATCGCCGGGTCCCACGCCACGAGGACGCAGGTCGCGGCGGCCAGTGCGGGCACGACTGATCTTTCCCGTCCCAGCGCCAGCGCCAGCAGGGCAATCCCGCCCATGACTCCGGCCCGCAGGACACTCGGCTCCCCACCCGCCAGGACCACGAACCCGGCCAGGGCCGCCCCGGACAGCGCCGCGGACAACCGTGGCCCTGCCCGCAACAGCCGTAACAGCAGCAGCACCGCGCCGCACACAATCGCGACGTTGGACCCGCTGACCGCCATCAGATGGGTGAGGCCGGCGTCGGTGAACTCGCGGTCGAGCCGTTCGGACAACCCGCTCGTGTCGCCCACGACGAGCCCCGGCACCAGCCCGGCCTGCTCCTCGGGCAGGACCCCGCACGCGTTGCGAAGCGCCTCGCGCATCGACTCCGCGGCGCGCTGCCACCAGGGAGCCTCCGTCGCTGCCACCGGTGGCCCGCGGACGTAGATCGCGGCTACGGTCAGGTCGGCGTCGCGCGGCGGGGCCAGCTCGCCGCTAGCGGTGACCTCCTGCCCCGGGATGATCTCGCTCCACGTCGCGAACGGCGCGAGCAGCGCGACCCGCCCGGTCGAGACCACCGGCTGGGCGCCACGTTCGGCGTGCAGGACATCCGCCGCGATCACGACCGACCTCGGCCCTGCTTGCTGATCGGCATATCCGGCGGACCGCACCGGTTTCGGGCGTTCCGTCACCAGCACCCGCAGGGTGACCTCCGTGCCGCGCTGCGCGAGGCCGTGGAGCGGGTCGTGCTCCGCCCGGTGCAAGCGGAGGCCGAGCGGACCGGCGAGCAGGAGACCGGCCACGAGCAGCGCCGCCGCGCCCGCCCACCAGCGCGACCGAGCCGGACGTAGCTTGATCAGCAGCCCCACGGACACCAGCACCGCCGCAGCACCGCACGCGAGGGCCAGCCACCACGTCCACACCAGTCCGAGCAGAGCTCCGAGCCACAACGACAATGCGGCCGGCACCAGGCGGAAGTCGTGCCGCACAGCAGGTTCCGCGATCACGACACCGTCACCTGCTCTCGCAGCCGGGACAGTCGAGTCTCGCCGATGCCCTCGACCTCGCGCAGCTGGTCGATCGACCGGAACGACCCGTGCTTGGTGCGCCAGTCGATGATGCGCTGGGCGGTGACCTCGCCGATTCCCGGCAGGGCGTCGAGTTGCTCGGCGCTGGCCGTGTTCAGGTCGACGAGCGCGGGGGCGCCGCCGCTCTCGGCCGGTTGCTGCGCGCCGGCAGGCGGCGGGATGCCGACGTAGATCTGCTCGCCGTCGGCCAGCTTGCGCGCGAGGTTCAGCGCCGTGACGTCGGTGCCCTCGATCGCGCCGCCCGCCGCGCGGAGAGCGTCCGCCACCCGTGCGCCGCCGGGGACCGTGACCAGCCCTGGGTTCCGGACCTTGCCGACCACGCTGATCACCAGCGAACTGTCGGCCACCCGGCTCGCCGACGCGGTGACCGGTGCGGGCCGTTCCGGCGCCGCGGGCAGCACCGGCGCGCGTTCGACGGGCGGGCTGCCACCGAGGAGCACGATCGACGTCCCGACGAGCACCAGGACGCCAACCAGGGCCAGGAGCACCGTGGTCCGGCGCCGCCGCTGGGGGCTGCCGGTGATCGACTCGGGGACCCATCGCTCGACCAGCCGTCCGACGGCGCCCGGCGGCCCGGTGTCCCGGTCGGCCGCGAGGGCCTGACCGGCGAGCTGCTCGAGCCGGCGGTTGACGGGGATGCCCGGCGATTCCGGGGCTGATCGTTCGAACACGCATTCGACGCTAGGGGGCGCGGGAAGGAGGGAGAAGTGGGAATCGGGGAGGCTGTGGACAAGTAGGGGTCTGTGGACAAGTGGCGCGTTCTACCGCGACGCCACGGTTTTCTGTCGGTGCCGTGTGGCATGGTAAAGGGTTCGCGCCCGTCCATCATCGCGCGACTACTCCGGTAGCGGCCCGAGTTCCACGACCGAACCAATAACACCAGTGCAATTCGTACGTAAGGTAGCGGCGGATGACACGAGCGCAACACGAAAGAACCTGTAACTGATCATGGCCACTTCATATTCTTGCTCCCCATGGGGAGATCGAAGCGAAGAAGAACAAGGCGAGCTGTTTTCCGGTTCTGGGGCTACTTCCTGCTTGCCGCGGTCGTATACGGTTGGACGAGCAAGGACGTCGGACTCCCGTTCATCATCGCGGGATCCTCGCTAGCGTTTCTCTACATGCTTTTCGCCGCCCCGACGTGGTGTATGGCACCCACTCGCAACAACCTGCCCTGCCGGAACAACGCGAACGGACTGCTGATGGGCTGCAGCTACCGATCGCACAAATGGGAGAAGCTCAAGATGGTCGTCAAGCGGCAAAGGTGGGCGGAGTTGCTGGGGCGGTTCTGGGGGAATGTGGCCAACCGCGCCGCGGCGGTCGGTGCCGCGGGAACGGCGGTTTCCGCTCTCATGGCCACGGCCACGTTCCTCGTCAAATAGAGCCAGGGCCGCCCGGATTCCGTTGCACCACGACGCCGACCACACCCGGCCCGGTGTGCGCGCCGATCACGGCACCCAGTTCCGACACCACGCAACCGTCGACGACGGTCAGCCGCTCCTCGATGCGGTTCGCCAGTTCCACCGCCCGCCGCGGCGAGGCGAGGTGGTGCACGGCGACCTCGACCGGCTCCCCGCGCGCGGCCTCCTCGGCGAGTTCGACCAGGCGCGCGGTGGCGCGGTTCATCGTGCGCACCTTCTCCAGCGGCTGGATCCGGCCGTCGTCCAGGTGCAGCACCGGTTTCATGGCCAGCGCGGTGCCCAGCAGCGCCGCCGCCGCGCCGATCCGGCCACCCCGCCGCAGGTACTCCAGCGTCTCGACCACGAACAGGGTCTCCGAACAGCGCACGGCCGCCGTCGCGGCCGCTTCCACCTGGGCCGCCGACGCGCCGGCCGACGCCGCGCGCGCCGCGTGCAACGCCGCGAACCCCAGTCCCATCGCGGTTCCCCGCGAGTCGACGACCCGCACCAGGTCCGGCCCGACCTCCTGCGCGGCCAGCACCGCGGACTCCCAGGTCCCGGAGATCTCGCTGGACAGGTGGATCGACACGACCGAGTCCGCGCCCGCCTCCAGCGCTTCGCGGAAGGCCTTGACGAACTCGCCGGGCGTCGGCCGCGACGTGGTCACGATCCGGCGCTGCCCCAGCGCCTCGGCGAGCGCCGCCGCCCCCACCTCGACACCGTCGAGCGCCGCGACCCCGTCGATGAGCACGTGCAGCGGGACGACGCGCAGGGCGTGGCGCTCGGCGAAGCCCTCGGGCAGATGGGCGGTGGAATCCGTGATGACGGCAACCGGCACGACGGTCAGCCTACGTGCCGGCGGGCGATTCGCCGGGGGCCAGGAGCGGACCGATCAACGCGGCCATCGCCTTGCCCACGAGCGCGTGCCCCTCCCAGCCCCAGTGCATCCCGTCCGGGTTGCCGCGGCCGCTCAGGACGTGCTCCCCGACGACCTCCGCCAGATTCAGCAAGGGCACGTCCACCCGCCGCGACCAGGCGGCGATCGCGGCCGCCGTCTCCTCCCGGCCGGTGTGCACGTTGCCGTAGGACGACGCGCGGTGGACGCTGGGCAGGACGGCCACGATCGGCAGCTCCGGCCGCAGGATGCGCAGCGCGTAGACCGCCCGGTCCAGGTAGTGCACGGTCAGCTTCGCGGGCAGGACCCGCGGGCGGCCGCGCATCGCGACCGCCAGCCGCGGCTGGGCGGCCAGATACGCCTTGCGGACGGCGCGGCGGAGCCCGGACGGCCGGAGGTAACGCAGGCCGCCGCGCAGGTAGGTCGGCAGCGGCGACGGCAGCGTGTCCATGCTTCCCACGGCCAGCACCACGACGTCGGCGTGCTTCAGATCGGCCCACACCCGCGGGTCGCCGATCATCGCCCACCATGCGTCGCGCGCCGTCCAGCCCGCGGACGCCACGAGCTCCGCGCTACCGCCGAGCGCCGAGGCGGCGATGTTCGGCCACAGTCGCGGCTCGTCGGCAGCGCAGGGGCTTTCCGGGCCCTGGAAACTCAGCGAGTCCCCGAAGACCAGCAGCCTCGGCATCTCAGCCGAGCATTCCGGCGTTGTAGGCGTGCAGCCGCCAGTGACCGTCGCGCAGGCCCAGCTCGACCCAGTGGCAGTTGCCGATCCCGCCGAGCTGCGGCCACGCCGCGACGGGCAGGGCCAGCAACTTGCCGGTGAGCGCCGTGATCAGGCCGCCATGCGCGGCCAGCAGCACGGTCTCACCCGGGTCGTCACTGGCCAGCAGGTCGCTGACGACCTCGGAGGCGCGCTCGGCGACCTCGACCCGGGACTCGCCGCCCGGGGGCGCCCAGGTGGCGTCCACGCGCCAGATGGCGCGGTCGCCGGGCCAGCCCTCGTCGACCTCGGCGCCGGTGAGCCCCTGCCACTCGCCGAGGTGGGTCTCCCGCAGGCGCTTGTCGATGCGCAACGGCACCCCGATCGCCTCGGTGAGCACCATCGCGGTGTCCATGGCCCGGTGCAGGTCGGACGAGATGACCAGGTCGGGCTGGAAGCGGGCGAGCGCGGGCGCGGCGAAGCGGGCCTGGTTCCAGCCCACCTCGGTGAGCGCCGAGTCCAGGTGGCCCTGCATGCGGCCGGCGGCGTTGTAGTCGGTCTCCCCGTGACGCCACAGCACGAGGCGCCGGAAACTCACGAGGCGTCCCCGGCGTCGACGGCCTCGGCGAGCCCGTCGACCTCGATGCGGGGGCAGTCCTTCCACAGCCGCTCGATGCCGTAGAACGAGCGCTCCTCGTCGTGCTGCACGTGGACCACGACGTCGACGAAGTCGAGCAGGACCCAGCGGCCCTCGCGCGCGCCTTCGCGGCGGACCGGCTTGTGCCCGGCCTCCCGCAGCTTCTCCTCGACGTTGTCGACGATGGCGCCCACCTGGCGCTCGTTGGGCGCCGAGGCGATGACGAACACGTCGGTGATGACGAGCTGCTCGGAGACGTCCAGCACCACCACGTCGGTGGCCTTCTTGTCCGCAGCGGCGTACGCCGCCACGGTCGCGATGTCACGTGCCTGGGACGTCGCTGCCACTCCTGTGCTCCCTCATCCTGAGACCGTCGGTCCACCGAGGGTACCTGCCGCCGTCCGCGGCCCCGGCGGCGTGTCAGGCAGGCTTGCGGTACAGCCCGCGCTTGTCGATGTACCGGACGACGCCGTCGGGCACCAGGTACCAGATCGGTTCGCCGTGCTCGACGCGTTCGCGGCAGCCGGTCGAGGAGATGGCCATGGCGGTCACCTCGACCAGGCTCACCTTGCCGCTGGGCAGGTGGTGGTCGTTGAGCTTGTACCCGGGCCTGGTGACGCCGATGAAGTGCGCGAGGGTGAACAGCTCGTCGGCGTTGTGCCAGGTCAGGATCTGCTCCAGCGCGTCGGCGCCGGTGATGAAGAAGAGCTCGTCCTCGGGGTACTCGGCCTTGAGGTCACGCAGGGTGTCGACGGTGTAGGTCTCGCCGCCACGGTCGATGTCCACCCGGCTCACGGAGAAGACCGGGTTGGAGGCGGTGGCGATGACGGTCATGAGGTACCGGTCCTCGGCCCTGGTGACCTGCCTGCCGGATTTCTGCCACGGCTGGCCGGTCGGCACGAAGATCACTTCGTCGAGGTCGAACCGGGACTGCACCTCACTGGCCGCGACAAGGTGGCCGTGGTGGACGGGGTCGAACGTGCCGCCCATGACCCCGATTCGGCGTGGTGACATGAACGGATCGTAGAAGCGCGAGTGCGCGGGTACTGCCCCGCTCCCCGGTAACAGCACCCGCGCGCCTCGCTCCGCCGGCGGTTCGAGGGGAACCTCCGGAGGCGCCGGCGAACCCGCAAGTGAACCCCGACAGCTAGGAGACTCGGCCGTTCGGGTGTCCTGATGCGGACATTCGCTGTGTCTTGCGTCACATTACTCGACGACTGGTCCACTCGTGCGGTACTCGGCTCGGTTTCGTCGCAGCCTTCGGGTAGACGTTGACCCGTGGACCTTCACCTCCTGCGCGAACGCGCCGAAACGCTGCTCCGGGCACTGGCCGGAGACGGCGCGACCCTGCGCGACGACCAGTGGACAGCCATCGAGGCCCTGGTCGCCCACCACCGGCGCGCTCTCGTCGTGCAGCGCACTGGCTGGGGCAAGTCGGCCGTGTACTTCCTGGCCACGGCCCTGCTCCGCGAGCGAGGGGCGGGTCCGACGGTCATCATCTCCCCGCTGCTGGCGCTGATGCGCAACCAGATCGCAGCGGCCGGGCGGGCAGGCATCCACGCGGCGACGATGAACTCGGCCAACCAGCAGGAGTGGGACGACGTGCAGGCGCGCATCGCCGCCGGCGAGATCGACGTGCTGCTGGTGAGCCCGGAGCGGCTGAACAACCCCGACTTCCGCGACACGGTATTACCGAAACTGACCACCACGGCCGGCCTGCTCGTCGTCGACGAGGCCCACTGCATCTCCGACTGGGGTCACGACTTCCGGCCGGACTACCGCCGCCTGCGCACGCTGCTCGCGGGGCTGCCCGAGGATGTGCCCGTGCTGGCGACCACGGCCACCGCCAACGACCGGGTGGTCACCGACGTCGCCGAACAGCTCGGGCTCGGTCAGGGCGGAGACACGCTGGTGCTGCGCGGTCCGCTCGACCGGGAGAGCCTGCACCTGTCGGTCGCGAAGCTGCCCACCCCGCAGGCGCGGCTGGCGTGGCTGGCGGACCGGCTCGGCGAGCTGCCGGGTTCCGGGATCATCTACACGCTCACCGTCGCCGCGGCGCACGATATCGCGGAGATGTTGCGCGAGCGCGGGTTCTCGGTCACGGCGTACACGGGCAAGACCGAGCCGGCCGATCGCGAGGCGGCCGAGGACGACCTGCTGGCCAACCGGGTCAAGGCGCTCGTGGCGACGTCCGCGCTGGGCATGGGGTTCGACAAGCCCGACCTCGGTTTTGTCGTCCACGTCGGGGCGCCGTCCTCGCCGATCGCTTACTACCAGCAGGTCGGCCGTGCCGGCCGTGGCGTGCGGCGGGCCGAGGTGATCCTCCTGCCGGGCGCGGAGGACGCCGAGATCTGGCGGTACTTCTCCTCGCTCGCGTTCCCGGACGAGCAGCGCGTCAACCAGGTGCTGAACGCGCTCGCCTACGCCGACCGGCCACTGTCGACGGTGGCGCTGGAGCCGATGGTCGAACTGTCCAGGTCCCGGCTGGAGATGGTGCTGAAGGTGCTCGACGTGGACGGCGCGGTGCGGCGCGTCAAAGGCGGATGGGAGGCGACGGGGCAGGACTGGCACTACGAACGCGAACGGTACGAGCGCGTCGCCGAGGCGCGGCGGGCGGAACAGCAGGCGATGCTGGAGTACCAGGCCACCACTTCGTGCCGGATGGAGTTCCTGCGTCGCCAGCTCGACGACCCGTTCGCCGAACCGTGCGGCCGGTGCGACAACTGCACGGGTGAGCATCGGGACGTCACCGTTTCGGCGGAGGCGGTGGAAAAGACCGACGAGCGGCTCCGGCGGCCGGGGGTCGAGGTGAGCCCGCGTCGCCAGTGGCCGACGGGTATGGCTTCGCTCGACGTGCCGCTGTCCGGGCGGATCGGGAAGGGTGAGCTGGCCGAGCCGGGACGCACGCTTGGACGGCTGACGGACGTCGGGTGGAGCGGGCCGTTGCGCGAGCTGGTCGGCGAGCGGGCCGCCGACGGCGAGGTGCCGGACCGCATTTTCCAGGCGTGCGTCCAGGTTCTGGCGTCCTGGCAGTGGGACCAGCGGCCGGCGGCAGTGGTGGCGATGCCCTCCGCGACCCGGCCGCGCCTGGTGCACGACCTGGCGACCCGGCTGGCGCAGATCGGGCGGCTGCGCTTCCTGGGCGCATTGGAGAGCCGGGGCGGGCGTCCACGCCGGGCGAACAGCGCACAGCGGGTCGCGGACCTGTGGCAAACGCTTGCGGTGCCGGGTGCGCTGGCCGCGGAGTTGTCCGGTGTGGAGGGTCCGGTGTTGCTTGTGGACGATCTCGTGGACACCGGCTGGAGCATGACGCTGGCCGCCCGGCTCCTGCGTCAGGGCGGGGCGCCTGCAGTGCTGCCGTTCGCACTGGCGAGCACAAACTGAAGGGAGGGACTTGACGGGGAATTCTTGATCGCGACGCCCAGCCTTGGGAGAGCACGGCGGCGCAACGCTTTGGCCACCAGCGTGTGCCGGAGAGATGTGATGGCAGGTCAGTCCGGCACGGCACCTCGCTCAGCGACAGCCTCGCCAGCCGGCCACATTGGCCAGGGCCGATCAGGACGGCGCGGCGCGCGGCGGCGGGCCTGATCGGTGCCGATCAAGACAGCGCCCTGGTGACACTGAGGCCACGCCTGGCGGCACGGCAGGCCCATCGGTGTCGCAGCAGGCGCAGCCCTCCCTGCTAGTCGGGCGGCACGGCTAGCCACGCACCCCGCCAGCCGGAGCGGCACAGCTCGCCACCCACCACCCGGGGCGGCACAGCTGGCCGCGCGGCCAGCTCCGGGCGGGCAGCCCCGCTGCCCCGGCCAGCAGGCCTCGGCTGGCGCCTGGCGGGCGACGTGGCACGGCAGCGCTGCGACTCTCCAGGCTGGGCACGCCCGGCTGACCGGACAGCACGCGTCACCCAGCGGCACGATCGGGCAGGCGACACGGCTCGCCCGGCAGCACTGCGGGCCGGACAGGCTGCAGGCCAAGCGGCAAAGCTCGCCCGCGGTCTCGCGCGCCGAGCGGCCTGCGGGGCAAGCGGCGAGGCTCGCCCTGGCAGGGCCGGGCCGCTGAGGCGGCAAGGTTCGCCCGGCAGCACTGCGGACCGGACAGGCTGCGGGGCCGCTGGGCGGCACTGCCGGCCAAGCGGCGCCCCGACCGGCGGGCTGGGCGTCGCCCCGACCGGCGGGCTGGGCGGCGCCCGACGGGCGCGTCGCGACCCAAACGGCGGGCCAGGCGGCGCACCGATGGCGGCCGCGTCACGGCCCCGACGGCGGGCCGCGGTGGGCCGGGTCACGCCCCGACGACGGGCCAGCTGCCACCCGCCGTCGGGCCGCATGGCACCCTGACGGCCGGTCGCATGGCACACCGACGGCGGGCCGCGCGGCACCCCGACGGCGGGTCGGGTGGTGCCGCGAGCGCGGGTGAGATCGTGGTGTGGGTGCATCGGCCACGTGGGTGTCACTTCGACATCCCCCGGGGAGAAAAGCCCTGCTCAGCACGTTCCCGGCAGAAAAGAATCTTTCGGTCGCGGCCGAGGTGTGGCATTGTCCGACCCCATCGGGTGAACGTGGAGGTGCGCCATGGTCGAGTCGAAGGTGGGCACAGCAGTCCGGCACCGGCTGCCCGTCCGGAAGTTGTTCGCGGCCAGCGTCGGCAACGCGCTGGAGTGGTTCGACTGGACGATCTACGCGACGTTCAGCATCTACTTCGCCACCGCGTTCTTCCCCGCGGGCAACGACCTGCTCGCCCAGATCAACACGTTCGCCACCTACGCGCTCGCCTTCTTCTTCCGGCCCCTCGGCGGTCTGCTGCTCGGCCGGTTCGCCGACGTGCGTGGCCGCAAGCCGGCCATGATTCTCACCATCACGTTGATGGCGGGCGGCTCGATCGTCATCGCGATCCTGCCCACCTTCCAGCAAGTCGGCTGGCTGGCACCGATCCTGCTGCTCCTCGCACGCATCGCGCAGGGGCTGTCCCTCGGCGGCGAAGTGTCCAACGCCTCCGCCTACCTCGGTGAGATCGCGCCGCCGAAGTGGCGAGGGCGCTACTCGTCCTTCTTCTACATCTCCACCGGCTCCGCGGTGCTGCTCGCGTCCGTGCTCGGGTTCGTCCTCGCCCGCACCATGGACAAGGCCGCCATGAGCTCCTACGGCTGGCGCATCCCGTTCCTGCTCGGCGGCGTCCTCGGCATCGTCGGCCTGTGGCTGCGCCGCAGCCTCTCCGAGACCGAACAGTTCGAGCAGAACAAGGGCCGCGCGCAACGCGTCCGCCGCCCGCTGCTGACCACCCTGCGCGAACACCCCAAGGCCGTCGGCCAGCTCGTCGGCATCACGATGCTGTCGACCCTGTGCTACTACACGTTCTTCAGCGCCCTCACGCCCTTCGCGGTCAAGACCCGCCACGCCAACGACGTCGACGTCTTCCTCGCCCTGTCCATCGGCACCGCGCTGTTCGTCGCGCTCCAGTACCCCTACGGCGCGCTCTCCGACCGCATCGGCCGCAAACCCCAGCTGTTCGCGTGGTCCGCGGCCACCGCGATCCTCATCGTGCCGCTGTCCACACTGGTCAAACCCGGCCTCGGCAACCTGCTCGTCGTCTTCTGCGTCGGCCTCGGGCTCTACGCCGCCCTGTCCAGCCTCGCGCCCGCGATCATGAGCGAACTGTTCCCCACCGAACTGCGCGGCCTCGGCATCGGCGCCTGGTACAACCTCACCGTCGCCGTGTTCGGCGGCACCGCACCGCTGGTCATCAGCGCGCTCTCCGCGGCCGGGGCGTCGATCCTGTTCTTCTGGTACGTCGCGGCCGGCGCGGTGATCGCGTTCCTCGTGCTGCTCACCCTCCCCGAAACGAAGGGCACGGAACTGCGTTAACGGCGGAACGGCACCAGATCGTCGGCGTGCACGACCTCCCGCCGCTGCTCCTCCGGCAGCTCATGGCTGGACCGGCCGATCAGCTCGGGCAACTCCCCCGCGTCGAACGCCACCACGCCACGGGCCACCACACGCTGCGCGGCGTCGACCAGCTCCACCACGTCGCCCGCCTCGAAATCACCGTCGACACCGGTGACCCCCGCCGCCAGCAACGACCGGCGCCGGCGCACCACCGCGGCCACCGCACCGTCGTCCAGGTGCAGACGACCCCGCGTCCCCGCGGCGTAGCCGAGCCAGAACCGGCGCGCGGACAGCCGGCTGTCGGCCGCCCGGAAAGCGGTACCTACCTCGGCCGTCGACAACGCCCGCGAAGCGTCCGACGCCGCGGCCAGCAGCACGGGGATCCCCGCTGACGCGGCCGTGCGCGCCGCGGCCAGCTTCGACACCATTCCGCCCGTGCCGAGCCCCGAACTGGACATGCCGACAGCGATGCCCTCCAAGTCCGCCGGGCCGGTCACCTCGGCGATGCGCCGCGTCGAACCCGACCGCGGATCCCCGTCGTACAGACCGTCCACATCGGACAACAGGACCAGGGCGTCGGCGCCGACCAGGTGCGCCACCAGCGCCGCCAGGCGGTCGTTGTCGCCGAACTTGATCTCCTCGGTGGCCACCGTGTCGTTCTCGTTGACCACCGGCACCGCGCCGAGCGCCAGCAGACGGGAGAAAGTCCGCTGCGCGTTGCGGTAGTGCGCGCGCCGCACGACGTCGTCGGAAGTGAGCAGCACCTGGCCCACCGTCAGGGCGTACCGGCCGAACGACTCCGCGTAGGCGTGCGCGAGCTGCAACTGGCCGACGCTCGCCGCGGCCTGCTGGGTCGCCAGGTCCCGCGGTCGCTTGCCGAGCGCGAGCGGCGCCAGCCCGGCGCCGATCGCACCCGAGGACACCAGCACGATCTGGCTGCCCTGCGCGATCCGCGCCGCGATGGCGTCGACCAGCGCGTTCAGCCGCGTCACGTCGAGCCCGTCACCAGCGGTGGTCAGCGCCGACGAGCCGACCTTGACGACCAGCCGTTCCGCCGCCGCGACGGCTTTGCGGGCCACGCTCATCGTGCTGTCGCGTCCTCGTCCTCGGGCTGGTCCGGCCCGTCACGGCGGATGCGCCGGGCTTCCTTGCGCTCGGCGGCCGACACGCGGTTGTTCTGCTCCAGCCGCGCGTCGGTGCCCCGGCCCGTCATGCGCGCCGCCACGCCCGGCGTGGAGGGCTCCCACTCGAAGGTGATGTTGCCGATCGTCACCGGGCAGCCCGGCTCGGCGCCGCGCTTGGCCAGCGCGTCCTCGACACCCAGCCGGTTGAGCCGGTCCGCGAGGTAGCCCACGGCCTCGTCGTTGCCGAAGTCGGTCTGCCGGATCCACCGCTCGGGGCGCGCGCCACGCACGATGAAGCCGCCCGGCTCCTCCGGGTCCTCCTCGATGGTGAAGCCCGAGTCGTCGACCGCCACCGGCCGCAGCACGATCCGCGTCGGCTCCGCCTCCGGCTGCGCCGCCCGGTACTTCTCGACCTCCTTGGCGAGCGCGAAGGTCAGCTCACGCAGGCCCTGGCGGGTCACCGTGGAAACCTCGAACACCGGCAGGCCGCGCGCCTCGAACTCGCCACGCACCATCTCGGCCAGCTCGGCCGCGTCCGGCACGTCGATCTTGTTGAGCACCACGACCCGCGGCCGGGAGTCCAGCTCGCCGCCGAGCGCCGGGGTGTAGCGGGCCAGCTCGGCCTCCAGCGCGTCCACGTCGGACACCGGGTCGCGGCCCGGGTCGTAGGTCGCGCAGTCGACGACGTGCACCAGCACCGCGCAGCGTTCGATGTGGCGGAGGAAGTCCAGGCCGAGGCCCTTGCCCTCGCTCGCGCCGGGGATCAGACCGGGCACGTCGGCCATCGTGAACACGGTGTCGCCCGCGTTCACCACGCCGAGGTTCGGCACCAGCGTCGTGAACGGGTAGTCGGCGATCTTCGGCTTGGCCGCGGACAGCACCGAGATCAGCGACGACTTGCCTGCCGACGGGAAGCCGAGCAGACCGGCGTCGGCGACCGAGCGCAGCTCCAGCACGAGGCTGCGCTCCTCGCCGGGCTCGCCGAGCAGCGCGAACCCGGGCGCCTTGCGCGCCTTGGACGCCAGCGCCGCGTTGCCGAGGCCGCCGCGGCCGCCCTGGGCGGCGACGAACGTCGTGCCCGGACCGACCAGGTCCGCCAGGACCTCGCCGTCCTCGGACATCACGACGGTGCCGTCGGGCACCTTGAGCTCCAGGGTCTCGCCTGCCGCGCCCGCGCGGTGGCTGCCCTGGCCCTGGCGGCCGTTGGTGGCCTTGGCGTGCGGGTGGAAGTGGAAGTCGAGCAGCGTGTGCACGTTCGGGTCGACGACGAGTCGCACGTCGCCGCCGTTGCCGCCGTTGCCCCCGTCGGGGCCGCCGAGCGGCTTGAACTTCTCGCGGTGGATCGAGGCACAGCCGTGCCCGCCGTCGCCCGCGGCGACGTGGATCACCGCGCGGTCAACGAACCGGGACGCCATCGTGAAGCCTCTTCTCGTTTCTTCGGAGGGATATCAGCCATCTTCAGCAACAAGGGGCGGGACCGGATCTGTTCCGGGCCCGCCCCTCGCTGAAGGTGCTGGGTTGTCTAGCCGGACCCTCAGGCCTCGGCCGGGACGATGTTGACCGTCTTGCGGCCACGCTTCGCGCCGAACTCGACGGTGCCCGCCGCGAGAGCGAACAGCGTGTCGTCGCCGCCACGGCCGACGTTCAGGCCGGGGTGGAACTTGGTGCCGCGCTGGCGGACCAGGATCTCACCGGCGTTCACGAGCTGACCGCCGTAGCGCTTCACGCCGAGGTACTGGGGGTTGGAGTCGCGCCCGTTGCGGGAGCTGGACGCACCCTTCTTGTGTGCCATGGCTCCTGCAGCTCCTTACTTCGTGATTCCGGTGACCTCGACGCGGGTCAGCTTCTGACGGTGACCCTGCCGCTTGTGGTAGCCGGTCTTGTTCTTGAACTTGTGGATGCGGATCTTGGGACCCTTGGTCTGCTCGACGACCTTGCCGGTGACCGAGATCTTCGCGAGTGCTTCGGCATCCGCCGTGACATCGCTGCCGTCGACGTACAGCACGGCGGGGAAAGAGTGCTCGGTGCCCGGCTTGCCCTCGAGCTTCTCGACCTCGACGACGTCGCCGACGGCCACCTTGTACTGCTTGCCGCCGGTCTTGACGATCGCGTACGCCGACACGGAAGTCTCCTGCTAACTCGACAATGGGTGAGGGCTTGCGCCACGTCCCGCTGTGTGCGGTCCGGTGATCGCGCCATAGCCCGTCCGGGGACGGGCCGTCTTACAGGTTACGTGACGCCCCGGTGCCGGTTGACACCGGGGCTCACGTAGGTGGATCAGCTCTGGTCCGACGCGTGCACCGGCGGCCCGGCCGGACGGGAGGCCGCGCGGCGCGGGCGCCTGCGGGCCGTCCTGGTGGCCGGGGTGGGCACGCTGACCTCGGGCGACGCCTCGCCGGAGTCCTCCTGCCCGGTGGCTTCCGGGCTGGACGTTTCCAGGGTGGGCGCCGGTCCGCCGGCCACGGGGCCGGCCGGGACGGTGGTGACCTGGGGCGTCTCGGTGGTGGCCTGGACCGGCTCCGGGGGCGCCGCGGGCCTGCGGGCGACGCGTCGGGTCCGGGCGCGGGAGGGCTTCGCCTGCTCCGCGGCGGCCGGCTCATCGGTCTGCGGCTGCGCCGCTGCCTCCGGCGAGGGCTGCGCCTCGACCGGGGGCTCGACCGCGCCTTCCGGGCCGGCCTGCTCCGCCCCGCCCTGGGCCTGCGCCACAGGCTGGGTCGTTGCTCCAGGCTGCTCCGACGGCGCGGGCTGCGCCTCGGAACCGGCCTGCGCGGACGGAGCCGCTGCGTCGGCCTGAACCGCGGGCTGAGCAGCTGCCTCGTGGGCCGTCCCGGACTGCGGCTGCGCCTCAGCAGGAGCGCCCTCCGGCCTGGTCTCGGCCTGCGAACTGGGCGCACCCGCGGTCTCCGGCTGGGGTGCTGCCTCGGGCTGGACCGTCGCGTTCGGCTGGGTCTGGGCTTCGGGCTGAGCCGTCTCCGCGCGGGCCTTCCCACGGGAGCGGGACCGCCGTTCGGAGCGGTCGCTGCCGGACGAGGCGGCGTTCTCCGCGCCGTGGGCCTCGGCGGGAGCCGCGTCGGCCGGGGCCGCGCCCGTCTCCGCCTTGTCGCCGCCTTCGGTCTTCGTCGAGGCGATCTTCGCGGCCTTGGCCATGGCCTCGACGGCCGAGATCGTGCTCTCCCGCTGCACCGGCGAGGGCTCGGGCGTCTTCTCCGCCTGCGGCTCCTCGACCTTGGCCCGGCCGCGCGACCGGCGCGAACCGCCGCCACCACCGCCGTGCTGGTGACCGCCACCGTTGCCGCCGTTGCCCGACTTCACCGGCTCGGTCGAGACGATGACGCCGCGGCCCTTGCAGTGCTCGCAGGTCGTGGAGAACGCTTCGAGCAGGCCGGTGCCGATCTTCTTGCGGGTCATCTGCACCAGGCCCAGCGAGGTGACCTCGGCGACCTGGTGACGCGTGCGGTCCCGGCCGAGGCACTCGGTCAGCCGCTTGAGCACCAGCTCGCGGTTGGACTCCAGCACCATGTCGATGAAGTCGATCACGATGATGCCGCCGATGTCGCGCAGCCGCAGCTGGCGCACGATCTCCTCGGCCGACTCCAGGTTGTTGCGGGTGACCGTCTCCTCGAGGTTGCCGCCCGAACCGGTGAACTTGCCGGTGTTGACGTCGATCACCGTCATCGCCTCGGTGCGGTCGATGACCAGGTAACCACCCGAGGGCAGCCACACCTTGCGGTCCAGCGCCTTGGTGAGCTGCTCGTCGATGCGGTGCTCGGCCAGCACGTCACCGGTGCCGACGTAGCGCTTGAGCCGGGGGGTGAGGTCCGGCGCGACGTGCTCGACGTAGGCGCGGATGGTCTCCCACGCCGTGTCGCCCTGGACCTCGAGCGAGACGAAGTCCTCGGTGAACAGGTCGCGGACCACCTTGACCAGCAGGTCCGGCTCCTCGTAGAGCATCACCGGGGCGGACGACTTCTTGCCGGAGGTGGCCGCGTCGGCCTTCTCCTTGACGACCTCCCACTGCGCCTTCAGCCGCCGGACGTCGCGCTCCAGCTCCTCCTCGCTGATGCCCTCCGACGCGGTGCGGATGATCACGCCAGCGTCCTCGGGGACGATCCGCTTGAGGATGTCCTTCAGCCGCCGCCGCTCGTTCTCCGGCAGCTTGCGCGAGATGCCGGTGGCGCCGCCCGACGGCATGTAGACCAGGAAACGGCCCGGCAGCGAGATCTGGGTGGTCAGCCGGGCGCCCTTGTGCCCGACCGGGTCCTTGGTGACCTGCACCAGCACGTTGTCACCGGTGGACAGGGCCTGCTCGATCTTGCGGGACTTGCCCTCCAGGCCGGCGGCGTCCCAGTCGACCTCACCCGCGTAGAGCACGGCGTTGCGGCCCCGGCCGATGTCGACGAACGCGGCCTCCATCGAGGGCAGCACGTTCTGCACACGGCCCAGGTAGACGTTGCCGACGATCGAGCCGCTGCCCTGCGACGTCACGAAGTGCTCGACCAGGACACCGTCTTCGAGCACGCCGATCTGGGTGTGCTCGCCGCGCTCGGCGACCACCATCGTCCGCTCGACCGACTCGCGGCGGGCCAGGAACTCGGCCTCGGACAGGATCGGCGCGCGGCGGCGGCCCGCCTCGCGGCCGTCCCGGCGGCGCTGGCGCTTCGCCTCCAGGCGCGTGGAGCCGCGGACGCTGCGCACGCCGTCCGAGCTGCTGCTGCTCTTCTCGTCGGCCTTCGCCTCGCGGACGTGGACGACGGTGTTCGGCGGGTCGTCGGTGGTCGAGTCGGCGCTGTCCCCGTCCGAGCCCTTGCGGCGGCGACGGCGACGGCGACGACGGCTCGACCCCTCGGTCTCGTCGGTGTCCTCGGACGGCTCGCCCTCGTCGGCGGTGTCCTCGTCCTCGGCCTTGGCGGTCTCCTCGGCCGGCGCGGTCTCGTCGGCCTCGGTGGTCTCGGTGGCGTTCTCGTCGCCGCCCTTGCCCCGGCCACGGCCGCGACGACCCCGGCGGCGGCGACGGCGGCCCGCGCCGTCCTCACCCTCGTCGGCGTCCTCGTCCACCGGCTTGACCTCGGCGGCCCGCTCCGCCTTGGAGGCGGGCTCCTCCTCGACGGCGCCGGCCTCCGGCGGCAGGAACACCGGCGACGGGGCCGCGAAGACCGGCATGTGCGGCGGGCGCTGCGGCTGCCGCACCGGCTCGGGCTCGGCGACGGGTTCGGGTGCCGCGGCCGCCGGCGCGGTCTCGGGTTCCGGCGTCGCCTGGGTGGCGGGCTCGGGGGCGGCCGGTGTCTCGACGACCGGCTCGGGCGTGCTCTCCGGAACGGCGTCGGGCGCCGCGTCCTCGGCCGGGGCGACCGCCTCGGGGGCAGCCGCCTCCTCGGCGGCCTGCTCGTCGGCCGGGGCGAGCGCCTCGGCGACCTTCACCGCGACCTCCCGCGGCACGCTCGACTGCGCGCTGCGCGCCGTCTCACCCAGTTCGGTGAGCTTCGCCAGCACGACCCGGCTGTTGGAGCCGAGCAGCTTCGCCAGGGCGTGCACCCGGACGCGGGGCGGCAACTCGCCCAGCGGGCCGGTTGCGGGTAGGGCGGTGTTCCCGCCGGTGTTCTCGGCGGGTGTGTCCGCGTTCGACATACATCTCCTCCGCCCCCGGGCGCGTCCCAGCCGCTTGGGCTGGCGGACGCGGCCGCACAGGGGCCCTTCCTGTCTGTTCCGCCGGGGTGGTCACCGCCGGCGGGAATCCTGTGCCTCGTCTCGCCCCGACGGTGCCGGGGTCCGGCACCCGCCGATGGCAGGTCCGCTCGGTGACGGGCCGTCCGAGCCGGCGGTTCCCGCCCGCCTGCCGCTCGTCGAGCCACCCAGGTGGTTCCTGGCGGCGACGACCTGGCGCTCTTCCGGCCTGTCTCCGGACCGCAACCCCCGGACGGACCGCAGGTCGCGGGCGTGTCGGCGGAAGCAGCCAAGCCGAGTATCCCACACGGTGCGTCCGGTGCGGCGTACTCGGTGCCAACAGGCACGTGACCACGGCCGGGCGAACTTGCGGCGTGCGCTTGTCGCCGCCGCGCGGGGTGGCTTAGCGTGCGGCAGGACGCCGACGGCTCCCCGGCCGCTGTTCGCCCTGTTGGAGGTCCCCGTTGCCCGGCTTCGGACGATCACTGGTGGCGGTGGCGTGCGCCGTGCTGGTGGTGGCGCCGGCCCATGCGGCGGCGGAGCCGGAGCAGGCGTGCTCGGACAGCGGGCGCGACGTGCGTTACCTGGTCGTCTTCGACCGCGACACGCCCGAACCCGCGGCCCGGGCCCAAACGCGGGCCGCGTGCGGGCAGCTGATCGGATACCACCCGCAGATCGGTGTGGGCGTCGCCACCTCCGGCGACCCGGACTTCGCGCCGCGGATCGGCCCCGGGCGTGCCTACAGCGCGCAGCACGAGCGGCGGGCCGGGCAGCGGCCGGTGCGGCCCGGCCTGCGCGTGATCCCGCCGTCGGAGGTGCCGTCCGCGGACCGGGCCGGTGAGCAGTGGAACCTCGCCGCGGTGGGCGGGCCCGGCGCGGGCAGCCCGGACGTCGTGGTCGGCGTCCTGGACTCGGGCATCGACCCGGACCACCCCGACCTCGTGGACGCGCTGGACCGGGGCGACTCGGCCGGCTGCCTCAGCGGTGTGCCCGACCCGGCCGAGCGCGCGTGGCGGGCCACGACGTCGGCGCACGGCACCCACGTCGCCGGGATCATCGCCGCGGCCGACGACGGGCGCGGCACGACCGGGGTCGCGCCGGGGACGCGGGTGGCGTCGGTCAAGGTCATCGACGACCGGGGCCTGGTCACCCCGGAAGCCGTGGTGTGCGGGCTGATGTGGGCGGCCGAGCGCGGGATGGCGGTCACCAACAGCAGCTTCGCGATCAACACGTGGGCTTCGTCGTGCACCTGGTCACCGGAGCGCGAGGCGGTGCGCGAGGCGGTCGGCCGGGCGCTGGCCTACTCGGCGTCGCGGGGCACGGTGAACGTGGCCGCGGCGACGAACGACGCCGTGGACCTGACCCCGGCGTCCCGGGCGGGCGGGTGCGACGCGTTGCCGGCCGCGTTGCGGGACGTGGTGGCCGTGTCGGCGGTCGGGCCGGACGAGGTGAAAGCCGGGTACAGCTCGTACGGGCTCGGTGTGGTCGACCTGACCGCGCCGGGGGGCGACCGCGGCAGGTGCGTGCTGTCCACCACGCCCGGCGGGTACGGCGAAATGTGCGGCACCTCGATGGCCGCGCCGCACGTGGCCGGCGCGGCGGCGGTGCTCGCGGCCGAGCGGCCCGGGTCGACGGCCCGGCAGCTGCGGCGCGCGCTGGAGGACCGCGCGCGGCCGGTGCCCTGCCCCGCCGACTACGACCTCACCGGCGACGGGCGGCAGGACGCGTTCTGCGCCGGGTACACCGGCTACAACGGCTTCTACGGGCACGGGATGGTGCGGGTCGGCGCCGGCTGACGGTGGGCCGTGCGCCGGATGGCCAGGACCGCGCCATTTGTGAGGCGGTGTGGCCGATCACGCCGGGTGCTGGGTGGTCCGGCGCTTTCCCGCGACAGTGGGCGCAGGCTGGCGCAGGAGCAGCCGGCTGAGGCGGTGGGCCGCGCTCCGGATGCCCGGCCGCGCCATCAAGTGACGACGTGACCCGCCCATGCCGACGCGCAGGGCGTCCCGAGGCGGCGGCAACGGTGCGGCCGGTGCCGTGCCCGGCGGGCTACCACCTCACCGGGCACGGGTCTCGAGGCGGGAGCAGCCCGCTGAGGCGGTGGGCCGCGCCCCAGATGCCCGATCGCGCCACCAAGTAGGCGACGTGGCCGACCATGCCGGGGTGCAGGGCGCCCCGAGGCGGCGGCAACGGGCGCGGCCGGCGGGCACCTCACCCGGCACGGGTCAGCGCAGCAGCAGCCCGCTGAGGCGGCGGGCCGCGCCCCAGATGCCGAGTATCGCCAGCGCCACGAGGTAGGCGACGTGGCCGATCATGCCCGGGTGCAGGGCGCCGACCGCGAATTCCCGCATCAGCTGGATCCCGTGGTAGAGCGGCGAGCACTGCACCACCACCTGCAGCGGCCCGGGGTAGACCGACAGCGGGTAGAACGTCGTGGAGAACAGGAACATCGGGACGACGGCCAGCTGGATGTAGTCGAACTGGGACGTCGAGCGGAGGAACGTCGCGCAGGCCATGCCGATCGCCGCGAAGGCCAGCGCGATCAGCAGCGCGACCGGGATCAGCAGCAACGCCCACGCCGAGGTGACCAGGCCCATCGCGGCCATCACGGCGAAGAACGCGACCGAGTAGAGCCCGCCGCGCAGGACGGCCCAGGAGATCTCGCCGATCGCGATGTCCAGCGGGCCGATCGGGGTGGCCAGCATCGCGTCGTAGGTCTTGGCGTAGCGGAACTTGAAGAACACGTTGAACGTGCTGTCGAAGACGGCGCCGTTCATGGCGGACGAGGCGAGCAGGGCGGGCGCGACGAACGCGACGTAACTCATCGGCTGCCCGTCCGGGCCGGTCGCGTCGCCGACGAGCCTGCCGAAGCCGATCTGGAACGCGACGAGATAGAGGAGCGGCTCCAGCACGCCGGACGCGAAGACCAGCCACATGCGCGAGTAGGCCAGGATCGAGCGCTCGACGAGCTTGCTGGCGCGGCCCGCGTAGAGGCCGGGCGGCAGGATCCGGAGGAGGACGCCGCGGCGCGGGGTTTCGGTGAGTGTGGTCATCGGGGCTCTCGCGTGGTCGGCCGGAGTCGGGTGGTGGGTGGGGAGCAGGCGGGCATCGTCACACCACCAGGCGACGGTAGAAGTAGCGGCGCGCCAGCAACGCCCCCACGGTGAACAGGGCCGCCAGGAACGCCAGGTGGCCGAGCGCCGGCAGCGGCTCCAGGCCGCCGAGGGTGACGCCCCGCGCGAGTTCGTTGCCGTGCCACAGCGGGGAGATCCAGGCGAGCCAGCGCAGCGCCACCGGGATCTGCTCGATCGGGAAGAACGTGCCCGCGAACAACGTCATCGGCATCACCACGAACCGGAACACGGCGTTGAATCGGACGCCCTCGTCGTACGTCGTCGCGGCCAGGGCCGTCACCGGCGCGGCACACGCCAGGCCGGTCACCGCTCCGACCACCACGACCAGCGCCGCCCCGGCGTTCAGCCACGCCCCGAACGGCACCGCGATCAGGGCGTACACCGCGCCGGACAGCAACAGCCGCAACGTCACCCAGATCAGGTGCCCGCCGAGCACCTGCCCCGGCGACACGGGCGTCGCCGTGACCGCCAGGTAGTCCTTCTGCCACTTGAACCCGGACAGCACCGGGTACGTCGACTCCCCCACCGCGTTCTGCATCGCCGCCGACACCAGCAGCGCGGGCGCGATGTAGTGCACATAGGACAGACCGCCGGTGGCGGGCCCGGCCTGCACCTGCGAGCCGAACCCGAGCCCCATCGCCAGCAGGAACAACAGCGGCTGCAGGCCGGTCGAGTACACATTGGACTTCCAGTACCGGCGGTACCACGCCCAGTACCCCTCGACGCGCAACCACGCGCCCTGCCACGCCGGGACGACCCGGCCCGTCGACGAAACGCTCATCAGTCCACCAGCGTCCGTCCGGTCAGGCGCAGGAACACGTCCTCCAGCGTGCTCCGCCGCACCAGCGACGACAGCGGCCGCACCCCGCGCTGGTGCACCTGCTCCAGCGCCGCCTCGCCCGCCGCGGTGTACAGCAGCAGGCGGTCGGGCAGCACCTCGACCCGGTCGGCCAGGTCGGCCACCCGGTCCGCGGGCACCTCCTCCCCCGGCGCGAACCGCAGCTCCACCACCTCGCGGGTGGAGTACCGCAGGATCAGCTCGGCGGGCGAGCCCTCGGCCACGATCCGGCCGCCGTCCATGACCACGAGCCGATCGCACAGCTGCTCGGCCTCGTCCATGTAGTGCGTGGTGATGATCAGCGTGACGCCCTGCGCCTTCAAGCGGAACAGCTTGTCCCACAACAGGTGCCGCGCCTGCGGGTCCAGCCCGGTGGTCGGTTCGTCGAGCAGCAGCAGCTCGGGATCGTTGACCAGGGCGCGGGCGATGGTCAGCCGGCGTTTCATGCCGCCGGACAACGGCTCCACCTCGTCCTCGGCGCGGTCGGACAGCTGCGCGAACTCCATCAGCTCGACCGCCTTGCGCCGCACGTGCGCCCTGGACAGTCCGAAGTAGCGGCCGTAGACGTGCAGGTTCTGCCGCACCGTCAGCTCGTTGTCGAGGTTGTCCTGCTGCGGCACCACCCCGAGCCGGGCGCGGATGCGCGGGCCCTCGACGTTCGGGTCCATGCCGAGGACCTTCAGATCACCGTCGGACCGCGGCGACACCGACGCGATCATCCGCATCGTCGACGACTTCCCTGCACCGTTGGGCCCGAGGAAGCCGAACGCCTCCCCGCGCCGGACCTCGACGTCGATCCCCCGCACCGCTTCGAAGTCGCCGAAGCGCTTCACCAGCGCCTTGGCCTGCACCATGCTCGGTTCGTCCACACCAAGCACAGTACGACCGGGCACCGACAGTTTCGATCGGTTTACGGCGCGGCCAGCTCCCGGGTCAGCGCGGAGGCGGCGGTCCGCACCGCGGGCGCCAGCCGTTCCACGTCGAGGCGCTCGGCGCTGCCGGTGATCGACACGGCCGCGACCAGCCTGCGCCGACGGTCGTACACCGGCGCGGCCACCGCGGCGACGCCGACCTCGGCTTCCTCGTGGTTGACCCCGTACCCGCGCTCCACAGCCCGGTCCAGCTCCCGCCGCAGCAACCCGGGCGCGACGATCGTGCGTGGCGTCTTGCGGGCCAGCCCGGCCTCGGTGACGCGCCGGAAGTACTCCGGCGGCCCGAGCGCGAGGAAGACCTTGCCGGTCGCGGTGCAGTGCACCGGCATCCGGCCGCCGACGCGCGAGCGGATGGGCGTCGACCGGTGACCGGTGACCTTCTCCAGGAACAACGTGTGACCGCCGTCCGGCACCGCGAGGTGGATGTTCTCGTGCGTGGCCTCGTACAGGTCCTGCAGGTACGGCAACGCCGCTTCGCGCAGTTCACGCCGCCGCGGCACGCGCTGGCCGAGCTCGAAGAGCTTCATTCCCAGCCGGTAGGAGGCACCGTGGCGTTCCAGCCCGCCCCAGCGGACGAGTTCGGCGATCATCCGGTGGGCGGTGGGCTTCGGCAGCCCCGTGCGGGCGGACAGTTCGGCCAGGGAGAGTTCGACATCGGCGGGTTCGAACGCGTCCAGCAACACCAGGCCGCGCGCCAGCACCGACTTCGGGACATCGCCATCGCCTGCGGCCATGCCCCAGATGGTAATTCCCGGAAGGGGCTCCCGGTAAGGATCAATCCCACCGGAAGCCCCCGCGATTGCTCAGAGGTCCGGGAACCAGAGCTTCAGCTCGCGCTCGGCCGACTCGGGCGAGTCCGAGCCGTGCACCAGGTTGAACTGGGTCTCCAGGCCGTAGTCCCCGCGCAGCGTGCCCGGGGTGGCCTTCTCCACCGGGTCGGTGCCGCCCGCCAGCTGGCGGAAGGCCGCGATGGCCCGCACGCCCTCGACGGCGATCGCGACGACCGGGCCGGAGGTGATGAACTCCAGCAGGTCGCCGAAGAACGGCTTGTCCTTGTGCTCGGCGTAGTGCTCCTCGGCGACCGAACGCTCGACGGTGCGCAGCTCCAGCGCGGCCAGCTTCAGCCCCTTGCGCTCGATGCGCGAAATGACCTCGCCGACGAGGCCGCGCTGTACGCCGTCGGGCTTGACCAGAACCAGCGTGCGTTCACTCACGACTGTGTTTCTCCTTCATCACGTGCACGGATTGCCCGAAGCCTACTGGCCTGGTCAGCGCTGCGGTTCCAGGGTCGTCGACCACAGCGAGGCGCCCGTGCCGTCGCGGAGATCGACTCGCAGCTCACCCGAGCCGCCGTCGATGTTGATTTCGCCGAAATGCTGGAATCCGGCCATCGGCGAGGTGTTCGCGGCGGGCGGGGCATGCACGAAAACGGCCTGCGGGCCGAAGGTCGGGTCGAGCGTGTTCGGGCCGAACGCGCCGGCGTGCAGCGGGCCGGAAACGAATTCCCAGAACGGGTCGAAATCCTGCACCGCGGCGCGGTCCGGCGAATAGTGGTGCGCCGCGGTGTAGTGCACGTCGGCGGTCAGCCATACGGTGTTGCGCACCTTCCGCTTCGCCAGTTCCCGCAGCACCCACGCGATCTCGCTCTCGCGGCCTGCGGGCGCACCGGGCCGGTTGTTCGCCACGCCCTCGATGCCGGTGGAGCCGTCCAGCACGGCGAGTCCGATGGGCAGGTCGGCCTGCACGATCTTCCACGTGGCGCGGCTGCGGGACAGGCCGTCGACGAGCCACTTCGCCTGCTTCTCGCCGAGGATCTGCCCGGGCTTCGTCGGGTCCGCGGTGTTGGCGTCCTTGTAGGTCCGCATGTCCAGCACGAACACCTCCAGCCGCGAGCCGTAGGTGAAGCTGCGGTACACCCGGCCGTCCACCGCCTGGCGCGGGTCGATCGGCTGCCACTCGTGGAACGCCTGGAACGCCCGCGCGGCCAGCACGTCGACGCGCTTTTCGGTGTACTGCGGCAGGTCCAGGATCTCGCCCGGGTACCAGTTGTTGGTGACCTCGTGGTCGTCCCACTGGACGTAGCTGGGTACGGCGGCGGTGAAGGCGCGGACGTTCGCGTCGAGCATGTTGTAGGCGAACTGGCCGCGGTACTCGTCGAGCGTCTCGGCGACCTTCGTCTTCTCCGGGGTCACGATGTTGCGCCAGACGCGGCCGTCGGGCAGCGTGACCGTCTCGGTGAGCGGGCCGTCGGCGTAAACCGTGTCGCCGCTGTGCAGGAACAGGTCCGGTTTGCGGGCGAGCATCGCGGCGTAGGCGGTCATGCCGCCGATGTCCGGGTTGATGCCCCAGCCCTGGCCCGCCACGTCGCCGGACCAGGTCAGCCGCACGTCGCTGCGCCCCACCGGCGCGGTCTTGAACGTGCCGGTCAGCGGCTCGCTGGTGGCCCGGCCGTCGAGCGATTCGGCGGTGACCCGGTAGTGCAGTTCGGTGCCCGGCGCGAGCGCGGAGATCCGCAGTTTGCCGGTACCGCCGGTGTCCGGGGTCAGCAGCGGGCCGCGGACGGTCCGCGCGTGCCGGAACGACGGGTCGCGGGAGACCTCGACGATCATGCGGGACGGCCGGTCGGCACGGGTCCAGACCAGTGCCGAGTTCGGGGTCACGTCGCCGGACTGGATGCCGTGTGTCAGGACGGGGCGGTCCTTGCGGACGAGGGCGGCGTTCGCGAAGGGGCTGCCGAGGACGCCTGCGGCGAGGACACCGGCGCCGACGAGGCCGGTTCTGAGGGCGGAGCGGCGGGTCTGTTCGGTCATGCCGGAGTTCTATGCGGGCTCGGGGGCCGACGGGCCAACTCCGGCTGACCGGACGGTGAAATCACGCGGTGGCGCGCTGCCTGCCGTCGGCCGTGCGCAGACCGTAACCGAAGGCGCGGTCCACGACGATGTGCGCGAGCCAGGCCAGCCCGAGCGTGAAGGCGGCGGGGCTCGCGACGAAGCTGAAGACCACGAGCAGCACCACCGGACCTGCCCAGTGGTGGGCGGCGTTGTAGAACGGCACCACCCGGCGCGGCAGCACGCCGCGCTCGGCGGGCGGCGCGCCGATCCCGGCCAGGAACGTCAGGTCCGGCCCGATCAGCCCGAGCAGCAGGGCGCCGACGGTCCAGCCGCCGTGCTTGACGGCCTCGAACACGGCGAACGCGAGCAGGAAGACGCCGGCGACGGCCCAGGCGGTGCGCTTCATGGGAACACTCCTCCGAGATCGGTTGTCCATTTCGAGAGCAGTGCTCTCACAAGACAACAATGACCGAGCGGAGCGCCCTTGTCAAGAGCACTGCTCTCTTTTCGGATCGCCGCTACTGCTGCTGGCTGGGCAGACGGCCCTCGGCCATGCGCCGGGCCACGTCGTTGCGCAGCCACAGCGCCCACAGCCAGAACGCGAGGAACAGCAGGCCGATGACGCCGATGGCCACCGTGTCGACGAAGTACGCGACCAGCGCGACCTGCAGCACCAGGATCGCCGGCACCGCCCAGCGCCGCTTCAGCACGCCGCACAGCAGCACGTGCAGCACGGCGATCACGATGATCCCCCAGCCCGCGAGGGTGCCGATGCCGCCGCCCAGGTTGGCGATCACCGGCAGCGCCAGGCCGACCGTGATGGCCTCGCAGATCAGCGTCCCGGCCATCACCCCGCGGAAGGACTTCATCGGGTCCTTCGCCGGGGGCCGGACCGTCTTCTCCTCGCTCACGCGGGCTCCTTCCCGAACAACGTCCGCGCGTCGCCGACTGTGACGACGGAACCCGTGATCAGCACACCGCCGCCGGCCAGCGGTTCGCCGCCGTCGCTCTCCTCGACCAGCGCCACCGCGGTCTCCACCGCCGCGTCCAGGCTGGGCTCGGCGACCACCCGGTCCTCCCCGAACACCGCCAGCGCCAGTTCGTTCAGCTCGTCCAGCGGCATCGCGCGGGGCGAGCTGTTCTTGGTGACCACCACATCGGAGACCACCGGTTCGAGCGCCTCCAGCACGCCGCGCACGTCCTTGTCCTCGAGCGCCCCGATGACCGCGGCGAGCCTGCGGAACGCGAACTCCTCCTCGATCGCGGTGGCCAGCGCCCGCGCGCCGTGCGGGTTGTGGGCCGCGTCCAGCAGCACCGTCGGCGCGGCGCGGACGGGCTCCAGGCGGCCCGGGATCTCCACCCCCGCGAACGCCTCGCGCACGGCCTCGATGTCGAGCCGCCGGTCCTTGCCCGCGCCGAAGAACGCCTCGACCGCGGCCAGCGCCAGCAGCGCGTTGTTCGCCTGGTGCGCGCCGTGCAGGGGCAGGAAGATCTCGTCGTAGACGCCGCCGAGGCCCTGCAGGCTCAGCATCTGCCCGCCGACCGCGATCTCGCGCCGCAGCACGCCGAACTCGCTGCCCGCGCGCGCGACCGTCGCGTCCACCTCGACCGTGCGCTCCAGCAGCACGCGCTGCGCGTCGGGCTCCTGCTCGGCGAGGATCGCGACGCTGCCCGCCTTGATGATCCCGGCCTTCTCGCCCGCGATCCCGCCGAGGTCGCTGCCCAGGTAGTCGGTGTGGTCGAGGCCGATCGGCGTGATGACCGCGACCTGCCCGTCGGCGACGTTGGTGGCGTCCCAGGTGCCGCCCATGCCGGTCTCGATCACCGCGGCGTCGACCGGCGCGTCCGCGAACGCCGCGAACGCCATGCCGGTGAGCACCTCGAACTTGCTCATCTTCGGGCCGCCCGCGTTGTCCACCATGCCGATGTAGGGCGCGATGTCGCGGTAGATGTCGACGTACTTCGACGCCGCGATCGGGGCGCCGTCGACGGCGATCCGCTCGGTGACCAGCTGCAGGTGCGGGCTGGTGTAGCGGCCCACGCGCAGCCCGAGGCGGGACAGCAGCGCATCGATCATCCGGGTGACCGAGCCCTTGCCGTTGGTGCCCGCGACGTGGATGACGGGGTACGTCTTCTGCGGGTCGCCCAGCACGGTCATCAGCGCGGCGATGCGGTCGAGCGACGGCTCGATCTTCGTCTCCGGCCAGCGCTGGTTCAGTTCGGCCTCGACGCGCAGCAACTCACGGCGGGCCTGTCGCTCGATCTCCTCCAGGTCGACCGGGTCGATCTCGGCCGGATCGTCGGGCAGGGGCCCGGCTACGAAGTTGCCCCCGCTGGACAGCTCCGCCGGGTACTCCTCGTCCTCGCCCGATGTCACGCGTTCTCCCTCTTCGGCCGGGGTTGACTACCCGGCCGAGTCTACTTTCGCGGGTCCTGGCAGGTTGGGCTGCATGCCGTTCGACCACAACCACGCCTACCACCGGTTGCTGCTGCGGCACGTGCCCGCCGGGGCACGCACCGCGCTGGACGTGGGGTGCGGCGCGGGACGGTTCACCCGCAAGCTGGCCGCGGCCGGTCTGTCGGTCGAGGGGATCGACCCGTCCGCGGAGGTCATCGCCGCGGCGCGGGCGCTCGGCCCCGGCATCACCTACCGGAACGAGGACGTCACGACGGCGGAGCTGGGCCGCTACGACTTCATCTCGTGCCTCGCCTCGCTGCACCACGTGCCGTTCGAGACGGTGACGAAGCTGCGGGCGGCGCTCAACCCCGGCGGGGTGCTGGCGGTGCTCGGACTGGCCAAGCCGCGCTCGGCGGCGGACTGGGCGATGTGGGGTCTGCTCGCGCCACCGGTCAACCTGGCGGCGCGGCTGGTCGTGGCGGCGGGCGAGCACCTCAACGGCGGTCCGGACCCGGTCGCGAAGGCGCCGGTGCGCGACTGGGACACGACGATGACGCAGGTGCGACGCGACTCCGCGCGGCTGCTGCCCGGATCCAGCGTGCGGCCGCTGTTGTTCTTCCGCTACCTACTGCTCTACCGGGCCTGACGCGCGGCGATCCGCGCGCGCACCTCGGGCCGGCGCAACGGGGGCACGGTCGTGGGCGGCTGGCGGCGCGCGGGCAGCTCGCCGAGCAGCCGCGTGGTGATCTCGGCGATCTCCGCGACGGCCCGTTCGAACGGCTCGCGCGTGGCGTCGGACAGGGTCTGCACCCCGGTCACCTTGCGCACGTACTGGCGCGCGGCGGCCTCGATCTCCTCCGCCGTCGCCGACGGCTCGAGCCCGCGGAGCACCGTGATGTTTCGGCACATGTGGCCGAGACTACGCGCGCCGCGCCCTCGACGGGGTCACACTGATCGGGCAAGCTCTCGGGAAAGTCCCCGTGCACGAGGAGGTGTGCGCGCTGTCGACCGACTTCGGCGCCTACGTCGAGCGCTTTCCCCACCCGGAAACCGGAATCCCCTTCGCGGTCAAGGACTTCCTCGACGTCGCGGGCCAGGCGACGCGCAACGGCACGCCCGGACTGGGGCACCACGTCGCGGCCGAGGACGCCGAAGTGGTCGCCCGGCTGCGTGCCGCCGGCTACGTCCCCGTCGCCCGCACCACGGTGCCGGAGCTGGCGTGGTCGGTCCGCACACCCGGCTGCCGCAACCCGTGGGCGCCGGACCGGGACGCGGGCGGGTCGAGCGGCGGCTCGGCGGTCGCCGTCGCCACCGGGGACGTGCCGGTCGCGCTGGGCACCGACACCGGCGGCTCGATCCGCATTCCGGCCGCGTTGTGCGGGGTCGCCGGGCTGCGGCCGACGCACGGCACCGTGCCGATGCGCGGGGTGACGCCGCTCGTGCCGTCGATGGACACCGCCGGCCCGATCGCGCGGAAGGCGGCGGACTGCCTCACGGTGCACCGGATCCTGGCCGGTGCGGGTGAACCCGCGCCGGACACGGTCGAGGGTCTGCGCCTCGGCTGGCCGGAGCACCTGTGGCGCGGCAAGATCGACCCCGAGGTGCTGGAGGTGGTCGAGTCGGCCGCAGGCACCCTGCGCGCGGCCGGCGTGGATATCGTGCCGGTCGAGCTGCCGCTGGGCGCCCGGCACGCGCGCTCGGCCGGGTTCACGACCATGCTGTACGAGTCCGCCCAGCAGTGGTGGCAGGCCTACTCCGACGACCCGTCCGGCCTGCGTGGCCGCGCGATCGGGCAGCTCAAGGCAGGCGCCGAGGTGAGCCGGGACGACTACGACGCCGCCCGCGCCCGCGCTGCCGAGATCGCCGACGAGGTGGACGCGGTGTTCAGCGAGGTCGACGCCCTGTTGATGCCCACCCTGCCGGTCACCGCCGCGCCCGCCGACACCGACGAGGTCGAGCTCGGCGGGCGAGCGGAGTCACTCGAGAACGCGTACTACCGGCTGACCGCACTAGCCTCCGTCAGCGGGCATCCCGCGCTGACGGTCCCGGTCGGGCTGACCGGCGCCGGTCTCCCGGCCGGCGCGCAGCTCGTCGGGCCGCGGCGGCAGGAAGCCCTGCTCTGCCTGCTCGGCGGAGTGATCGAATCCGGTCCACCCGCCCGCGCCCTGGCACGGGCCCGCACAGGAAGAACGCCGTCATGACGAAGCCCGACCCCCGTGACCTGCTCGGCATCCGCGATCTGTTGAACGAGGAGGAGCGCGAGATCGCGGACACGGTGCGGACCTTCGTCCGCAAGGAGGTCGCCGACCACGCCGGCCAGTGGTTCGAGGACGCGACGTTCCCGAAGCACCTCGTGGGGCAGCTCGGCGAGATGGGCCTGCTCGGCATGCACCTCACCGGGTACGGCTGCGCGGGCACCAGCGCCACCGCGTACGGCCTGGCGTGCCTGGAGCTGGAGGCCGGTGACAGCGGGCTGCGCAGCTTCGTGTCCGTGCAGGGCTCGCTGGCGATGTTCCCGATCTGGAAGTACGGCTCGGACGAGCAGAAGGACCGGTGGCTGCCGTCGATGGCGCGCGGCGAGGCGATCGGCTGCTTCGGCCTCACCGAGCCCGACCGCGGGTCCGACCCTGGCGACATGCGCACGTTCGCCAAGCGCGACGGCGGCGACTGGATCCTCAACGGGTCCAAGATGTGGATCACCAACGGCACCCTCGCCGACGTCGCCGTGGTGTGGGCGCGCACCGACGAGGGCGTGCGCGGGTTCGTGGTGCCGACGGACACGCCGGGGTTCACCGCGCGGGAGATCAAGCACAAGCTGTCGCTGCGGATGTCCGCGACGGCCGAGCTGTCGTTCGACGACCTGCGCCTGCCGGGCGACGCGGTGCTGCCCGGCGTGACCGGGCTGAAGGGGCCGCTGTCCTGCCTGTCCGAGGCGCGGTTCGGCATCCTGTTCGGGGCGCTCGGCGCGGCCCGCACGTGCTACGAAAGCGCACTCGACTACGCGTCGACGCGGGAGCAGTTCGGCCGCCCCATCGGCGGGTTCCAGCTTACGCAGCAGAAGCTCGTCGGGATGGCGATGGAGCTGAACAAGGGCATGCTGCTCGCGGTGCACCTCGGGCGCCGCAAGGACGCCGGCGAGCTGCCGCCCGAGCTGGTCAGCTTCGGCAAGCTGAACAACGTGCGCACCGCGATCGACATCGCCCGGACGGCGCGCACGATCCTGGCCGCGAACGGGATCAGCCTGGAGTACCCGGTGCTGCGGCACGCGAACAACCTGGAGAGCGTGCTGACCTACGAGGGCACGGAGGAGATCCACACGCTGGTGCTCGGGCAGCTGCTGACCGGGCAGAGCGCCTACCGCTGAGCCGGCACGGCACGGCACGGCGAGCACGCCAGGCTCGCCGGCCGGCCGCGAGCAGGCCCGCGGTCCGCAGAGCGGCGAGTTCCTCGCCACCGTGGCCAAGCGCGGTTCGCCCGCACGACAAGCCACCGCGAGCGCCGACACCGCGCCAGGGCGCGAGAAGACCCATGGTCCCCGCCGGGCAG
>NZ_JBHZEN010000005.1:0-35253 GCF_050958625.1 Amycolatopsis sp. 3B14
GGGACGGCGTCCGCGAGCGCATGGCAGGAGGTTACTCGGGGGTCGAGTGAGAACTGAGCGGCCCGGGGACGGGCGGTGGGGGGGGGGGGTGCCGGGCTGGGGTGGTGGGTGGTCCGGGTGGGGGGGCAGGTTGCCGGGTGGCTGGGCGGGCGAGGGGAGTGGCGGGGTAACCGGGTTGGGGTGGTGGTTGGTTTGGGTTGTGGGGCAGGTTGCCGCGTGGCTGGGCGGGCAGGGGGAGTGGTGGGGTGGCCGGGTTGGGGTGGTGAGTGGTTCGGGTCGTGGGGCAGGTTGCCGCGTGGCCCAGCGGGCAGGGGGAGTGGCTGGGGGCCGGGCCGGGGCGGCGAGTGGTGTTGTCCGCAGCGGGGAGTCGATACCAGCCGGCGACGGTTCAGGTTGTCCGGTTGGCGAGGCCTCAGAGCTGCCGCGCATCCAGTTGCCCGAAGGGGTTGTCATCCCGCGCCCAGCGCTCCACCGACGGCGGGAGCGGGCCGCGGCCGATCAGGCTTGCCAGTTCGTCGAAACGCGCGGTGTGCACGGCCGCCCGCCGGCGGGCGTAGTCCGCCGCGGAGTCCTTCGTCACCATGAACGCCCAGTCGCTCGACAGGGCCATCGTCGCCTCGCCGACTGCCCAGTCCGCCACCCGGTCGCGCGTCTCGGCGCGGGGGAGGGCCAGCAACCGCTGCTGCAGCGCCGCGTTGTCCGCCACCATGTCGGCCACCTGCTCGCCGTCCCAGACGCGCCAGTCCTTGCCCGAACCCCACGACGACGCGGGCAACTCGACGGGCGCACCGACGAGCCCCGCGGAAACCGCGCCCTGCAGGGTCGTCACCCGCACGCCCGCCTCCGGCAGCGCCCGCAGCACGCCTTCCAGCCACGCCGGGCCCTCGTGCCACCAGTGACCGAACAACTCGGTGTCATAAGCCGCCACGACCAGCGCTTCCCGGCCGTGCAAAGAACGCAACGCACGCAGCCGCGACACCACCGTCTCCACGAAGTCCTTCACGTGCGCCCGCAGGGTGTCCGCCGCCAGCGCCGGGTCGTACGGCGCCTTGTCCGAGGGCTCCACCTGCTTGCCCGTCACCCGCGACGGCTTCAACCCCACCTCGTGCGCCCACGTGTGGAAATCCCGGTAGTTCGCGTGCCCCGGATAACCCGCCCGCGGCGACCACACGCGGTACGTGACCTCCAGATCCCGCCCGAAGCACAACACGTCCGTCGAACCCACCGGCCGCGCGAACGCCGTGTCCCCGTGCAGCGACGGGCCGTCCACGAGGAACCGCCGCACACCGGCCGCCGCGTAGTCCTCCTCCATGCCCGGCGCGTAACCGCACTCCGGCGCCCAGATGCCCGCCGGCCGGTGCCCGATCCGCAACTCGGTGTCCGCCAGACCACCACGCAACATGAACGACCGGACCCGCGGCTGGAGCAACGGCTGGAACGGGTGCGCGTACGGGCCGCCGAGCAACTCCACCACGCCCGAGTCCACAAGGGACCGCAGCACCGGCGAAAACCCGTGCCGCCACCGCGTTTCGAAGTCCTCCAGCGACCGCGTCGCCGTGCGGTACTCCGCCGCGGCCAGCTCCCGCAGCAACGGGTCCTCCCGCCACAGCGTCCCGGCCTGCACCGTCCGCAACTGCCAGTGCCCGAGCCATTCGTGGAACGCCCGCAACGCGTACGGGTCGTCCAGCTGGGCCGCGAGCACCGGCGTCACCCCCAGCGTCAGCACGTCCCGCCTGCCCTCCGCCGCGAACCGCCGAAGCAGGTCCACCACCGGCAGGTACGAGTGCGCCCACGCCTGGTACAGCCACTCCTCGCCGACCGGCCACGACCCGTGGTGCGGCAGCCACGGCAGGTGGCTGTGCAGCACCAGGCAGAACGTCCCCTCCCCGGTCACGGCCGCACCGCCACCGCGACCAGATCCAGGCTCTCGTCCACGCGCTCGCCGTGGATCTCGAAGTCCGACGCGCGGATCGCCGCGACGTCTGCCAGCAGCTCCGGCGGCCACGGCGCCTGCCCCGGCAGGTGTCCCATCACGACCTCCAGCTGCGCGTCGATGATCGACCCGCCGTACCGCGCGTCCAGCTCCCGCACAGCCGGCCCGTGGTGCAGGCCGTGCATCAGCTCGACCGCGAAACCCGCCTCGCGCAACAGCGAATCCAGCTCGTCCGCCGCGAGTTCCCTGGTGTGGAACGGGTTCAGGGGCGTGTCGCTGTCCGGGGTGAACGTGATCCGGTTCGGTGTCGTCACGAGCAGCCGCCCGCCCGGCCGCAGCACGCGCAGGCACTCCGCCAGGAACGCGCCCTGGTCCCACAGGTGCTCGATCACCTGGAAGTTCGCGACCACGTCGACGGATCCGTCGCGCAGCGGCAGCCGCACCAGGTTCCCCCGGGCTGTCCACACCTGGGGATAACGCCGGGCGACGTGCTCGGTGGTCGGCTGGTCGTAGTCGAGCGCGAGCACCGCTTTCGCCGTCGACGCGATCAGCCCGGCGCCGTAGCCCTCACCGCAGCCGGCTTCCAGCACCACGGCGCCGGCGCACCACGGCAGCAGCGCGTGGTAAGCCGCCTCGTGCCGCCGGAACCAATAATTCTCCTCGGCGATGCCCGGGACCGTGCGTTCCCCGGTCAGGTGCAGTGCTTCGGCGCGCGACGTACTCACCCCGGCGACACTACTGGGTGAGTCAGGGCCACTTCCGCAGCACGACCGACCACGACGAGGCGTCGACGCGGAACTCGGGCACCGGGTTGCCCGCCTTCGCCATCGCCGAGCGGATCCGGAAGATGCCGCGGCCGAAGCGGTTGACGTACCCCAGCGCCTTCATCGCACGCGCCAGGTTGGGGTTGCGGTAGTCGTGCACGCGGTCGAAGTTGTCCGGCCGGACCTGCCCGTACGGGCCGCCCGGGTTGGTCACCTCGATGCGGTCGTCGAACCAGCTGATCCGCACCGGCGCGTGCGAGGTCTCGTAGTTGCGGTGCATCACCGCGTTCATGCACGTCTCCCGCAGCGCCTCCAGCGGGTAGTCCGGCAGCTGCTCCTCGCGGAAGCCCTCGCCGTCGGCCAGCCGCGTCCGCAGGTGGCCGCTGAGCAGCGCGCTCAACCGCACCGCGGTCTCCACCAGGTTGCCGCGCAGCTCCTGCTGGTCGGCGACCGGCGCGTCCGGGTCCAGGCCCTGGTAGCGGACGAACTGGACGTACGCGCCGGGCACGTGCGCGCTCGGGTCGCGCCCGATCGTCAGCACGCCGAGCGCGGTCGGCACCCCGCCCGGCGTCGTGAGCCGCAGCCACGCCAGGTCCTTCTCGACCGGACGGGAATTTTCCTCCAGCGCCTCGCTGGCCACGAACGACGGCAGGTAGGTGGTGCGGAACAGGCGCACGTCCAGGTCGGCCTCGGTCGCGGTCGCCACCGGTCTGCTGTCGAAGGGCGCCGCGGCGAAGCGGCGGAGGTCGGGCTGGATGTGCTGGTCGTCCCGGACGCTCGTAGCCGTGTGCACCGTGACGGCTCCCCTCAGTAGCAGCAGTGCGAGCTGAGGCGTAACCCTATCGGGTGAGCAAGCTACTCCGTTACGGTTCCGGTGGAAACGATCCAACAACTTCCGGCTGTCACGTTCCGGACGGCTGCGCAGTCCTCATGGCATGCGACTCGGAATTCTCACACTGCTCGCGCTGACCGGCCTCGTGGTGGGCTTCTGGGCAGCGGTCCTGCCGGAGAGCTTCTACGGCGACTTCCCGGTGATCCGGCCGAGCTGGGTCTCGCTGGACGGCCCCTACAACGAACACCTGATCCGCGACGTCGGCTCGATGTTCCTGGCGCTCGGCGCGGTGACGATCGGGGCGATCGTCGTGCGGACCACGACCGCCGCGCGCCTGGCCGGTGTCGCGTGGCTGGTCTTCTCGGTGCCGCACGCGATCTACCACCTGATGCACCTGCACGTGTTCCAGCCGCTGGACCAGGTGATCAACGCGGTCGCGCTGCCCGGGCTGGCCCTGCTGGCGCTGGCGGTCGTGGTGTGGCCGGGGAAGGTCAGTACGGCCGGCGACCGTGCCCGCTCACGCGTGCCTTGAGCTTGGCGATGGCCGACTTGGCCTGCGCGCGGCGGCGGGGGTCGTTGGCGAACTGCTGCGCCTGCCGGATGGCGCGCTTGCCCTGCGGGGAGTTGGCGAATCGGGCGATCTTGTTGAACAGCGAAGCCATGTCCGTCCTCCGGGGCGGTATGCCGGTTTCGTCACCGGGTCAACGGACGGGTTACCCCGCTGGTTCCACGGTTACCCTGGCGAGACCGTGATGCTCAGCGCACCGGGGCCGACGTGCGCGCCGATCACCGTGCTGGCCTCGACGATGCTCAGCTCGGTCACGTTCGGGATCCGGTCGCGCAGCTGCTGCACCAGCATCAGCTCGCGCTCGCTGGGACGGAAGCAGGAGATCGCCAGGTCGGTGGGCAGGTTGCCGGCCCGTTCCGCGGCCAGGTCGACGAGCTTCGCCAGCGCCCGCCTGCTGCCGGCGGCTCGCGTGAGCGGGGCCACCTCGCCGTCACGCACGGTGAGCAGCGGCTTGATCGACAGCGCGGTGCCGAGCAGCGCGGTCGCGCTGCCGATCCGGCCGCCGCGGCGCAGGTACTCCAGCGTGTCCACGTAGAGCAGTTCGCTGCTGGTGGCGAACCGCCGCTGCGCCGCCTCGATCACGCGCTCGACCCGTCCGCCCGCCGCGGCGGCCCTGGCCGCGGACAGCACGGCGAAGCCGAGGCTCATCCCGGTCGTGCCGCTGTCCAGCGGGTACACCGGGATCTGCACCTGCCGTGCCGCCTCGCGCGCGGACGCCAGCGTCGCCGACATGCGCTCGGAGATGTGCAGGCTGACGATCGCGCTCGCACCTGCCGCGGCGGCGTCCTGGTAGGCCCAGAAGAAGGCGCCGGGATCCGGCGGGTTCGTGCTCACCCGCTGCCCGGACTTCAGCGCCTCGGTCAGCTCGCCGCGGTCGAACCGGTTCTCCTCGTCGACCTGGTCGCCCACCTGCAGCTGCAGCTGGATGACCGTGATGTCCCACTGCCTGCGCAGCTGCTCCGGCAGGGAGGCGGTCGAGTCGGTCACAACGGCGACGTGGTTGGGCACGGGAAGTCAGGTTAGACCGAACGCACCATCCGGGGTAACCCATCCGCGCAAGCGTCCACTCGGAGTAGCCTGGGCGCATCGGAGATAAAGCTGAACGATCGTCCCGATAAATCGGGATTCCGGGTGAATGCCGTCACCTCGGGGCGCGTCGGGGCTGAAATCTCCCTACGCTACCGACCAGTAAGGCTGGTTCAGGGAGGTCGAAGGGGACCAATGACGAACATTGTTGTCCTGGTCAAGCAGGTGCCGGACACCTATTCGGAGCGCAAGCTCTCCGACGGTGACCACACGCTCGACCGCGAGTCCGCCGACGCCGTTCTCGACGAGATCAACGAGAAGGCGGTCGAAGAAGCGCTGAAGATCAAGGAAGCCGGCGAGGGCGAGGTCACCGTGATCTCGGTGGGCCCGGACCGCGCGACCGACGCCATCCGCAAGGCCCTCTCGATGGGCGCGGACAAGGCCATCCACGTCTCGGACGAGGCCCTGCACGGCTCCGACGCCGTGGCCACCGCCAAGGTGCTCGCCGCCGCCGTCGGCAAGGTCGAGGGCTTCGACCTGGTCATCGCGGGCAACGAGGCCTCGGACGGCCGCGCCGGCGCCGTTCCCGCGATGCTGGCCGAGCTGCTCGGGCTGCCGCAGCTGACCCAGGTCCGGTCGCTGACCGTCGAGGGCACCACCGTCAAGGCCGACCGGGAGACCGACGACGGCCTGACCCACCTCGAGGCGAGCCTGCCCGCGCTGGTGAGCGTCACCGAGAAGATCAACGAGCCGCGTTACCCGTCCTTCAAGGGCATCATGGCCGCGAAGAAGAAGCCGGTGGAGACCCTCACGATCGCCGACCTCGGCGTCGACGCGGGCGCCGTCGGCCTCGGCAGCGCGCTGTCCACTGTGGTCGAAGCGGCCCCGAAGCCCCCGCGCACCGCGGGTGAGCGCGTCGAGGACGAGGGTGACGGCGGCAGCAAGATCGCCGAGTACCTGGTCGGCCAGAAGATCATCTGAGGCAGGAGCAACGGAGCAATGGCTGAAGTTCTGGTTCTCGTCGACCACCTCAACGGCGAGCTGAAGAAGACCACGTTCGAAGCGCTGACCGCCGCCCGCGAGCTGGGCGAGCCGTCGGCCGTCGTCGTCGGCGCCCCGGGCACCGCGGGCAAGTTCAAGGAGCAGCTGGGCGCCTACGGCGCGCAGAAGGTGTACGTGGCCGAGTCCGAGGACGCCGCGAACTACCTGGTGACCCCGAAGGTCGACGCGCTGGCCAAGCTGGTCGAGCAGGCCTCCCCGGCGGCGGTGATCGTCACCGCGTCCGCCGAGGGCAAGGAGGTATCGGGCCGTCTGGCGATCCGCGTCGGCGGCGGCCTGATCTACGACGCCGTGGGTGTCAACTCCGACGGCACCGTGGAGCAGTCCATCTTCGGTGGCGCGTACTCGGTGAAGTCCAAGGCCCAGGGCCTGCCGATCATCTCGGTGCGCCCGGGGGCGGTCGAGGCTTCGCAGGCCGAGGGCGCGGCGGCCGAGGAGGCCGTCGAGCTGCCCGCGGTGGACGCCGCCAAGTCCGCGAAGATCACCGGTGTCGAGCCGGTCGTCGGCGGTGACCGCCCCGAGCTGACCGAGGCCACGATCGTGGTGTCCGGTGGCCGCGGTGTCGGTTCGGCCGAGAAGTTCGAGGTCGTGGAGAAGCTGGCCGACTCGCTCGGCGCGGCCGTCGGCGCGTCGCGTGCCGCGGTCGACTCCGGCTACTACCCGGCCCAGTTCCAGGTGGGGCAGACCGGCAAGACCGTGTCGCCGCAGCTGTACGTCGCGCTCGGCATCTCCGGTGCGATCCAGCACCGGGCCGGCATGCAGACCTCGAAGACCATCGTCGCGGTCAACAAGGACCCGGAGGCGCCGATCTTCGAGATCGCCGACTTCGGTGTGGTCGGCGACCTGTTCAACGTCGCGCCGCAGCTGACCGAAGAGGTCACCAAGCGCAAGGGCTGAGGGTTCGCCTGATGCCTCACGGGCCACCGCCGGAAGTTCCCGGCGGTGGCCCGTCGGCGTTTCCGGGCCTACCGTTCCCCCGTGGACGCCTGGACCGCCGGCGGCGCGTACGAGACGTACATGGGCCGCTGGAGCGCGCTCGTGGCGGAGCAGTTCCTGCGCCGCCTCGCCGTGCCGGGCGGGAAGCGGTGGCTGGACGTCGGCTGCGGGACCGGGGTGCTCACCGATGCCATCCAGAAGAGGCGGCCGCGGCTCGTGGTCGGGATCGATCCGTCGGCGGGGTTCCTGTCCGCCGCGCGAGCCCGTCGCGCGGGTGTGTTCGTCCGGGGTGACGCACGGGCGCTTCCGGTGCGGGACAACAGTTTCGACGCGGTCGTCAGCGGGCTCGCGCTCAACTTCGTGCCCGGCCCCGCGGCCGCGATCGCCGAATTCGAGCGGGCCGCGGCGCCCGGCGCCACCGTCGCCGCCTACGTCTGGGACTACGCGGACGGCATGGGGATGCTGCGGACCTTCTGGGACGCGGCCGTCGAGCTGAACCCGGCCGCCGCCGAGCTCGACGAGGGTCGCCGCTTCCCGTTGTGCCATCCGGAGGTCCTTGCGCGGCTGTGGGCCGGCCTGCACGAGGTGACCGTCGCCGCCGTCGACGTGGACACCACGTTCGCGGACTTCGACGACTACTGGACCCCGTTCCTGAGCGGCCAGGGACCGGCCCCTGGCTACGTGGCCACGCTGGACGACCAGCGGCGCGACGCCCTCCGCGATCTGCTCCGCGAACGCCTGACCGGCACCGGACTCACCGCGCGCGCCTGGATGGTGCGTGGCGTCAAGCCTTCCCCGGGCCGTTGAACGCGTGCTCCCGCACCAGGCCGTCCACGCTGTCGCCGAAGACGCGGGCGTCGTGGTCGGGCGCGCTGTCCTCCGCACGCCTCGCGGGAGTGCTCGGCACTTGCTCGGCGCGCAGTCGCGGCACGGCGTAGGGGTGCTTACCGCGGACCCACCGCACCAGCTGCTCCCGGACCAGGCAGCGCAGGTCCCACAGCGTGCCGGCGTCCACCGCGCTCACCAGCGCCCGCACGCGCACCAGGGTGTGCGTCGCGTCGGTCACCTGCAGCACGCTCACCCGGCCGTCCCACAGGTCGGTCGACTCCAGGATCCGCCGCAGCTCGTCGCGCATCTCGTCGACCGGCATCGTCCAGTCGACGTCCAGCTCCACCGTCCCGAGCAGCGCGGCGTCGCGGCGGGTCCAGTTCTCGAACGGCTGCGACATGAACTGCGCGGTCGGGATGACCAGCCGCCGGTCGTCCCACAGGTGCACCACCAGGTAGGTCAGCGTGATGTCCTCGACGCGGCCCCACTCGTTCTCCACGATCACGACGTCGTCCAGCCGGATGGCGTCGCTGAACGCGATCTGCAGACCGGCGAACACGTTGCCCAGCAGTGACTGCGCGGCCAGCGCGGCGATCGCGCCGATGACCCCGGCGGAGGCCAGCAGGCTGGTGCCCGCCGTGCGCAGCCCGGGGAACGTCATCAGCATCGCGCCGAGCGCGATCACCGCGATCGCGGCGACGATCACCCGCCGCACCAGCCGGATCTGCGTCTGCATGCGCCGCGCGTGCCGGTTGTCGGCGACGTCGACGCGCCACCGGCCGAGCATCGTCTGCTCGACCGCGGTCAGCACACCGGCCAGCAGCCACGCGCCGGTGCCGATCAGCGCCAGCGTCAGCACGTGCGAGGTGGCGTTGCGCCAGGACCCGGTGGGCAACGCGACGAGCACGGTGATGCGCAGGACCACCATCGCGCCGAACCACCGCAGCGGCGCGTGGATGTGCTCGGCGAGCTCGCCGAGCACGGTCGCGCGCTGACCGAGTCGTCGCAGGACCCGCCGCAGCACGTACTCCACGGCCAGGAACAGGCCGAACACCACCGCCGCCACGCCGAGCGCCACCACGATCCGCAACCAGCTGCCGGACATCCCTCTCACTTCCGGTCGGCACCACGTTCCGTGGGGCCATACCCCGATCGTGTCGATCTCATGACTTGAGCCCGATCACGCGCGGCTTCCTGAGAGAACCCTGAGAACCCGCGGTTCATCCAACGTGCACGAGGTGGTCACGCGATGAACCTCCTGGCGGTTTCCTTCCCGCCGGTACACCTACAGGCATGACGCGGTCCCAGTTGCTCGTCAGCACCGACAGCCAGGACGGCCAGCTGCCCGATGGCGCTGCCCGCTACTCCCTCCTCGTCGCCTACGACAACGACGAAGTGGTTGCCGCCCAACGGCTCCGCTACCAGGTCTTCGCCGAGGAGATGGGGGCCACCCTGCACTCCGCGCCCGGCGTGGACGCCGACCGGTTCGACGAGTTCTGCGACCACCTCGTGGTGCGCGACGACAACACCGGCGAGATCGTCGGCACCTACCGGATGCTCCCGCCTGGACGCGCCGAGCGGGCCGGCGGCCTGTACTCGGAAACCGAGTTCGACCTGTCGAACCTCGCCGGACTGCGTGGCTCCCTGGTCGAGACCGGCCGCTCCTGCGTGCACCCCGACCACCGCACCGGCGCCGTGGTGAGCCTGGTGTGGGCCGGGATCGGGCGGTACATGCTGCTCTCCGGCCACCGCTACCTCGGCGGTTGCGCTTCGGTCCCGCTCACCGACGGCGGTTCCTACGCCGCGGGCGTGTGGGATCTCCTCCGCGCCAAGCACTACGCGCCCGAGTCGCAGCGCGTGAGGCCGCTGAACCCGTGGCAGGACGCGGACATCGCCCGCCCGGCTCGCGCGTTGCTGCCGCCGCTGATCAAGGGCTACACCCGCCTCGGCGCGAAGGTGTGCGGCCCGCCCGCGCACGACCCGGACTTCGCCGTCGCCGACTTCTTCACCCTGCTCGACCTGCAGCAGATGGACGAGCGCTACCTCAAGTTCTTCCTCGGGAACCAGGCATGAGCCACCCCTGGATGCCCGCTTCGCCGTGCGGCGACGGGTGCCTGACGCCGGGCGCGCCGTTGGTCGGCGGGGTGCGGCGGGCGCTGCGGTTCACCGCCGCTGTCGGCGTGGTGCTACTGGCTTTCGGCGCCCTGCCTGCGATGTTCGTGCCGCGGTGCCGGGATTCGGTGGTGCGACTGGTGTTCCGCGGCGTGCTGCGGGCGTTCGGGGTACGGCTGGTGGTCCGGGGCGAGCCGCTGGACGGCGGCGGCCGCGGAGCGCTGGTGGTCAACAACCACATCTCGTGGCTGGACATCGTGGCGGTCAACGCGGTGCGCCCGATGCGCGCGCTGGCGAAGCGGGAGATCGCGGGCTGGCCGGTGCTGGGCACGCTCGTCGCGCGCGGCGGCAGCATCTTCCTGGACCGCGAACGGCTGTCGACGCTGCCGTCCACGATCGACGAACTCGCCGCCGCCCTGCGGGCCGGTTCCCTGGTGAACGTCACGCCCGAAGGCACGACCTGGTGCGGGCTGGCGTCCGGCCGGTTCCGCCCGGCGACCTTCCAGGCCGCGATCGACGCCGGCGTCCCGGTGCGGCCGCTGGCGCTGCGCTACCGGATGGCCGATGGCCGCGAGACGACGCAGCCCGCGTTCATCGGGCCGGAGTCGCTCGTCGACTCGCTGAAACGGGTCGCGGCGTTGCGCGGGTTGGTGCTCGAGGTGACCGTGTGCGGGGAGATCGCCCCGGGGCGTGCGGGGGACCGGCGGGAGCTGGCTGCGCTGGCGGAGGCTTCGGTGCAGGCTGCGTTGGGCAACGGGTGGTTGGGGCGAGGCGCTACGCGCGTGTCTGAGGAGCGCCGGCTTCGCTTCGCTACGCCCGGATGAGAAGTGCCCTTCCGAACCCGATCTTTCAGTGTTCGGTTGCCGAGACACCGCGTCAAGGCGGGAAAGCGTGCCTTGACCCGGTGGCTCGGCAACCGATTTGGCTGGGGATCGGGTTGCGGGAGGGGAGTGGTTCGGGGGTTGGTGCGTTTCGTTGCCGGGTGGCGGTTTTGTGGCTTCTTTCTTGACCTCCAGTGTGGTGGAGGTGTCAGCCTGAATTCATGATCGTCGAAGCCCGGGCTCGGGGCGTGTTGTGGACGGCCGAGCACCGGACGACCACCGTGGCCAGCCTGCTCGTCGTCACCCTGATCGCGTTCGAGAGCATGGGCGTCGCCACCGCGATGCCCACCATGGTCGCCGACCTGGCGGGGCAGCGCCTCTACTCCTGGCCGTTCACCGCGTTCCTGGTCGCCAGCGTCGTCGCGACCGTGTTGTCCGGGCGGGTCTGCGACCGCCGCGGGCCCGCCGTCCCGATGGTCGCCGGGCCCGGACTGTTCCTCGCCGGCCTGGTCGTCGCCGGAACCGCCACGGACATGGGCTTCCTGCTCGCCGGCCGAGTTCTCCAGGGGCTCGGCTCGGGCACCGTGCTGGTCGCCGTCTCGTTGCTGATCGCGCTCGTCTACACCGACCGGGAACGACCGGTCATGTATGCGGCCAACGCGGCGGCCTGGGTGCTGCCGGCCGTCGTCGGGCCGACCGTCGCCGGCCTCATCACCGAGCACCTCGGCTGGCGCTGGGTGTTCCTCGGCCTCGTGCCGCTGGCGCTGGCCGGCCTGCTGATGCTCATCCCGGTCGCGCGACGGCTCACCCACACCACGGGCGCCCAGCAACGTCGCGCCGGGATCGTGGTGGCCCTCGCCGCCGCGGCCGGGGTCGCCGCGTTGACCTGGGCCGCCCAGCACCCCAGCCCGGCCGCGCTCGGCTACGGCGCGGCCGGTCTCCTCGCGCTCGCCGTCGCCGTCCGCCGCCTCGTGCCGCCGGGGACGGTCACCGCGCGGCCCGGCCTGCCGACGGTCGTCGCCTCCCGCGCGCTGCTCGGCGGCGCCTTCGCCGGGATGGAGGCCTCCTCCCGCTGGCCATGGCCACCGTCCACGGCTACAACCCGGTGCTGGCCGGGCTCCCGCTGACCGCCTCCGCGCTCACCTGGTCCGCGGCCTCCGCCGTGCAGGGCCGACACCCGGACTGGTCCCGCGAGAAGCTGCTGCGCGCCGGGTTCGGGATGGTCGCCGTGGCCGTGCTGCTGTTCGGGTTCGTCGCGCAGCCGTGGTTCCCCGGCTGGCTCGCGTTCGTCGCGTGCCTGGTCGGCGGGGCGGGCATGGGCATCGCCTACCCGTCGATCTCCCTGCTGTTGCTGCGGTTCTCACCCGAGCACGAGCGCGGGTTCAACACCTCGGCCATGCAGCTGGGCGACTGGGTCACCTCGGCGCTCACCGTCGGCTTCGGCGGGGTCCTGCTCGGCCTGCTCGCCTCGGCGGCCGAACCCGCACCGGCCTTGGGTGTGCTCGCGCTCACGCTCGCCGCGCTCGCCGTGGTGGGCGTCGTCATCACCCGGCGGTGGCCCACACGCGAGTGATACCGCACGGTCTACCCTGGTAGTGCGATGACCTATCTCGACCACGCGGCGACCACCCCGATGTCGCCGTCCGCCATTGCGGCGATGAGCGAGGCGCTGTCCACGGTGGGCAACGCCAGCTCGCTGCATTCCTCCGGCCGCCGCGCGCGGCGGGCCGTCGAGGAGGCGCGGGAGGTCATCGGCGAGGCGCTGGGCGCCCGTCCGTCCGAAGTGATCTTCACCGCGGGCGGCACGGAGAGCGACAACCTCGCGGTCAAGGGCATCTTCTGGGCGCGCCAGGGCGCCGACCCGAAGCGCCGCCGCGTGCTGGCGAGCGCGGTCGAGCACCACGCCGTGCTGGACGCGGTGCAGTGGCTGGCCGACCACGCACAGGCCGAGGTCACCTGGCTCGACGTGGACGAGCACGGCCGCGTGCTGCCGGAGACCCTGCGCAAGGCCATCGAGGCCGACCCGGACGACGTGGCCCTGGTCACCGTCATGTGGGCGAACAACGAGGTCGGCACGGTCAACCCGATGGCCGAGCTCGCGGCGATCTGCGCGGAGCACGACATCCCGCTGCACACCGACGCCGTGCAGGCCGTCGGCGGCGTCCCGGTGCACTTCGCGGACAGCGGCGTCAGCGCGCTCACCCTCACCGGGCACAAGCTCGGCGGGCCCTACGGCGTCGGGGCGCTCGTGCTGTCCCGCGACACCGAGTGCGTGCCACTGCTGCACGGCGGCGGCCAGGAGCGCGACGTCCGCTCCGGCACGCTCGACGTGCCCGCCATCCGCGCCTTCGCGACGGCCGTCGAGGAGGCGGTGCGCGAGCAGCCCCGCTACGCCGAGCGGGTCGGCGGCCTGCGGGACGCGCTCATCGAGGCCGTCCGGCGCGAGGTGCCGGACGTGATCCTCAACGGCATGCCGACGGGCGAGGGCAGGCTGCCCGGCATCGCGCACTTCACGTTCCCCGGCTGTGCGGGCGACAGCCTGCTGATGCTGCTGGACGCCAAGGGCATCGAGTGCTCGACCGGCTCGGCGTGCACCGCGGGGGTCGCCCAGCCCAGCCACGTGCTGCTGGCGATGGGCGCCGACGCCGCGTCGGCCCGCGGCTCGCTGCGGTTCTCGCTCGGCCACACGTCCACTCCGGACGACGTGGACGCGGTGGCGCGGGAGATCGCGGCCGTGGTCGCGCGGGCGCGGCAGGCCGGGCTGTCCGGGCTGCGCAAGAACAAGCAGGAGGTGTGATGCGGGTACTGGCCGCGATGAGCGGGGGAGTGGACTCGGCCGTGGCGGCGGCCCGCGCGGTGGAGGCCGGGCACGACGTGGTCGGCGTGCACCTGGCGCTGTCGGCCAAGCCGGGCACCCTGCGCACCGGTTCGCGCGGGTGCTGCACGATCGAGGACTCGCACGACGCGCGCCGCGCCGCGGACATCCTCGGCATCCCGTTCTACGTCTGGGACTTCGCCGAGCGGTTCACCGAGGAGGTCATCGAGACCTTCGTCGGCGAGTACGCCGCCGGCCGCACCCCCAACCCGTGCGTCACCTGCAACGAGAAGATCAAGTTCGAGGCGCTGCTGGAGAAGGCGATCGCGCTCGGCTTCGACGCCGTCGCCACCGGCCACTACGCCCGGCTGTCCGTTGTGGACGGTGTGCCGGAGCTGCGCAGGGCGGTCGACCCGGACAAGGACCAGTCCTACGTGCTGGCCTCGCTGACGCCCGAGCAACTGCGCCACTCGATGTTCCCGGTCGGCGACACCCGCAAGCCGGACATCCGCGCGGAAGCCGAGCGGCGCGGCCTCGCCGTCGCCCGCAAGCCGGACAGCCACGACATCTGCTTCATCCCGGACGGCGACACGAAGAAGTTCCTGGAGAAGCGCCTCGGCCAGCGGCCCGGCGACCTGGTGGACGCCGAGACCGGCGCCGTGCTCGGCCGCCACACCGGCGTGCACGGCTTCACCATCGGGCAGCGCAAGGGCCTCGGCATCGACCGCTCGGTGCTGGACGGCAAGCCGCGGTACGTGCTGGCACTGGAGCCGGTCTCCGGCACGGTCAAGGTCGGCTCGGCCGACGCGCTCACCGTCCGCGAGATCCGCGCCGACCGCCCGGTGTGGCCGGCGGAGCCGCTCGACGGCCCGACCGAGTGCGTCGTCCAGGTCCGGGCGCACGGCGGTCTCGGCGAGGCCGTCGCCGAGGTGGACGGCGACCAGGTGCGGATCCAGTTGCGTGAACCGCTCACCGGCGTCGCGCCCGGTCAGGTCGCCGTGCTCTACCGGCCGGACGCGGCAGGCGACGTCGTGCTGGGCAGCGCGAAGATCGCGGCAACCGACGGGTAACGCCCGATCCAGTGAACTGGGTGGCTGTTCGGTTTAGCCCGGTGGCGCTAGCATCGTGGTCCGGTTCCGGCCGGAGACGCGACCATGTGCCGAGGGGGCGAACCTGGTGTCCGACGAGCCGCGCACGCCGCTCACCGAGCGTCTGCTGGACCTCGCCGTCGAGTACCGGTCCGGGATGTCCGTCGTCCACGCGACCGGCGAGATCGACCTGTCCACCGCGCCGCGGCTCGCCGAGGCACTCGCCGAACAACCCGGGACCGTCGTGCTCGACCTGACCCGGGTCGCGTTCCTCAGCGCCGCCGGTGTGCAAGCCATGCTCGAGGTGCGCGGACGTGGGCGGGAGCTGCGCCTGGTCGCGCCGCGCAGCTGCCGCGCGGACCGCGTCCTCGACCTCACCGGCCTGACCTCGATCCTGCCGCGCTACGAGTCCGTGTGCGAGGCCGTGGCTCCATGATCTGCTGACCACCGCGAAAGGGGCTACCGTCGGAGGTGCGGACTCGGGACCCTCGCGGAAGGCGCATTCTGGTGGCCGAACGGTTCAGGGACATCGTCGTCGTCGGCGCTTCGGCCGGCGGAGTCGAGGCGCTGCGCAGTTTCGCCGGTGGTCTCCCCGGGGACCTGCCCGCCGCGGTCCTGGTCGTGCTGCACCTGCCGCCCGGCGGCGCCAGCGCGCTGCCTGCGATCCTGAGCCGGTCCGGCTCCCTGCCCGCGGTGGCGGCCCGCTCCGGCGAGCCGTTGCGGCACGGGCGGATCTACGTCGCCCCGCCGGACCACCACCTGCTCGTCGAGGACGGCGCGTGCCGGCTCTCGCGCGGTCCCACCGAGAACGGGTACCGGCCCGCGGTCGACGCGTTGTTCCGGTCCGCGGCCCTCTCGCACGGTCCCGCGGTGATCGGCGTGGTGCTCTCCGGTTCGCTCGACGACGGTTCGACCGGGCTGGACACCATCAAGTCCCGCGGCGGGCTCGCGATCGTGCAGGACCCGGAGGACGCCATCTACCCGGCGATGCCGGAGAACGCGATGGCCAGGGTGTCCGTGGACCACGTGGTCCGCGCGGTGGAGATCGGCCGCGTGCTGGCCGACCGGGCGCGGGAGCCGGTCGAGGTGCGTGACGGCGAACCCCTGCCCCTGATCGAGGAGATCGAAGCACGCATCGCCCGGTCCGACGGTGCGGGCAACGCGGTGTCGCTGGAGGTGCTCGACGTGTCCGAGCCATCGGGCCTCGCTTGCCCGGACTGCCAGGGTGTGCTGTTCTCCCTCGACAAGGAGGGCACCCGGTACCGCTGCCGCGTCGGCCATGCCTGGACGGCGAAAGCCCTCTTCCAGCAGCAGTCCCGCGACATCGAGCAGGCGCTGTGGGCGGCTCTGCGCGCGCTCGAGGAGAAGCGGGACCTGGCGGGCCGGATGACGCAGGACGCCGAACACCGCGGTTACCCCCTGGTCGCCGGGCGTTACTCCCGGCACCGCGACGAAGCGGGCCACGCGGCGACGGTGCTGCGGAAGTTCCTGTTCGAGGGGCTGCCCACCGTGACGGACCTGCCGGACGGCGCCTCGGACGAAACAGCCTGACCTTGTAAGGTCCGCAACGTGAACGAGCAGATCGAGCCTGCGACGGACGAGGGTTTCGAGGCCATCCTCGAATACCTCAAGGAAACGCGCGGATTCGACTTCACCGGGTACAAGCGCAGCAGCCTCATGCGCCGCGTCGGACGCCGGATGAGCGTCATCAGCTGCGAGGACTACGGAGACTACCTCGATCACCTGCAGGCCAACAGCGACGAGTTCGGCGCGCTGTTCAACACGATCCTGATCAACGTCACGAACTTCTTCCGCGACCCCGACGCGTGGGACTACCTGCAGTCGGACATCGTGCCGATGATCCTCGCCGAGCGCTCGCCCGACGACCAGATCCGGGTGTGGAGCGCGGGCTGCGCCTCCGGCGAGGAGGCCTACAGCCTGGCCATCGTGCTGGCCGAGGTGCTGGGACTGGAGCAGTTCCGGCAGCGGGTCAAGATCTACGCGACCGACGTCGACGAGGAGGCGCTGGCCCAGGCCAGGCAGGCCGCCTACACCGCGAAGGACATGGAAGACCTTCCGTCGGAGTACGTGCAGCGCTACTTCGAGCACACCGCGGGCCGGTACGTCTTCCACAAGGACCTGCGGCGGTCGGTGATCTTCGGCCGCAACGACCTGGTCCAGGACGCGCCCATCTCCCGCATCGACCTGCTCGTCTGCCGCAACACCCTGATGTACTTCACGGCCGACACGCAGACGAACATCCTGCGGAAACTGCACTTCGCGCTCGTGCCGCGCGGGGTGCTGTTCATGGGCAAGGCCGAAATGCTGCTGTCGCACAGCCGCATCTTCGACCCGGTGAACCTGCGGTACCGGATCTTCCGCAAGGTGCCGACCGGGATCCAGAACACGTCGCCGTTCGGCCACCCGCTGATCCCGGAGCGCCGGAGCTCGCTGGAACAGGTCGACGAGCTGCGTGCCCTCACCTTCGACTCGAACCCGGTCGCGCAGGTCGTGGTGACGGCCGACGACGCACTCGCGCTGGCCAACCAGCAGGCGCAGCAGATCTTCACCCTGACCGATCGCGACATCGGCCGCCCTCTGCGCGACCTGGAGATCTCCTACCGGCCCGTGGAGCTGCGGTCCTACATCGAGCAGGTGCGCAACGAGCGGCGAGCCGTGCGGGTCAAGGACGTGGAGTGGCAGCGCGGACCGGGTGAGGTGCTGGCGCTGGAACTGCACATCAGCCCGCTGATCTCCCTGTCCGACGACATCCTCGGGGTGTCGGTGGTGTTCCACGACGTCACCACGAACCACCGTCTGCTGGCCGAGCTGGCGACCGCGAACCGGCAGCGCGAGAACGCCTACGAGGAGCTGCAGTCCACCACGGAGGAACTGGAGACGACGAACGAGGAACTGCAGTCCACGGTCGAGGAGCTGGAGACGACGAACGAGGAACTCCAGTCCACCAACGAGGAACTGGAGACCACGAACGAGGAACTCCAGTCCACCAACGACGAGCTGCAGACGATCAACAACACGTTGCGGGACCGCACCAGCGAACTGGACGACGTCAACGAGTTCCTGGAGTCGGTACTGACCTCGCTGCAGGCCGGCGTCGTGGTGGTGGATCAGCAGATGCGCGTGGTCGCCTGGAACGCGGGCGCGGAGGACCTGTGGGGACTGCGCTCGGAGGAGGCCGAGGGCGAGCACCTGCTGAACCTCGACATCGGGCTGCCCGTGGCGGAGCTGCGCCCGGTCGTGCGGCCCGCCCTCGCCGACGCGTCCTTCACCGAGCAGATCGTGCTCGAGGCGGTCAACCGGCGCGGCCGTTCGGTCACCGTCCGGATCGCCTGCGGCGCGTTGCGTAACCGCCGCGGTGAGTCGGCGGGCGCGATCCTGGTGATGGAAACCCTCGACGGGATTTCGGACGCGCTGCCGGAGGTCAAACAGGGAACGGCGCGAGGCGACGGGGACCGACGCTGAGCACGGCCCAGACGACCTTCCCGCCGTCCTGGGCGGGGGAGCAGCCCCAGGCCCGGGACAGGGCGGCGATGACCTGCAGGCCGTAGCCCTGCAGCCGGCCGCTCGGCCGCTGGCGCAGGACGGCCGGGTGCGGGTCCTCGTCCCGGACGGCGATGGTCAGGTAACCCGTGCGCAGCTCGAGCCGGACCTCCAGCGCCGTGCCCGCGTGCGTGATCGCGTTCTCGACCAGTTCGGTGGCGATGCCGAGCGCGTCCTCCAGCCGGTGCCGGATGTTCCAGTCGCGACAGGTCTCCTGGACGAACGCCCGCGCGCCGTGCGAACTGCTGGGGAGCGGGAGGAAGACGGCATTCCGCCGTCGCCGGGGCGGCGGCTCCGCCACTGCCTCGATCGCCGCGTTGAGGGAGGTGTGGACCGGGACGAACCGGCGGATGGCGCTGCCTGCGATCATCCGGTGCCGCTCCGGGTCGTGCGCGACGAGCAGCACCGGCACGGACGGCCACTCGTCGGTGCGCATCCGGACGGCGGAGAAGACCGCCAGCGCGGGCTCCCCGGCGATGTCGAGGTCGTCGAGCTGTGCGATCAACGCCCGCGGCTGGTCCAGCGTGAGCTTGATCAGGTTGTCCCGGAGTTCCCCGTAGGTCCGGGCGTTCAGCCGGCCGGCGAGGTCGACGACGGTGCACCCGGCGACTTCCCGTTGCCGGATCAGGACCCGTCCAGCGGTGCTCATTTTCCCGACACCGCCTCCACACTTCTCGTCGGTCGTGTCAGCGGGGTGGTTACCCCGCCGGAGGGCCGGTCATTCCTCCCCATCGAACTCCTTGTGCGCCAATCCGCGCAACAGGGGGAGGAAGACTTCGTCGACAATCTCGGTAATCGTTTTCTCGTCGATTTCCCCGTGGTGGAAGATTGCTTCGGCACGGACGAGGTCAAGGGGGACGCGTGCGACGCGCGGGGTGATCTCGACGGGCGGGAGTTCGCCGCGTGCCACGGCTCTGCGCACGATGGTTTCGAAGGTGGGGCGGTGTTTCGCGGCCGCTATCTGCTTCAGCAGCAAAGCGAAAACCTCCGGGTCCCGGAACGTTTCGCTCATCAGTCCGGCCAGCACATCGCGGGGCGTGTCGTGAAACCGGTGCACCAATCGATGCAGGAATGCCAGCAAATCCGAGCGGAGGTCACCGAGGTCGGGCGGGTTGTCGGCGTCCGGGATGCGACGGCGCCACGCGGCGAGGACCAGTTCGGGGCGTCCGGGCCAGCGCCGGTAGACCACCGGTTTGCTGGTGCCCGCGCGGGCCGCGACGCCTTCCATGGTCAGTCTCGCGTACCCGACCTCGACGAGTTCGGCCCACGCCGCGTCCAGGATCGCGGCCTCCAGCTCGGCCCCGTGGCGCCTCGACTTGGGCTCCGGCACCCACCCTCCTAAAAAACGTTGCGTTTCTTACGGGCGTAGCCTACACAGTGGATACCGACCGTTCCTAGGGGGAATCGTGCTCAACCGGATATTGCGGACATTCCTACGTCCGTACTGGCGAGCGCTCGCCGCGGTGGTGGTGCTGCAGCTCGCGGGCACCATCGCGTCGCTGTACCTGCCGAGCCTCAACGCCGACATCATCGACCACGGCGTCGCCACCGGCGACACCGGTTACATCCTCTCGGCGGGCGGCTGGATGCTGGCCGTGACGGTGTTGCAGATCGCCTGTTCCGTCGCGGCGGTGTACTTCGGCGCGCGCAGCGCGGCCGGTTTCGGGCGCGACGTGCGGGCCGCCGTCTTCCACCGGGTCGGTGGGTTCTCCGCGCGCGAGGTGGCGCAGTTCGGGGCGCCGTCGCTGATCACCCGCACCACCAACGACGTGCAGCAGGTGCAGCTGATCGTGGTGATGGGCTGCACGATCCTGATCGTGGCGCCGATCATGTGCGTCGGCGGCATCGTGCTCGCGCTGCGGCAGGACGTCGGGCTGTCCTGGCTGCTGCTGGTCGCGGTGCCGGTGCTGCTGGCGGCCATCGGGCTCGTGGTGTCGCGCATGGTGCCGCAGTTCCGGCTGATGCAGACCCGCATCGACCGCGTCAACCGCGTGCTGCGGGAACAGCTGTCGGGCATCCGCGTGGTGCGGGCGTTCGTGCGCGAGCGGGACGAGGTGCGCCGGTTCGCCGTCGCGAACGACGAGCTGACCGTCACCGCGCTGCGCGTCGGCCGCCTGCAGGCGGTCATCTTCCCGACGGTGCTGCTGGTGATGAACGCCAGCAGCGTCGCCGTGCTGTGGTTCGGCGCGCACCGGGTGGCCGGCGGCGAGATGCAGATCGGGGCGCTCACGGCGTTCCTGAACTACCTGATCCAGATCCTCATGGCGGTCACCATGGCCACCTTCATCGCGACGATGATCCCGCGCGCGTCCGTCTGCGCGGAGCGCATCGCCGAGGTGCTGGACACCGAGTCGTCGGTGCGGCCGCCGTTGCGCCCGGTGCGGGAGGTCGCCGAGCACGGCGCCGTCGAGTTCCAGGGGGTCGAATTCCGCTACCCGGGCGCGGACGCACCGGTGCTGCGGGACATCGGTTTCCGCGCGGAGGCCGGGAAGACCACCGCGATCATCGGCAGCACCGGCGCGGGCAAGACCACGCTGCTGTCGCTGGTGCCGCGGTTGTTCGACGCGACGGCAGGCCGCGTCCTGGTCGACGGCGTCGACGTGCGGGAACTCGACCCGGACGTGCTGTGGAGCCGGATCGGGCTGGTGCCGCAGCGGCCGTACCTGTTCACCGGCACCGTGGCGAGCAACCTGCGCTACGGGAAACCGGACGCCACCGACGAAGAACTGTGGCAGGCGCTGGAGATCGCGCAGGCGCGGGAGTTCGTGGCGGAGATGCCCGGCGGCCTGGACGCCCCGATCGCGCAGGGCGGCACGAACGTCTCCGGCGGGCAGCGGCAGCGGCTCGCGATCGCGCGGGCGCTGGTGCGCAAACCGGAGGTGTACCTGTTCGACGACTCGTTCTCGGCGCTCGACCTGGCCACCGACGCCCGGCTGCGCGCCGCGCTGGCCCCGCACACCGCGGATGCGGCGGTGATCGTGGTGGCGCAACGGGTTTCCACGATCGTCGGCGCCGACCAGATCGTCGTGCTGGAGAACGGGGAGATCGTCGGGCTGGGCACGCACGCGGAGCTGCTGCGTGACTGCCCCACCTACCTCGAAATCGTGGAGTCCCAGCTCACCGCGGACGAAGCGGCGTGACCAGACCAGGTTTTCCCGGCGCTCCCGCCGGGCCGGTGCAGAAGCCGAAGAGCTTCGGCGAGGGCGCCCGCCGCCTGATGGGCAGGCTGCGCCCGGAGCGGCTCACGCTCGTGTTCGTGGTCGCGCTCGGCGTCGCGAGCGTCGCGTTCACCGTGGTGGGGCCGAAGATCCTCGGTCACGCCACCGACATCATCTTCGGCGGGTTCGTCTCCAGCCGCCTGCCCGCGGGCACCACCACCGAGCAGGCGATCGCGGCGGCGCGCGCGGAGGGCAACACCAACCTCGCCGACATGCTCGCGAGGATGGACGTGGTGCCCGGCGCGGGCATCGACTTCGCCGCGCTCGGCCGGGTGCTGTCCTGGGTGCTGGTGCTGTACGTGGCGGCGTCGGTGTTCGGCTGGCTGCAGGGCTACCTGCTCAACGGCGCGGTGCAGCGCGTGGTGTACCGGCTGCGCGAGGACGTCGAGGCGAAGCTGCACCGGTTGCCGTTGCGGTACTTCGACGGGCAGCCGCGCGGGGAGCTGCTGTCCCGCGTCACCAACGACATCGACAACATCGCGCTGACGCTGCAGCAGACCCTGAGCCAGCTGCTCACGTCGCTGCTGTCGCTGATCGGCGTGCTGGTGATGATGTTCGTGGTGTCGCCGCTGCTCGCCGTGATCGCGTTGCTGGTCGTGCCCGCGTCGATCGTGCTGACCAGGGTGATCGGGAAGCGTTCGCAGAAGCTGTTCGTGGCCCAGTGGAAGCACACCGGCGCCCTCAACGCGCACATCGAGGAGGCGTTCAGCGGGCACGAGCTGGTCACGGTGTTCGGCCGGCGCCGCGAGGTGGAGCAGGAGTTCGGGCGCCGCAACGCCGACCTCTACCGGGCCGGCATGGGCGCGCAGTTCATCTCCGGGATCATCATGCCGGCGATGATGTTCCTGTCGAACCTCAGCTACGTCGTGCTGGCGGTCGTCGGCGGGCTGCGGGTCGCGACGGGGACGATGACGCTCGGCGACGTGCAGGCGTTCCTGCAGTACTCGCGCCAGTTCACGCAGCCGCTGACCCAGGCGGCGTCGCTGGCGAACCTGCTGCAGTCCGGCGTCGCCTCCGCCGAGCGGGTCTTCGAGCTGCTCGACGCGGCGGAGCAGGAGCCGGACACCGCGTCCCCGGTCCTGCCGGAGCGGCGCCGGGGCCGGGTGGAGTTCGAGCACGTGGACTTCTCCTACGACCCGCAGCGGCCGCTCATCGAGGACCTGTCACTGGTCGCCGAGCCGGGGCAGACGGTGGCGATCGTCGGGCCGACCGGGGCGGGCAAGACCACGCTGGTGAACCTGATCATGCGGTTCTACGAGCTGGACGCCGGGCGGATCACGCTCGACGGCGTGGACATCACCGCGATGACCCGCGACGACCTGCGTGGCCAGACCGGGATGGTGCTGCAGGACACCTGGCTGTTCAACGGCACGATCCGGGACAACATCGCCTACGGCAACCCATCGGCGACGCCGGAGCAGGTGGAGGCGGCCGCGCGGGCCACGTTCGTGGACCGGTTCGTGCGCAGCCTGCCCGACGGCTACGACACGGTGATCGACGACGAGGGCACCAACCTCAGCGCGGGGGAGAAGCAGCTGGTGACGATCGCGCGGGCGTTCCTCGCCGACCCGTCGCTGCTGATCCTCGACGAGGCCACCAGCTCGGTCGACACCCGCACCGAGGCGCTGCTGCAGCAGGCGATGGCGGCGCTGCGCACCGACCGCACGTCGTTCGTGATCGCGCACCGCCTGTCCACGATCCGCGACGCCGACCTCATCCTGGTGATGGAGTCGGGGCGGATCGTGGAGCAGGGCACGCACGAGGAGCTGCTCGCCGCGGGCGGCGCCTACTACCGGCTGTACTCGGCGCAGTTCCGCAGCCCGGTGGAGGCGGCGACCTGACGGGCAGGGCGGCCTCGTCCCGCGACGAGGCCGCCCGCCAAGGCCGCGGCGATCACGACGGCGCCGAACGCGGTCGCGCCGGTCGCGAGGCCGGCGGCGTCGCTGAGGAACCCGGCGGCGAGCGGCAGGACCGCGGCGGGCACGTAGCCGCCGACGTTCTGCGCGGCGGTCGCCTCGGCGAGCCGGTTCGCCGGGACGCTCGCGTTGATCAGGGTGAGGCCGCCGAACTGGCCCATGCCCTGACCGGTCCCGGCGAGCACCGCGGCGACCGCCAGCAGGGCCGGCGACGCGGTCTGCAGGGAGACGACCAGCGCGACCATGCCGGCCGTGGTCGAGGCGGCGCCGGCGAGCAGGATCGCCCGCACCGGCAGGCCGCGCACCGCGAACTGAACGCCCGTCGCGCCGAGGAACATGACGAACGCGAGTGCCCCGGCGACGATCCGGTTGGTGGTGTCCAGCAGTTCGGTGAGGACGGACGGGCCGAGCGAGAGCACAAACGAAGTGGCCGTGATGCCCGGCGCGAACACGGCGACGCCGCGCAGGACCGCGCTGCGGCCGGCGGGGTGGACCTGCGGGATCCGGATCCAGGCGCGGGTGGTGCCCACCGGGCGGGGCAGCGGCAGCCGGGCGACGACGATCCCGGCGGAGACGAGCAGGACGATCTCGGCGAGGAAGATCGTCACCGTCGGCCCCGGCAGGGTTTCCGACGCGACACCGGCCAGCAGCGGCCCGAGACCGGCGCCGAGAACCATCGCGGTCGACGACGCCAGCGCCGCGGTCTTGCCCTCTCCCGGGGCGACGTCGTTCACCGCGGCCATGCCCGCGGAGACGGCGGCGCCCACCGCGAGCCCGGTGAGGAACCGCGCGACCGCGAGCACGAGCACCGAACCTGCCGTCGCGAAGAGGACGCACGCCATGATGCCCAGCGCGAGCGCGGGCAGCAGGACCGGTTTGCGCCCGATCCGGTCCGAGAGCACACCCGCGACCAGGAGCGCGGCGAGCAGGCCCGCGATGTAGCACGCGAAGACGACTGTCAGGACGCCGGCGGAGAAGCCGAGTTCGCGTTGCCACAGCACGTAGACCGGGGTCGGGGCGTTGGACAGGACGAACACGGCGAGGACCGGCCAGGCGGCGAGCCAGGCGGTGCGTTTCACGATCTCCTCCTAGTTCGAGTTTTGTCGTACTAGTTGGAAGATAGTCGAACTGGCCCTCAGTACGATATTATTCGTACTGTGACGGAGGAGACGTTGCCGCAGCCGGCCCGGGAGGACCTGCGCCTAGAGGTGGTGCTGTCCGCGCTGAGCGACCCCCTGCGGCTCGGGATGGTGCGGAAGTTGCTGCTGGAGTCGCCGGGCGTGCCGCGCTCGTGCGGCTGGTTCGGGATCGACCGCCCGAAGTCGACGCTGACCCACCACTTCAAGCTGCTGCGCGAGGCCGGCGTGACGACCCAGCGGCAGTACGGCCTGGAGCGCCGCAGCGAGGTGCGCGTCGCCGACCTCGACGCGCGGTTCCCGGGCCTGCTCGACCTGGTGCGGAACTGGGAGCCGCCTACAGCGGCAGCTTGAAGCCCAGGTGGGTGGCCTCGAAGCCGAGCCGCTCGTAGAAGCGGTGCGCGCGGGTGCGGGAGGCGTCGGAGGTGAACTGCACCAGCGCGCAGCCCCGCCGCCGGGACTCCTCGACCGCCCACTCCATCAGCGCCGCCCCGAGCCCGCCGCCGCGCTGGTCGGACCGCACCCGCACGCCCTCGACCAGCGCCCGCGTCGCGCCGCGGCGGGACAGGCCCGGGATGAACGTCAGCTGCAGCGTGCCCACCACCTCGCCGTCCCGCTCCGCGACCACCAGCAGCTGGCCGGGATCGGCGTCGATCGCCTCGAACGCCCGCAGGTAGGCCGGGTCGCCGGGCGCCTCCCGCTGCGCGCCGAGGTCGTCGTCGGCCAGCATCGCCACGATCTCCTCGACATCGGAGCGCCGAGCACGTCTAATGTGGATCTCACTCACGACAGTCGAGTATGGCACCGGCGCCGAAGGAGGAGTCCCCCTTGACCACGCTCCGCTCCAGCACCGTCGCGGACATCCTCCGGCGCAGCGCCGCGCGCTGGCCTGCCCGTGTCGCGCTGAAGTTCGCCGACCGGGCCTGGACCTACGCCGAACTCGACGCGGCCGTCACCCGCGCCGCCGCGCACCTGCTCGGCCTGGGACTGGCCAAGGGCGACCGGGTCGCCGCGTACGGCAAGAACTCCGACGCCTACCTGATCGGCTTCCTCGCCTGCGCCCGCGCCGGGCTCGTGCACGTGCCCGTCAACTACAACCTGACCGGCGACGAGCTGGCCTACCTGGTGGAGCAGTCCGGCAGCCGAGTCGCGCTCGCCGACCCCGCACTGGCGGGCAACCTGCCGCCGCTGGAGCAGGTGGTGCCGCTGCGCGACGCCGAGGGCGCGCTGGTCGCACTGTCCGGTGAGGCGCCCGCGCTGGACGTCGACGTGGCCGACGGCGACCTCGTGCAGCTGCTGTACACCTCCGGCACGACGTCCCGCCCCAAGGGCGCGATGATGACCCACCGCGCGCTGGTGCACGAGTACCTCTCGTGCATCACCGGCCTCGACCTCACCGCGGACGACGACCCGCTGCACGTCATGCCGCTCTACCACTCGGCGCAGATGCACGTGTTCCTCGTCCCGTGGCTGGCCGTCGGCGCGACGAACACCCTGCTGGAAACCCCGGATCCGACGGACATCCTGCGCAGGCTCGCCGAGGACCGGCACGGCGCGTTCTTCGCCGCGCCGACGCTGTGGGTCGCGCTGGCCAACCACCCCGACTTCGGCTCGCGGGACCTGAGCGCGCTGCGCAAGGCGTACTACGGCGCGTCGATCATGCCGGGGCCGGTGCTCGACCGCCTCCGCCAGGCCATGCCGGAGCTCGGTTTCTACAACTGCTTCGGGCAGTCCGAAATCGGCCCGCTGGCGACGATCCTGCGCCCGGAGGACCACGCCGAGCGCCCCGACTCGGCGGGCCGTCCGGCGCTGTTCGTGGAGCTGCGGGTGGTGGACGCCGAGGGCAACGACGTGGCGCCGGGCGAGTCCGGCGAATGCGTCTACCGGAGCCCCCAGCTGTGCGAGGGGTACTGGGACAAGCCCGAGGAGACGGCGGAAGCCTTCCACGGAGGCTGGTTCCACTCCGGCGATCTGGTGCGGATCGACGAAGAGGGCTACATCTACGTCGTCGACCGCATCAAGGACGTGATCAACACCGGCGGCGTGCTGGTGGCGTCCCGCGAGGTGGAGGACGCGCTCTACACGCACCCGGCGGTCGCCGAAGCCGCGGTGATCGGCGTCCCGGACGAGAAGTGGATCGAAGCGATCACCGCCGTTGTGGTGTCCAAAGAGGATGTCGCGCCGGAGGAGCTGATCGCCCACGTCCGGGCACGGCTGTCCGCGTTCAAGGTGCCGAAGGCGGTCCGGTTCGTCCCGGACCTGCCGCGCAACGCCTCGGGCAAGATCCTCAAGCGCGAGCTGCGGGAGCAGTTCTCCTGAGCTCGTCGCCGATCAGGCTGTCCACAGTGTCGTCGCCGCCCGGCCGGGACGCGTCACGCATCGCCTTCGCCGCGGCGGCGTCGTTGGTGTCCGGCGGCACGACCAACAGCGTCAGGCGGCGCGTGCCCGTGCCGACCAGCGTGACGGTGCCGGGGCGCTGCGACCGGAACCCGTCCAGCCGCACCGTGCGCCCGCCGGTGGCGAGCTTGGTGCCGGTGGGGTTCCAGCCGTCCAGGTGGTAGGTCGACCGCTCGACGGCGCCCAGCCGGGTCGCCAGCGCCGCGAGCAGCGCGGGCAATTCGGCGGACAGGTCCCGGGACCTGGGCCACCACGCGCCGTCGACCTGCCCGGTGGTGGCCGCCTCCGGCTTCAGCGTCATGCGCAGACTCGGCCCGGGCTGCCCGGCGGCCGTGGAAGTGGTGGATTTGGGTGAACCCGACGTCATGCCGGCGCTCCCGTCCCCGGCCGGAAGAACGGCCGGTGTGGTGCCGGAAAGTCCCGGCACCACGAACACTACACGGTCCGCAGCGGTGCGCCCGTTTCGTGCAGGTGCCGCAACACTTCGCGGTAGGACTGCACCAGGCCGGTTTCGCTGTAGGAGATCCCGTGCGCGGCGCAGAACCGCCGCACGATGGGCTGCGCGTGCCGCAGGTGCGGCCGGGGCATGCTGGGGAACAGGTGGTGCTCGATCTGGTAATTCAGCCCGCCGAGCAGGAAGTCGGTGAACCAGCCGCCGCGGATGTTGCGCGACGTCAGCACCTGCTTGCGCAGGAAGTCCGGTGACTCGCCGGTCACCGTCGGCATGCCCTTGTGGTTCGGGGCGAACGAGCATCCCATGTAGACACCCCAGAGCGCCTGGTGCACCACGACGAACAACACGGCGACGCCGGGCGACAGGACGAGGAACACGGCAGCGAGGTACCCCACGGTGTGGGCGACCAGCAGCGCGCCTTCGAGGCGCCGGGCCCTGGTCTCGCCCCGCCACACCGAACGGATGCCGGAGGCGTGCAGGCTCAGCCCCTCCAGCGTGAGCAGCGGGAAGAACAACACCGCCTGGTGCTTGGCCATCCAGCGGAGGAAACCCTGTTTGCGGCTCGCCTGCCCGCGGGTGAAGGCCAGCGCAGCGATGTCCAGGTCCGGGTCGTGTTCCTCGTGGTTGGGGTTCGCGTGGTGCCGGTTGTGCCCGGAGATCCACGACTGGTAGCTCATGCCGATCAGGCCGCCGTGCAGGGTCCCGAGCGCGTCGTTGGGGCGGCGCGTCCGGAAGATCTGCTTGTGCCCGGCGTCGTGCCCGAGGAACGCCAGCTGCGCCGAGACCACGGCGAGCAGCGCGGCGATCAGCAACTGCCACCAGCTGTCGCCGAGGAAGGCGAAGGCCGTCCAGGCGCCGGCGAAGACGAGGAGCGTGGTCGCAATCCGGCGGGCGTAGTAGCCGTGGCGTCGCCGCAGCAGCCCCGCGGCGCGGATCTCGCGTGACAGGGCGGCGTAGTCGCTGCCGGTCTTGGACGACGTGGGCGCCGTGGCGCCGGTCACCGGCGGCGGGTCGGGGCGGACGTCGGCGCCGCGAAGCGGACGTGCCGCGCGGGGGTGACGTCCACCTCGCCCGCGGTCCGCGCGGGCTCCTCGACCAGGGGGTGGCTGAACAGGACGGGCGCGGCCGCGTCCGGGGTACGGGTGTGACGGGTGGTCTGCATCAAGGTGAGCTCCTGGAGGGGTGGCCGGCGCCGTCCGGCGCGGCAGCCAAGTGGTGAGGACGGCCGGCCCGGGGAACAGCCCGTGACCGGCGGAGTCGATGGCAGCGGGGGGCGAGCATCAGCATCGCAGCAGGTTCACCGTTCCGGTGCTCCTCGCAACCGGCGTCGACGGCGACCGAACCCGCCCGCCGGCACCCACCCTACGCGAAGTCGCGTCCGGCCGTCCTCGCCGCCCGCTCAGGCCACCGAGTAGCGCCGCACCCCGTCCTCGACGAGCAGCGCCAGCTTGCCCTGGTGCACCAGCAGGTCGAGGTGCGCCGCGGTCTCCAGGACGGCCAGCATCTGGTTGAACACGTCCAGCTCGCCCAGCTTGCGCTGCCGTCGCGTCCAGCCCAGCCGCAGCGCGGACTCGTACGCGGTCGCGGCACCGTCCACAATGGTCGTCGCGATGACGTCGAGCCGCTGGGCGTGGTGGTCCAGCAGCTCGTCGACCCTGGCATGCACGCTGTCGGCCACCGGGCCGTGCGCGGGCAGCATCCGCCGGTCCGGCATGCCCCGCACCAGGCGCAGCGAGTCCAGGAAGTCGCGCAGCGGCATCTCCGCCACCGCGGGCTGGAAACCGATCGACGGCGTGATGTGCGGCAGCACGTGGTCGCCGGTGAACATCAGCCCCGCCGCGCCGTCGTCGAACACGACGTGCCCGGCCGTGTGCCCCGGCGTGTGCACGACGTCGAGCTGCCTGCTGGGCAGCACGGACCGGCGGCCCGGCGTGAGCCACTCGTCGGGCCGCTCCCAGATCGACGCCTCCGTGTTGCGGCCGTGGATCTCGAACACCCGCACCAGTTCGTCGGCCACCGGATCCGCGCCGCACATGCGCAGCGACCGGATCTGCCCGATGAGCGGCACCACGTCCGGGTCCGCCGTCATGCGCAGCGACGGTTCCTCCAGCGCGCCCAGCGCGATCCGCCCGCCGAACTCCCGCCGCAGCGCGACCGCCTGCGTGTAGTGGTCGCGGTGCACGTGGGTGACCAGGAACTGGCTCACGTCACCGAGTTCCGCGCCCAGCCCCTTGAGCGCGGCGGCGAGCTGCTCGCGCGCCTCGTCCAGCGCCCAGCCCGAATCGATGAGGACCAGGTCCGGCCCCTCGGTGAGGGCGTAGACGTTGACGGCCCGCAGCCCGTCGTTCGGCAGCGGCAACGGGATCCGGTGCACGCCCGGCGCCACGGTGTACAGGCCGGGCTCGCTCCACTCGGCGCTGCCTTCCGGAGTTGCTTCCACGAGACCTCATCGTCCTTTCCGACCCGGGAAATTTCACTTTGGAACTTCCCGGGTGGAATGTCCACCTGCCGTGGTTGAGACCCGTGTCACCCCGGCCGCAGCGCGGTGTCCACGGTCAGCGCCGCGGCGAGCACCAGGCTCGCCAGCGGATCCGTGAGCTGCGCGAACACCTCCACGACGTAGTCGCGGCCGTCCCCGTCCGCCGCGCGCGCCACTTCCCGGCCGGAGGCGTCGGTGATGCTGAACTCCCGCGTCCGCCGGTGCTCCAGCACCCCCGCCGCGCGGCCGTGGGCCGACAGGGTGAACCGGTCCGGCCCGTCGGGCTCGATTCCGCCGATCGGCGTGCCGTCCGCGCGCGTCACCAGAAAGCGCGAGTCGTGCGCCCGCACTTTCAGCACGACACTTCCGCCGGAGTCGCGCACGGCGAAACAGTTCGGGCGGAAGCGGGCGGATCCGGTGAGCGCCCACAACGCTTTCCGGAACGTGCCGTAATCGGCTTCCGCGACACTTCCCAGCGGCCGTCCGTGCTGGTCCCGCACGCCGGGTCCGGCCGCCCCGGCACGGTGGCTGACCACCAGGAAGGGCTCGGTGAACAGGGTGCCACCGCCCGCGTGCCGCGAACCGCTCGTCATGCCCGTCAAGGTTAGCCAGCGGAAATCAAGAACGGGAGACGACCGGGGAATTGCGGAGAAATGTCCGGTTGACCGGATTTACCGACATCGGCGCCTTTCCGCTATTTCTCCCGGCGCCATTTTCCGGGCCGCGCGCGGGGCCGCGGCGCGACCGGCGGGGCGGCCTTGGAGAATCGGGGTGTGAGCGAACACGTCTGGCCACCCGGTGCGGCCACCGCGGTGGGATCGATGCCCGGCGCCGACCCCGCGGAGGCGGCCGCCGTCGTCTTCGGCGAGCTGCCCGAGTTCCCGCACCTGCCGGAACTGCCTGCCCGGGGCGTCGGCGCGGACCTGATCGGCCGCACCGCCGCGATGCTGGTGGACCTCGCGATCGAGGTCGTGCCCAGCGGCTACCGGGTCGCGGCGCGGCCGGGGCGCGACCACCGGCGCGCGGTCGACCTGCTGCGCTGGGACCTCGACGCGGTCACCGAGGCGGGTGCCGCGCCCGTGATCAAGACGCAGCTGGCCGGGCCGTGGACGCTGGCCGCCGGGATCGAGCTGCCGCGCGGGCACCGCGTGCTCACCGACCGCGGCGCGGTGCGGGAGTTCGCTGAATCGGCGCTGGAGGGGCTCGCCGCGCACGTCGGGGAGCTCAAGGCGCGCACCGGCGCGGAGGTCGTGGTCCAGTTCGACGAGCCGACCCTGCCGGCCGTGCTGGCCGGTTCGCTGCCGACGCCGTCGGGATACGGCACCGTCCCGGCAGTCCCCGAGCCGGAGGCGCGGGAACTGCTGAGCCGCGTGATCGAGCGGGCGGGCGAGCTGACCGGGCAGCCGGTCGTCGTGCACTGCTGCGCCGCGCGTCCGCCGGTCGGCCTCCTGCACGCCGCGGGCGCGGGGGCGCTGGCGATCGACGCGACGCTGCTCGGCGGAGCGCCCTCGACCCTGCTCGACGAGCTGGGGGAGGCCTGGGACAGCGGGACCGTGCTGTTCCTCGGCCTGGTGCCGGCGCTGGAGCCGGCCAGGCGGCCCGCGTTGCGGGAGCTGGCGCAGCCCGCGCTGGCACTGGCCGACCGGCTCGGGTTCAACCGCTCGACGCTGGCCGACCGGGCGGTGCCGACGCCGACGTGCGGCTTCGCCGGGGCGACCGCGGACTGGGTGCGCCGCGCGCTGAAGCTGACCACGGATCTGGGCAAAGCGTTCGTGGAGCCGCCGGAAGGCTGGTAGGACCTACCCGATGCGATGGTTTCGACGACGGCGCCCGGAGGACGAGCTGCCCGACCCGCGCACGGCGTGGCCGGAGCAGGCGGTGCCGGACGACCCGGTGGCGGCCGCGGAACGCTTCTGGCGCCGCTGGGCGGAGATGCTGCCGGAGATCAGCGCGGCCCTGGGCGACCGCGAGCCGCAGCGCGTCGAGGGCGAGCTGGCCGCGGCCGTCGCCGAGCTGCACCCGCACCTGCACGTGTCACTCGAACGAGGGCAGCGGGCCATCTACGCCCTCGTGGTGAGCGGGCAGGAGGACCCGGCGCTGCGGCCGTTCACCGACGCGTGGAAGGCCGCCGCGCCGCCCGAGGACGCGATCTGGGAGTACCACGATTCGGTGCCGCCGGTGCCTGATCCGACGGGCGTGACGGTGAACCTCGGGACGCGCTCGGTCGCGCTGGCCGACGTCCGGGTCGCCGCGCAGGTGGACGAGGCCGAGGGGGTGGTCGACGTCGCGGTCCACCACCCGCTGCTGGGTGAACTCGACGCGGCCGCGCGGTCGGCGATGACGTTCCTGCCGCTGGACGCCACGCTCGGCGAACGCCTCGCGGCGGAACGGTTACGCAGGGTGGAGACGGCCGAGACCGAGCCCGCCGGCGCCATCACGCTCCTCGAACTGCGTGACCTGGTCCGTGGTCTGGACGAGGAACACCCGGAAACTGTCGGTGGTGCTGACTAAGCTGACGGACTGTGAGTGAGACTCCAGCCGCACAGGACGTCACCGAGGTTCCCGCCGAGGTCCGCGAGCGCCACGGCGCGCTCGCGGAAGAGGTGCGCGGGCACCAGTTCCGGTACTACGTGCTGGACTCGCCGGTCATCAGCGACGGCGAGTTCGACGCGCTGCTCAAGGAGCTGGAGCGGCTGGAGTCGGAGTACCCGGGGCTGGCCACGCCCGACTCGCCGACGCAGAACGTGGGCGGCACGTTCTCCACCGACTTCGTCGCGGTCGACCACCTCGAACGCATGATGAGCCTGGACAACGTCTTCGACGAGGACGAGTTGCGGGCGTGGGTGGACCGGGTGGAGCGCGAGGTCGGCGGGGCCACGCAGTACCTGTGCGAGCTCAAGATCGACGGCCTGGCCATCAACCTGCTGTACGAGAAGGGGCGGCTGGTCCGCGGGCTCACCCGCGGCGACGGGCGGACGGGTGAGGACGTCACGCTCAACGTTCGCACGCTCGAGCAGGTGCCGGAAACGCTGACCGGCACCGACGAGTACCCGGTGCCCGACCTGGTCGAGGTGCGCGGCGAGGTGTTCTTCCGGGTCGAGGACTTCGCGGAGCTCAACGCCCGGCTGGTCGAGGCGGGCAAGCCGCCGTTCGCGAACCCGCGCAACACCGCGGCCGGGTCGTTGCGGCAGAAGGACCCGAAGGTCACGCGCAGCCGCAAGCTGCGGCTGATCTGCCACGGCCTCGGCAAGCGCGAAGGTTTCGAGCCCGCCCGGCAGTCGGAGGCCTACGAGGCGCTGGCGGCGTGGGGGCTGCCGGTGTCCAGCCACACGAAGGTCGTCGACAAGGCGTCCGAACTGCTGGACCACATCCGGTACTGGGGCGAGCACCGGCACGACGCCGAGCACGAGATCGACGGCATCGTGGTGAAGGTCGACCAGGTGTCGCTGCAGCGGCGGCTGGGCAGCACGTCCCGCGCGCCGCGGTGGGCCATCGCCTACAAGTACCCGCCGGAGGAGGCGACCACCCGGCTGCTCGACATCCAGGTCAACGTCGGCCGCACCGGGCGGGTCACGCCGTTCGCGGTGATGGAGCCGGTGAAGGTGGCCGGGTCGACGGTGGCGATGGCGACGCTGCACAACGCGCAGGAGGTCAAGCGCAAGGGCGTGCTGATCGGCGACCGCGTGGTGATCCGCAAGGCGGGCGACGTGATCCCCGAGGTGCTCGGCCCCGTGGTCGACGTGCGCACCGGCGACGAGCGCGAGTTCATCATGCCCACGTTCTGCCCGGAGTGCGGCACGAAGCTGGCGCACCAGAAGGAGGGCGACGTCGACATCCGCTGCCCCAACGCGCGGTCGTGTCCCGCGCAGTTGCGGGAGCGGCTGTTCCACCTGGCCGGGCGCGGCGCGTTCGACATCGAGATGCTGGGCTACGAGGCGGCGACGGCGCTGCTGGAGTCCGGTGTGGTCGTCGACGAGGGCGACATCTTCGACCTGGACGAGGAGAAGCTGGGCCGGGTGGAGCTGTTCCGCACCAAGGCGGGGGAGCTGTCGGCGAACGGGCGCAAGCTGCTGGCCAACCTGGACAGCGCGAAAGACCGTCCACTGTGGCGGGTGCTGGTGGCGTTGTCGATCCGGCACGTCGGCCCCACCGCGGCGCAGGCGCTGGCGCGCGAGTTCGGCTCGCTGGATGCGATCGAGAACGCCGACGAGGCCGCGATGGCCGATGTGGACGGTGTCGGCCCGACGATCGCCGGGGCGTTGCGGGAGTGGTTCGCCGTCGACTGGCACCGCGAGGTGGTGGAGAAGTGGCGCCGCGCGGGGGTCCGGATGGCGGAGGAGCGCGACGAGTCGGTGCCGCGCACGCTGGAGGGCCTGTCGATCGTGGTGACCGGTTCGCTGAACACCTTCTCGCGCGACGAGGCCAAGGAGGCGATCATGTCGCGCGGCGGCAAGGCCGCGGGCTCGGTGTCGAAGAAGACGGCGTTCGTCGTGGTCGGCGACGCGCCGGGGTCCAAGTACGACAAGGCGGTGCAGCTGAAGGTCCCGATCCTCGACGAGGGCGGTTTCCAGGTGCTGCTGGACCGCGGCCCCGAGGCAGCCGCCGAGGTGGCGTTGCCGACGGAGGAGCCGGCCGGTGAGTGAGGCGCACGCCAGAGCGGTAGGGCCGGCCGTTGTGTCCGTAGTGATCTCAGCCGGAGGTGGCCGGTGAGCGAGGTGTCCGTCAGACCGGCGCGCCCCGAGGAGTATGCGGCCGTCGGCACCTTGACCGCCTCCGCCTACCTCGCGGACGGCCTGATCACCGCGGACGACGACTACGTGCGCGAACTGACCGACGCCGCCCACCGCGCCCAGCATGCCGAACTCCTGGTCGCCACCGACGACGACGGCCTGCTCGGCTCGGTCACGATCGTCCACCCGGGAACGCACTACTCCGAAATCGCCCGCGACGGTGAGCTGGAGTTCCGGATGCTGGCCACCGCACCGGCCGCCCGGGGCCGCGGCGTCGGCGAGGCCCTCACGCGAGCGGTGCTCGACCGGGCGCGTGCCATCGGCGCCCGCGCCGTGGTGATGTCCAGTCTGGACGCCATGCAGACCGCCCACCGCCTCTACACCCGGCTCGGTTTCAGCCGCCTGCCGGAGCGGGATTGGGAGCCGTTGCCGGGTTTGTGGTTGCGGGCTTTCCGGCTGCTTCTGTGAGGCGCTGACGGCGGAGCCGGTGCCGGAGCCGGTGCCGTGGTGCTGGTCAGGCCGCCTCGAGGAGCGGGTGGGTTCAGCCGGCGGCAGGCTCGGGAGCTGTTGCCGGGTTTGT
>NZ_JBHZEN010000006.1:0-173445 GCF_050958625.1 Amycolatopsis sp. 3B14
ATGAACTCGTCCCACAGCTGCGGTCCGCCGCGTTCCAGGAGCTCCGCCCGCACGGCCAGTTCGCGGGTGACCGGCAGGTGCCTGCGCCCCCACGCGCCCAGGTGCGCCATCACCGGCAACCGCTCGCGAGACCGGACAACGCAGCGCACGTCGTGCCCAGCGCGCTGGAGCCGCGGAACGAGAGAAGAGCCGACCCGACCGGAAACCCCGGTCACACAAATCAGCGCCATTTGCTGTCAGTCCTCCTTCGACGCGGCACGGCGGTCCCGCCACGTCCGCTTGATGACTTCGATCACGGATCTGTCGATGTCCTCTCCGGCCGGGACACCGCTCGTGCAGTGTTCGGGACGGGATCCGGCGGTCAGGGCGGATTCGATCGCCGCGCGGATCCCGTCCGGCGTGCCCTCGCAGTCGAAGACCGAGTCCGCCCGCGCCCTGCCGTCCTGCCTCGAACCGATGTTGACCGTCGGCGTTCCGAGCACCGGGGCTTCGAGGAGGCCGCTCGAGGAGTTCCCGATCACCACGTCGCAATGCCGGATCAGACCGAGGTACCCGAGCTGACCGAGCGACGGGACGAACGTCGCGAAGTCCGGGTGGTCCGCGACGAACCGCGTCACCGCCTCGACGATGGCACTGCTGCCGTGGTCGACGTTCGGCGCGGTGAACACGACGGTTCCGTGGTGGTAGTTGCCCAGCACAGCCAGGAGTGCTTCCAACGCCTGCGACGTCTCCTCCGGCTTCTCCGTCACGGGATGAAACGTCACGGCGAAGCTGGGCGCCCTCAGCCGAGCACCCAGCCTGCCTTCCAGCCATCGTCGCTCCGGCAAGCGTCCGATCAACTCGGAATCGATGTTGATGCGGCCCACGTTGTGGACCATTTCCTCGTCGACACCCATGCGGACGAGCCGCGTGCGGTCCTCTTCGGCGAACACGAAATGCACGTGGGCAAGTTCCGATATCGCGTGCCGGATCCGGTCGTCTGCCGACCCAAGGGTCAGCTGTCCGCCACCGAAGTGCACAATCATCGTGTCGGTCGGCAGTGCGGCCACGACCGCGGCCAACGCCTCGTAACGATCACCGAGAACGCACAGGACGTGCGGTGCGATCCGCGCCAGTGCGTCGGCGTAGCCCAGGACCCCCAGCCCGATCGACTTGGCGACCGCGACCGGGCTGTCGCCGGCGACCACCATCTCCACGCGCTCCACGACGGTGAATCCGTCTCGTGTGATGGCGTCGATCGTCCGCCCCTGCTCGCGGAGCAGGTGCCCACCACTGGCCAGGACCCGGAGTTCGATCTCCGGATCGCGGGCGAATCGGCGGACGACCGGGACCAGGGGACCGTAGTCGGCTCTCGACCCTGTGAAAACGCAAATCCTGATCTCGCCGGAGCTCACCACGTCGGCTCCGCCCCGCGCTCGTCGAACCGAGTCGCGGCGCCTCGTGCAAGGAGGTTGCTGAGCCCCGACACCACCGAACCTTGTTCCGCCGACGTGATGCCGACCGAGCTGGGCAAGGACAACCCGCTGCGGTGGATGCCGTCGGCGACCGCTCCGCCCAGCCGCTCGCACGAGAGGTAGGGACGCTGACGGTGCAGGGGTGGCCACAACCCGCGAACCTGGATGCCTCGTGCTTGGAGGCCGCGCACGATGTCGACGACACGAGCGTCGTCACTACGAAGCAGGACCGAGTACAGCCAGTACGAGGGAACCGCCCACTCCGCGTGCGGCGGACGCGTCACCGGGGCCGAAGCGAGCAGACGACCGTAGCGCTCGGCCATGTCCCGCTTGCGGAGCAGGAAGGTGTCAAGCTGCTCCAGCTGAGCGAGACCCAGCGCGGCCGCGATGTTGCTCATCCGGTAGTTGTAACCGACCTCATCGTGCTCGTACCCGTCGTCGCCTGACTTGGCCTGGTTGACCAGGTGCCGTGCTCGACGGGCGGCGGCATGGTCGTTGCTCACGACCATGCCGCCGCTGCCCGACGTGATGAGCTTGTTACCGTTGAAGGAGAAACAGCCGAAATCACCGACAGTGCCCACCTGCCTTCCCCCGACCGCGCCAGAGGACCAGCGCGCCCCGTGAGCCTCCGCAGCGTCTTCGACGATCCGGATCCCGAACCGCTGTCGCAGCTCGAGGATCGGCTCGATGTCCGCCGGATGGCCCAGCACGTGCACCACTTCGACGACGCTCGGGATTCGCCGGCCGAGCCGCGCTCGCCTCACGACATCGTCGTACAACCGCTCGGTGTCCATGTTCCAGGTACACGGCTCGCTGTCGACGAGCAGGATGTCCGCTCCCGTGTAGCTCACGGCGTTGGCCGAGGCGATGAACGTGAAACTCGAAACCGCGACCAGCTTGCCCGGCCCCGCCCCGGCCAGGCGCATGGCGACGTGCAATGCCGCTGTTCCGCTCGAGCACGCGACCGCCTGCCTCGCACCGGACTTCTTCGCGAACTCGGTCTCGAACTGCCCCACGAAGGGGCCTGCCGACGACACGAAATTGCTCTCGACACACTCCCGCAGATAAGTTAACTCATTCCCGCCGAGCATGGGCTCGGACAACACTATTCGGCTCACCGCTGTCACCGGTGGTACCTCCCGGCCCGCTGTCGATCCACCCGCGGGCGAAGCCAGTCCGCCGTGATGGCGAGTCCGTCGGCCAGGTCCGTCACGGGTTTCCAACCAATCGCGTCCCAGGCTCGCGCTGGATCCGACAACAGCACCTCGACCTCACCAGCGTCGGGACGAACCCGCAGGGATTCGGACTCGATCTTCGCCGCCGTACCCGTGACCTCACAGCACAGGTCGAAGAGTTCGCCGATCGACACACAGGACCCGGTACCGAGCTGGACCACCGATCCCGGCGGCGCTTCCGACGTCGCCATACGTAGGAACCCTTCGACCGTGTCGGCGACGAACGTGAAATCCCGTTTCGGCCATACACTGCCCAGTTTCACGACCTCACGACCGGCGAGCAGCTGGCCGAGAATGGTCGGGATGACCGCTCGGAGCGACTGCCTCGGCCCGAACGTGTTGAACGGTCGCAAGGTGACGACGTCGACATCGAAGGACCGCGCGTAAGCCTCACACAGCTGATCCGCCGCGATCTTTGTGGCGGCGTAGGGCGAGTAGGCCTGCAACCGGTGACTTTCGCGTATCGGCACGGCTTCCGGTGTCCCGTACACCTCGCTCGTCGACGTGTTCACCACTCGTGTTCCGATCGAATCCCGGGCCGCCTCCAGCACGTTGAGCGTGCCTCCGACGTTCGTGCCGACGAACGACGCCGGCGCCTGGTAGCTGTACGGGATGGCGATCAACGCCGCGAGGTGGAAGACGATGTCGGCCGCCTGAACCAGCTCGCGAACGCACCGTGCGTCGCGGATGTCGCCCAGTCTGAGGTCGAGGTTCGGATGACGGCGGGCATCCAGGTCGTCCAGCCAGCCGTACGAGCCGTTCGAGTTGTACACGCAGAGCGCGCAGACTTCGGCTCCCTCGTCGACGAGCCTCTCGACGAGATGGCTTCCGATGAAGCCGTCGGCCCCCGTCACGAGCACACGCATACCGGTCAGGCGGTTCACCGGCGACACCTGCCACGTGCCGCATCATTTCGGAAAGGTTCCACGAGATTTGTCTATGCGAGGTGTCGGGGTGGCACCCAGACGGCGAGTTCAGCTGCTGCGGGCAGCTGTGCGTTGACACCGGTGCACCGACCCACGATACTCAACTCGTCGTTTCAACTAGCGAAACCAGATGTCCAGGTGTAAGTCGACACTCTTGCCCCACCCGTCCTTGGCGGAACAGGCTTTCCGAAGTCCTTGCCTGGGACAGGAATCGCCCTGCCCACCTGAACGAAGATCGCGACAAGGAGCCGACCGCACATGCACGCGCGCTACCTCGACACCATCGAGTACCAGGCAATGGACATGCCTTCCGCGGTCGTTCTACGTTACTCGGGAGAGCTGGAGGAGAAGACGCTCACCGACTCGTTCCGCATTCTCGGCCGCCGACGCGCGGCTCTTCGATCCCGGATCAGAGCGACTGGGCAGGGCTTCGAGTTGTATCTGCCGGACGACGACCCGGCGCCGGAAGTCGTGTGGCAAAAGGGCTACTCCGACAACGAGTTCGAACAGCCCTCGCTCGAGGATCTTTGCAAGACCGCGATGCCCTGGGACGTCGAGGAGGCGGTCGCGAAACTTACGGTGTTCGCCGGCAAGTCCGGCGGCATCATCCTCATGCATACCGACCACGCGATCGCTGATGGGCAGGTCAAGCTCGCTTTTCTCCGTGAGTTCCTGACCATCTATCGGGACCTGTCCGGTGGCGGCCAGGTCGACTCGACGGTGTCGTACGACCTGCCGTCGCCACCGTCGGCAGTTCTCGCCGGGCGTCTGGGGATCGAAGCGCCAAAGGGCCACCCGACGCCCGCGCACGCTCCCGCCTTCACCAAACATGAAGCGCTCCGCCACTACATCACCCTGACAGAACAGCAGACCCTCGCGCTCCGGAAATCAGCGAAGCGAGCAGGCACATCCGTGCACGCGTTCCTGTGCGGTGTCATTCTGCGCTGCCACCGCCGCGACAGGGGAGACGCGCTGCCATCCTCGAAGATGTTCTGCTGGGCGCCGGTTCACCTGCGACCGAGGGTCTCTCCCATAGTGACTCCTCCGGAGACGACCAACTTCGTCGGAATTCACACCGCGCCGGTAGAGGTCGGGATCGACGATGACATCGCCGAGATCGGCCGCAAGGTGAAGCAACAGCTCGACGGGTCGATCGCCGATCAGGACATTCACCACAGTTTCCTGACCGACTCCTTCCGCCAGGACGAGGTCGAGGACCTGGGATCCGGCAACTACCTGGACAGCATCAGCCTCAGCAACCTGGGCAGGCTACCGGAGTTCACCTGTCCGGTGGGAACGCGATTCACCGATTTCCAGATCTTCACCCACCGTGTAATGGCGCCCTATCCGTGCTACGTTACTTACAACTATGCCGGACGTTTGACGATCCAGTGCGTCTACCGCCCCGATCTGCATTCCCGCGCCGACGCAGAGCGGTACGTCACCGCGATCAGTGCGGAGTTGGACGACATCACCCGCGAAAGGCCGGGTGAACGCTGAAGCCATGAGCACCTCATCCCCTCACAGCACGCCCGAGTCGCTCGACCTGTCGAAATGGATCCGCGACGGCGACCGTCTGATGTGGTCTCAGGGAAACGCCGAGCCGATCACTCTTCTTGAGCAACTGATCGAGCAGCGTCATGGGCTGGGGCAGCTCGACCTCTTCTTGGCCTTGTCGTTCAGCGGCCGACTCCGGCGGGAGCACTGCGACTCCTTCCACTACGAGAGTCTCGGTGGCCTCGGCACGAACTCCCGTCTGGCACGACAGAACGTGCTCGACGTTCATCCGATGCAGCTGGGCCAGTTCTGCACCGATCTGCATTCCGGACGCTTTCCGATCGACGTCGCTTTCGTCCAACTGGCCGGCCCCGATACCGCCGGGAACTACAGCGCCGGTTTCGACCACACCTACACCCGCGACCTCGTGTCGAAAGCCCGAGTGGTCATCGGCGAAATAAACACGAACGCTCCCCTGCTGCCGGGCACCGCGGACATCCGGCCCGACGAGCTGGACGCAGTGCTGTACACCGACCGCCCTGTCTGCCCGGCACCGGTAGCCGTTCCGGACGAGGTGGACCAGAAAATCGCCGCCAACATCGCTGACCTGGTTCCCGAACGCGCAACGCTCGAGGTAGGCCTCGGCGCGTTGCCGTCCTGTGTGCTCGCGGCCCTGGCGAACCATCACGATCTCGGCATCCACACCGGCATGATCACCAAACCGATGCTCGACCTCATCGAATCCGGGGCGGTCACAAACGCATACAAGCCGGTGGACGCGGGCCACAGCACCGGAAGCATCCTGGCGTTCGACAGACCTCACAACCTGGACCACTACTCTCTGCGACTTCGGCCGTCACGCGAGACGCTGCGCTTCGCGACGTTGGCGAGGCACCCGCGAATGGTCGCCATCAACACGGCGGTCGAGGTCGATCTGAGTGGCCAGGTGAACGCCGAGTACGCGCCCGGAGGTTACGTCGGCGCGGTCGGCGGCCTGCTCGACTTCGTTCGGGGCGCGCGTGCGTCGGAAGGCGGTCGTTCGATCATCGCGATACGCTCGCGCACTTCTCGCGGGCGTTCCCGCATAGTCGCAGCACCATCCGGTGGAGTGGTCACGGTTCCGCGCAGCGACGCGGATTGGGTCGTCACCGAGTGGGGCGCGGTCCACCTGGCCCACGCATCGCTCGCCGAGCGCGCAAGGCGCCTGATATCCGTCGCCCATCCGGACGACCGGGAGACGCTGTCGAAGGCCTGGCACGACCGCGACTAGGGCGGGCCTGGAACTGGAGGAGCCATGCCGGAGGGCTTGCTGACCGGTTGCCGCGTGGTTGACCTGTCGACACTGTTCGCAGGCCCGTTCGCCGCCATGATGCTCGGTGATCACGGGGCGGATGTCGTCAAGATCGAGCACCCGGCGGGGGACGACCTCCGGCACTGGGGCCGACAGAAGGACGGCGTGCCTCTGTTCTTCAAGACCGTCAACCGTAACAAGAAGCTCGTCGCGGTGGACCTGCACCACGTTGAGGGTCAGGAGGTGGTCCGGCGGCTCGTGTCGCGCGCGGACGTGCTGATCTCGAACTTCCGACCGGGACGACTCGCCGCCTGGGGCCTCGGCTGGCCCGTACTCCACAGTCTCAACCCCCGGCTCGTCGTCGCGGAGGTGACGGGGTTCGGACAGACGGGGCCGTACAGCAGGCAGCCCGGCTTCGGCACGCTCGCAGAATCGATCAGCGGGTTCGCGGCGGTGACCGGTCCACCCGACGCCGACCCCGTCCTTCCTCCGTTCGGTCTCGCGGACGGGATAGCCGGCATCGCGACTGCGTTCGCGGTGACCGCCGCGCTCTGGGATCGCGAACGCACGGGCACCGGCGTGCAGATCGACACGGCGCTCTACGAACCATTGATGTCCGTGGTGGGCAGCCACATCCTCGAGTTCGACCAGCTCGGGACGCTGCCTCCGCGGATGGGAAACGCCGTCCCGCAGATCGCACCGCGGAACACTTACCGGACCATGGACGGGCAATGGATCGCGTTGTCCGGAGCCGCCGATACCGTGGCCAAACGGCTGTTGCGACTGGTCGGCGGTGAGGGCGCTGCGCGCGACCCGCGTTTTTCGTCGAACGCGAACCGGATCGAACACCGAGCCGGTCTTGACGAGCTGATCAGCCGGTGGGTCGCAGCCCGCAGTCGCGCCGAGGTGCTCGAACGGATGCGGGAGGCCGATGTCGCCGTCGCGCCTGTATACGATGCCTCGGACATCCTGCGGGATGTGCACTTCAGGGCCCGCGGAAGCATCGTCGGGATCGACGACGACGAGCTGGGCCGGATCCACATGCAGGGACCGTTTCCGATAATCCCCCAGCGTCCTGCCTCGGTCCGCAGCGTCTCCTGCGGCGCCGTCGGTGCCCACACCGACGCGGTACTCGGCGAGGTGGGCTACTCGGGAACGGACATCGCCCACTTGGCGTCCTCAGGCGTGATCGCGCGAAGCGCCCACACCGCCGAGACGAGCGGGTAGCGCGGCCACCGCGACCGCGGCCGCCAACACGGCCAAACCCGCACCCGCCCACGCGACCAACTGCTGAGTGCCCGTGGACAGCACGATCGGTTCCCCCGCGGCCTGCCCGATGCTGTGCATCGCCACCGACGAGAACACCGCGAGCCAGAATGCCGCCCCCACCTGCTGCGCCGTATTGATCATCCCGGATGCCACTCCGACGTCGCCTGCTGCCAACCCGGCAGTAGCGAGGACCCGCAGAGCGATGCTGACGCAGGATGCGCCGAGGTACAGCACGAACACCGCACAGGAGACAACCGACGCACCCGGACCTGTCGAGCTGTCACCCGCGATTCCCAACATCGCCGACCCCGCCGCCGTGACCAAAGCCGCCCCGGCGACGATCCGACGGATCCCGAGCAACGGGATGAACCGCTGCGCGGCCACGGATCCGAGGAACACGGCGAACGATGCGGGCAGGAACACGAGTCCAGTCCCTGCTGACGACAACAGCAGGACGTTCTGCAGGTAGAGCGTCGCGACATAGATTCCGCACGCCGGGGCGCCGCACAGCAGGAACAACGTCAGATTACCGACGGTCAGCGAGCGGATCCGGAACATCCTCAGTTCGATCATCGGGTTCGGATGCCGGTGTTCGATGAGGACGAAGGAGGTCGCGAGCAGGACGGCCAGCACGAAAGCCCCGAGCGTCGGCAACGCAGTCCAGCCGTCGCTTTCGACGCTGATCACCGCGTACACGAGCGACAGCAGCGCGCTGGTTATCGTCACCGAACCCCAGACATCGAACCGTCCCGTCCGATCGAGCCGGAACGGCGGTACGGCTCGCCGCCCAAGAACCACGATGACGGCGCACACCGGAATGTTCACGAAGAAGATGGCCGCCCAGGAGAACAGGTCGACCAGCAGCCCTCCGGCCACGAGCCCCGTCGTCGCGCCGCATCCGCTCACGATTCCCCACAGGGTCAGAGCACGGCGACGTTCGGGGCCGTCCGGGAAGACTCTCACCAGGATCGCCAGGGCGGCGGGCGCCATGATCGCCGCGCCCAATCCTTGGGCGAACCTCGCCCCGACCAGCATCAGTTGGGTGACCGACAGCCCGCACATCATCGAGGTGACAGCGAAGATCCAGGCGCCGGCGAGAAAGGTGCTCCGTTGCCCGACCACATCCGCACAACGCCCTCCGAACACCAGGAATCCGCCGAACACCAGGATGTAGGAGTTGATCACCCAGGTGACCCCTGCCGCGGAAAATCCCAGGTCGCGCTGGATCGAGGGCAACGCGACGAACCCGACGAACGCATCGAGCACGACCGCAAACTGCGCGAGGCACACCGCCGTGACCACCTTGGTCCTCGCCGACGGGGCGAGACCGGGGTCACCGGTCGCCGGCACCGTGCTCATGTCCCGGCGACCCGGCCCCGCTCGATCCAATCGAGGATTCGCCGTGCTCTCGCGACAATCGGTTTCCCGACCGCTTCGCCGCCGACCGCCGTCATCGAGCCACTGGTGAACGCGGCGACGACGCTTCGCGCCCACAGCACCTCCTCCTCGGAGGGCCCGAACGCGTCGGCGACCAGTTTGACCTGGCGTGGGTGCAAGCAGAGCTTGCCCGTGAACCCGAGCCTGGCGGCGTGTTCGGCATCCGCGCGCACCAGCTCGAGGTCCTCGATCGCGGTGGTCACCCCGTCGACCGGTGCCGCGATTCCGGCCGCTCGCGACGCCATGACCACCTGCGCACGGGCGAAGAACATGGCGTCGCGGTCGGCGTGGTTCACCCCGAGCTCCCGGCCGAGGTCCGCGTTGCCGAACACCGCCCGTGTCACGCCAGGAACCCCGCAGATCGCGGGCGCATCGACGATGCCGGCCGCCATTTCCATCAGGGGCAGCACGCACGCCTCGGCAGGCATCACGTCGACCACTCGCCGCACCTGGTCGGGACGGGTGACCTTCGGCACCATAACCCCGCAGATCCGACCGGCGAGCATTGCCAGGTCGTCCCGCCACCAGCTCGTGTTGTCGTCGTTGATGCGGACGATCCCGGTGCCGCCGTTGTCCAACCAGGCGCGGATGTTCTCACGTGCCTGGTCCTTGTCCGCCGGAGCGACCGCGTCCTCGAGGTCGAGTACGACGATGTCCGGCCCGCAGTCGACAGCCTTCGCGAACCGGTCGGGCCTGTTGCCGGGTACGAACAGCATGGTCCGGGCTCCGGTCACGTTCTCGTGGAAAGTCATCGTCACTCCGCGATCCGTGTCCGGTCCGCCCACGCGAACACCGCGGTCACCTCAGGTGCGGCACCGTCCTGCCGGACCAGCCGGAAGTGCTCGTAGCCAGCGGCGAACCGGATCTTCAGGCACCCGTCCGGCAGGACCGACGGGTCGATTTCCAGCACGGGTGGTATTCCGGCGGGTCCACCGGTAAGCCGGACCTGGATCTTGAGTGCTTCGGACATCACTGTCCCCTTGCCTGTGCGAGTTCGTTGGGCCTGCCGATGTCCTGCCAGTCGTCGCTGAGGGGCCACAGCGCCACCTTTTCCCCGCGGCTCAGGCAGTCTTCGAACAGGTGCGTGATGGGGAATTCCCGGTCCGCCGGGATCCGGTCGAGCAGGGCCGGGTCCAGTGCGTAGATTCCGGCGTTCACCGGCCACTCCTGGGTCGGCTTCTCGACGATCTGCGTGAGCCGGTTCCGCTCGGACTTCAGCACGCCGAACGGCACCTCGTGGTGGTACCTGCTGGTGGCGATCGTCGCGAGTGCCTGTTCCCGCCGGTGCTCCTCCAGGAGTTTGCCCACGGAGAAGTTGGTGACCAGGTCGCCGTTCATGACCAGCAACGGGTGTTCGGCCCGATAGCCGAGGTCGCCGAGCAGCCGCAACGCGCCGCCGGTGCCCAGCGGCAGGTCCGGGTCCTCGCGCAGGTACTCGATGCTGCACCCGAGGTGCCCGCCGTCACCGAAATGCTTCTCGATGATGTTCGCCAGGTAGTTCACCGAAAGGAAAATCTTCTCCACGCCGGAACCGACGAGGTGCAATACGAGCCGCTCCAGAATGGGACGGCCGGCCACCGTCAGCATCGGTTTCGGAATCGTCTTCGTGAGGGGCGCCAGACGAGTGCCTTTGCCGCCCGCCATGATCACGGCCCAGTTCGGCAGTTTCGGCACCCCGATGATCCGCCGCTCCACGTGCAGGCCGATCACCCGATTCCCGGAGTCGACGACCGGGATGCTGCGCACGCCGAGCGCACGCATCAGGTCGAGCACCGCCGCCCGGTCGGCGGCCTGGCTCGCCGTCGCGCGCCACGGGTTGACCAACGGCGCGATCGGATCGTCCAGCGACACCCCGTTCAGGAGCCCGCGACGCAGGTCCTGCTCGGAAACCGCGCCGATCAGCCGGTTATCGTCATCCACCACGAAAACGTCGCTCAGATCGTTCATGTCGACTACGGTGAACGCGTCGCGAATTGAGGCGTTCGAACAAAGCAAAAGGTCCGACAAGCACATCGTTCGTCCGTTCATCGTTGGCTCGACCGAGGGGGACGCGATCCAGGGTTTCCCAGGTCAAAAGTTCACAACCAGGGGACGAGTTCACCCAGCGGCGGGCTCAGTGCGCCGGGGGCGCAAAACAGATGAAAGCGTGCGCGAAACGTACGGTGCGGGGGCCGGCCGCGGAGCTACGGTCGTGGCCCAATCGGCGGAACTAGGAGCCCTGAAGATCATGGAAGTGGACCTGAACCAGCCCATCTCGCACCTGATCCGGGCCGCTCGGCGGGAGCGGAAGCTCAGTCAGTACACCCTGGCCCGCGAACTGGCGACCGTTTCGGGGCGGCCGACCGTCACGCGGGATCTGGTGGCCCGGTGGGAACGCGGGCACCAGATCCCGAGACTGGGCACGCGACGATGGCTGTCCGTCGTCCTGCAGGTGCCCCAGGAACGGCTCGACCAGGCGGCCGCGGCTGCCCGGCGGCGAAATCGGCTCGGGCACGCCGTCGTCACCGACAACGCGCCCGCCTCCCCCGGGCCCGCGCGTCGCGCGCAGGGCACTCCTGCCCTCCTCCCGGTCTTCCGCTCCCGCGTGCAGGCCGGCATCCTCGCGGCCACGCTGCTGAACCCGGACCGCTCGTTCAGCCTCACCGAACTGGCCGAGCACTCCGGCAGCTCCCTCGCCTCCGTGGACAAGGAGAACAAGCTCCTCGAGAAGGCCGGCATCCTGACCAGCCGCCGCGAGGGCACGATCCGGCTGATGCGCGCGTCCGGGGACGGGCCGCTCGCGCGCCCGCTCGCCGAACTGCTTCGCCTCACCTACGGCGTCCCCCAGATCCTCGGCGAGGAGTTCGGCAGCGTGCGCGGCGTGCTGCGCATCCTGGTCGGCGGCGTGTGGGCGGACCGGTTCGCCGGCCTGCCGGGCCCGGCCCCGGAGAGCATCGAACTGCTGGTGTCCCTGCAGCCCGGCGCACCGGCCGACGAGCAGGGCCTGCACACCGCCGCGCGGCGCGCCGAGCAGCGGCTCAAGCGCCCGGTGAGCTTCTCGATCGCGGCGCTCGAGCGTGGTCTGGACGGCCTGCAGATCCCGCGGCAGCGGCCGGGCCACCCGGTCGTCGAGATCGCGCCCATCCCGCCCCGGCAGGTGCCACCGGCCTCCGGCGTCGGCCTCAACGGGCACGACGTCGTCATCCAGCTGGTGCGGGCCGGTCACCTCGACCTCGTCGGCGGGCCCGCCGCCAACGGGCAGCCGTTCCTGGACCTCGCGGCCAAGCACATCTCCTCGGCCGAGCGGCTCGCGGAGGTGTCGCCGGACTCGGCGTTCCTGCTGCTGGCCAAGGCCGCGCAGCTGATCGGCTCCGGCCTGCTCGCCCGGCAGGGGCTGCGGCCCGCGCTGTCCGCGCCGGAGCAGGCGGTCGGGACGGCCGTGGCGGCCCAGTTCGGGCACCAGTTCTCGCAGATCGAGCTGCTCCGCCAGCGGGCGCGGGAACTGGACATGCCCACCAGCAGGGACAGCCACATCCTGCCCTCGGAGGCCAAGACCTACCTGGGCACCGTGCGTACCCTGCTCGCGGCCGCCCGCGAGGTCGCCGGGAAGCTCGCGTTGTTCCACTGATCGGGGTCGAAACGAAACCGATACCGGGGCGGCGAAACAAAAATGTCGGTACCCACGGCTAACCTCGCAGCAAGTGAACGACCACCTCGACGGGGAGGTGTGCGATGACGGTTCTGCGTACGGTCGCGGGTGAGATCGCGAGTGTGGTGACGCACGCGGTCCGGTACCCGGCGGGCATCGGGCGGCGCTGGGCGATCCACCCGGTCCACCGGAGCGTGCCGGCGCCGGTGCCGGGCCGCCCGCTGGTCGTGCTGCCCGGCCTGGCCGACAACACCGCGATCTTCACCGACCTGAAGCTCGCGCTCGACCGCTGCGGCGCAGGGCCGGTCGTCTCGTTCAGCTACAGCCTGCTGCTGCGGGACGTCCGGTCCGCGGCCGCGCGGCTGGCCGAGCAGATCGAGCAGCTGTGCGAGGTCACCGGCGCGGCGAAGCTCGACCTGGTCGGCCACAGCCTCGGCGGCCTCATCGCCCGGTACTACGTGCAGCGGCTCGGCGGGCACGAGCGGGTCGACACGGTGGTCACCGTCGGCACGCCGCACGGCGGCACCGTCGCGGCCTGGCTGTTCTCGCCGATCCCGCTGGCGCGCCAGCTGCGGCCCGGCAGCGACCTGCTGGCCGAGCTGGACCAGCCGGCGCCGGACTGCGCGACGAAGTTCGTCGCGTTCTCCAGCGACGGCGACGAGCTGGTGCTGCCCAGCCGCCACGGCCGGATCGAACACCCCGACCTCGACGTGCGCAACGTGGTGCTGCCCGGGGTCGGTCACCTGGCGCTCGCCGCGCACCGCCAGGTCGTGGAGGAGATCTGCGCGCTGTCCGCGCCCGTCGCCGCTCCGGACGACGACGGGGAGACACTCACCCGGTCGGCCTGACGGGGGCGACGATGGAACAACGACGAAACCTCTCCCGCCGCGCGATGGCGATGCTGCGTGCCGTGAGCGCCGGCCGCGCGGAGATGACCTGCAGCTCGGAGCCGGACCTGTTCATCGACGGCCTCCCCTGCTGCGACCAGGTCACGGCCCACCTGCTCGCGCACGCCGGGTTCGTGTGCCCGTCGCGGCCCGGCCTGCTGGGCCAGCGGGTGGGCGTGCGGCTGACCGACGCCGGCCGCGAGATCCTCGCCGCCCCGCCCGAAGCGGCCTGAAAAAACCGCTGGCCACGGCCGACACAATCGGGGACATGACCGGACCGTGGATGCTCGACGAGCTCGCCCATGCCGGGCCCGAACACCTCGACCCCGGCTTCGTCGCCGGTTTCGACCGCAAGCAGGGCCGGCCGGACCCCTCGGAGGACCTCGCCCTGCTGGACGGCCACACCGTCGTAGACCTGGGGGCGGGCACCGGCCGCTTCGCTGTGGCCGCCGCGAAGAAGTTCGAGCGGGTCGTGGCGGTCGACGTGTCGCCGGCGATGCTCGCCGTGATCCGGTCCGCGGGGCTGCCGAACGTCGAGTGCGTGCAGGCCGGGTTCCTCACCTACGAGCACCGGGGCGAGCCGGCGGACGCGGTGTTCACGCGGCACGCGCTGCACCAGCTGCCGGACTTCTGGAAGGCGATCGCGCTGCACCGCATCGCCGGGATGCTCCGGCCGGGCGGGCTGCTCCGGCTGCGGGACCTGATCTACGACTTCCAGCCGGGCGAGACGGAAACAGTCCTGCGGGACTGGTTCGACCAGGCGGTCACCGATCCCGAGGTCGGCTACACCCGCGACGACCTGGCCGAACACGTGCGCACCGAGCACAGCACCTTCCGGTGGCTGCTCGAGCCGATGCTGGACGCCGTCGGCTTCGAGGTCCTGGACGTGCAGTTCACCGGCCGGGTCTACGGGGCCTACACCTGCCAGAAGCGGGTCTAGGCGGAGCGCGCCGAGGCCTGCTGTACCCTTCTCAGCGGAGGATTGGCCGAGCGGCCTAAGGCGCACGATTGGAAATCGTGTTGGGTGTAACAGCCCTCACGGGTTCGAATCCCGTATCCTCCGCTCTTCGCACGACGCCGGGCACCCCACAGGGGCCCGGCGTTCTGCGTTCGAGGGCGCACCCGGCCGTGTGAACCGGCCCCGCGCTTCACCCGGATGCACCAGTGACCAGGCTCATGCTCCGGTCCGCTCTACCGATAGTTTGTTGACAGGCCGCACACGCGGCCGTACTAACCGCTAGCTCGAGGAGAACCCGCGTCACTATGGCCGGAGTGGAAGAGATCCGCGCTGGGATCGCGATGGCGAACGAGAAGTGCAACGCCAGCGTCGCAGCCCTCCAGCAGGCCGCTCAGGCACTCGAGGAGGCCCAGCAGATCCTGGGCCAGGTCACCTCGGGAAGCACGCAGCCGGAGGTGACCCAGGCGAACAGCATGCTCGCCGAGGCGTTGCAGGGCATCAGCGGTCAGCAGAACACGATCCAGGCCGCGGTGTCGTCGGCCGAGTCGTACGCCGCCCGCCTCTAGATGTTCTCGCTCCCCGAACTGCAGGCGCAGCTGACCGCGTTCCGTGCGAAACTGGCCGAGGCAAGCGAACACACCAACCGTGCGGTGGAGCTGTTGGACGAAGCGCGCGAAGTGATCGTGAACGCCCATGAACAGGCCGACGCGTGGGTGCCGCCGGAACTGGCGGCGGCGGTCGACCGGCTCGGCAAGGACGCCGACCGGCTGCGCGCCGCCGACGATCTGGTGAACACCTACCTGGCCCGGCTGTAGGCGCGCCATGGCGAAGGCCAACGAGCAGAAACGCCGGGTCGTGACGGCCCTGGGCACCATGCGCGAGAAGCTCGGCATGGTGCTCGGCGCCGCGCAGGCGGGCCGTCAGATCGCCGAGACCGAGCTGGCCCGGCTCCAGCTGGAACAGCAGATCGTGCGCGTCGGCATCGACAACGCGGCCGGGGACGAGGAGCTCACCGCCGCGCTCCGCAGCCCGGTGATGGCAGGGGTGCGGGACAAGCTCAACGCGCAGCACGCCGCGTTCTACACCGACGCCGCGACGGTGCCCGCGCGGCTGCGGGACCTGGTCGCGCGCGTCGCGCCGGGGCCGGCGAGCCTGCCGCCCAGCGCGTGGCTCGGCCGCGCGGGCCGGGAGCCGCTGAAGCCGCCGCCGCTGTGGCGCATCGGGTCGTCCACAATGGACGATTCCGGCCCGTTTCCGGTGATGGTGCCGCTGCTGGACGACTCGCACCTGGCGATCACCACGGCCGTCCGCGGCCGGGCGGCCGTCGAATCGCTCATCGAGGGGCTGCTGCTGCGCGTGCTCAGCACGATGGAGCTGGGCTCGGTGCGGATCCACCTGTGGGACGTGGCGCAGCTGACCGCCGTGCTGCCCAACCTGTACCCGCTGTCCCGCACGTCCGCGGTCACGCTGTACGACCCGGACCAGCTCGGCGTGCTGCTCGACGAGGTGACCGGGCACATCCGCCGCATCCACGCGCACACCATGCAGGCAGGCCACACGTCGCTGCGCGGCCTGCGCGACCAGCTCGGGCAGCGTGTCGAGCCGTGGCGGATCGTCGTATTGTTCGGCAACGGCGAGACGTGGGCGCCGGAACCGCTGCGGGAGCTCAAGCGCATCGCCGGCGCCGCGCTGGCCGCCGGGATCTCGCTGATCACCGTCGACATCCCGACGATCCTCGGCGGCGCGTTCGAGAACATCCGGATGCTCGACGAGCACCACGCGGCGACCAGCATGACCGGGCCCAACCTGGTCGTCGACCTGGACCCGCCGGTCCCGTCGGCCGAGGTCAGCGCCGCGGCGAGCAGGCTGGCCGACGCGATCGTGGAGAAGCAGGGCGGCCCGCGGTCGTTCCGCGACCTGCTGCCCGCCGAGCTGGGCCAGGAGAACTCCGCGCGCGAGCTGCGGGCGCCGGTCGGTTTCTTCGAGGGCGATCCGGTCGAGGTCGTCATCGGCGACGCCAGCCCGCACGCGCTGATCGGCGGCCCGAGCGGCTCGGGCAAGACGAACTTCCTCTACGCGCTGCTCGGCAGCCTCGCCGCGCGCTACCCGCCGGACGAGCTCGCGCTGTACCTGCTGGACTTCAAGGAGGGCGTGTCCTTCGCCGGGCTCGCGCCGGGCCGCCGGGACGCGAGCTGGCTGCCGCACGCGCGCCTGATCGGGGTCAACGTCAACACCGACCGCGAGTTCGGCCTGGCGCTGCTGCGGTTCCTCGCCGACGAGCTGCGCCGCCGGTCGGCCGCGGCCAAGGAGCACGAGGTCACCGACCTGGCCGGGTTGCGCCAGCAGGACCCGGACGGGCACTGGCCGCGGATCGTCGCGGTGATCGACGAGTTCCAGTACCTGTTCGCGGGCCGTGACGGGGTCACCAACCAGGCGACCGCGTTGCTGGAGGACATCGCCCGCCGTGGCCGTGCCCAGGGCATCCACCTGATCCTGGCGAGCCAGGACATCGCGGGCATCGACGCGTTCTGGGGCAAGCCCGCGGTGTTCGAGCAGTGCACGCTGCGTATCGCCATGCCCAAGGCGCGGCGCGTGCTCGCCGAGACCAACAACGCGGCCGTCGCGGCGCCGAAGTGGCACGCGGTGATCAACCACGACTCCGGGGTCGCGCACGGCAACCAGCTCGCGCACGTGCCGGACGCCAGCAGCAAGGACATCTTCTCGTCGTTGCAACGGGAACTGTGGGAGCGCTACGCCCAGGAGCACCAGCGGCCGCGGCTGTTCGACGGCGCGCACTCGCCGGTGCTGGAGCACTCGGCCGCGTTCGCCGGGCTCACGCCGGGCGGGCCGCCGCGGGCGCTGCTGGGCCAGTCGATCGACGTCGAGGACACGGCGTGCACGGTGGAGCTGACCGGGGCGCCCGGCCGCAACCTGGCGATCATGGGCACCGCGATCGCCGAGGCACTGTCCATCATGGACGCCGCGGCCCGGTCGCTGGCGAAGCAGTACCCGCCGCACGAGGTGGAGTTCCTGGTGGCGTGCCTGGTCGACCGGTGCGCGTCCGCGGTCGGCGAGCTGGCCGACGGGCTGGAGTCGGACGGGCACCGCGTGGTGCGGCTGAGCGACGTCGAGCTGGGCGAGCACATGGCCAAGCTCGCCGAGGAGCCGCCCGAGCACGCGCGGATCCTGCTGCTGTACGGCGTCGACGCGGCGCTGCCGATCCTGGAGCAGAAGCAGCCCGGTCAGCTCAAGAGCGGGCTGGACCACTTCCGGGTGGTTCTCAAGCAGGGACCGGGCAAGGGCACTCACACGATCGGGTGGTGGCGCAGCACGGCGCGGCTGAAGGACACGCTCGGGTTCGCAGGCACCGACGACATCGGCGCGTGGGCGGCGCTGGACGTGCAGGGCGCGGAGCTGAGCCAGTTCGCGGCCGGGCAGGTCGTGCACTGGTCGCCGCGGCCAGGGCGGGCGCTGTTCTTCGACCGCAGCACGCACGTCTCGCCCGAGGTGATGATCCCCTTCGACCGGCCGGAGCACCAGGCATGAACGCGGCGATGGAGTACAAGCAGATCGTCGGGCTGGCCGGCAAGGCGGCCGAGGAGCTGCGGGCGTGGGAGCGGCGCCGGGCCGAGGAGCTGGACGCCGAGATCGCGGCCGCGGAGGCCGCCGTGGCGGAGGCGAAGGAGCGCGAGGCCCGCACGGTGCAGGGCGCGCAGCACTGGTGGCGGATGGCGCAGGACAACGTCAGCAGGCTGCCGTGGCTGGAGGTCGGGGCCGACCCGGCGCCCGCGCCGCACGCCTACGCCGGGCGGCTGGATCTTTACCTGCGCGAGGTCAAGGAGACCTACCAGGAGCTGGTGGACGCGGTGCTGTCGCTGGGGTGGCGCGCGCGGCGCTGATTCAGCCGGCGGCTGCGACTAGTTCGCGGGCCGCAGCCAGCTCTCCGGCTCCAGGGTGTCCGGCTTCGGCATTTCCCGGCGGACGTACGCGCGCGCCCAGCTCAGGTCGCTGCGCAGGGTCGCGGGCACCACGGGTGAGACCTCGCGGCGGGACAGGTGGTCGACGGTCGCGCGTACCCAGTTCATGATCTTGGGACGTTGCGCGCCTGTGGTTGGTTCCCCACGGAACCGGTGGGGAGTCGGTCACGTCCCAGCAGCCAGGTGAGAGGAAGAGGATCCGGTGAACCGCGAGCTGACCACCCAGTCCGAAGGTGTGGAGGAGCGTCCGGCCGCCCGGCGGCGCCAGGCCGCCCAGCAGGTCGTCACCGCGCAGGACGACTGGGGTCTGGTCGAGGTGGGGGTCGCCGGCAACGGGGAGGTCCTCGAAGTCGCGATCAACTCCGCCCTCTTCGAGCACGTGAAGCCGTCCGACCTGGCCGAAGCGATGCTGCAGGCCGCCCGCGCCGCTCAACGCCGCGCCCGCCAGCTGCACCGCTGACCGCCGCCGCCCGGGAGGGAGGCGGCGGCGGCCCAGGCGTCAGAGGATCGGGCGGTACCGGATGATCTGCGGGTCGTGGTCGCTCGCCTGCTCGGCGAACTCGGCGTTGATGTGCACCACGTCGTAGTCGACCCACCACAGCGCCCGCGAGGTCAGGATGTGGTCCAGCACCTGCGAGTTGCCCTCGTAGACGTAGCTGTACCGCTCGTCGGCGGGCAGCCGGTCGATCTGGTCGGTGAGCGCGCCGCCCGCGGTGAGCGTCTTCAGCGCGGGCGAGAACTGGTAGTCGTTCAGGTCGCCGGCGACGATGACGTCGGCCAACGGATCCGCCTTCAGCAGCTGGTCGACGAACCCGCGCAGCACCTGCGCCTGCTGCCCGCGCTGCACCTCCGAACTCCGCGTCGGCGGCTGGTACCGGCCGTGCGTCGGCTGGTCGCCGCCCTTCGAGTTGAAGTGGTTGGCGATCACGAACACGGTGTGGCCGTGGAAGACGAACTCCCCGGCCAGCGGCTTGCGGCTGTTCGCCCACGCCGGGTTGCCCGGGTCGACGCGCCCCGGCGACACCGACAGGTGCGGCTTGCCGCGCTCCGTCACCACGGACACCGCCGTGGTCGCGTCACCGCCCGGACGGTCCACGAAGGACACCCGGCGCGGGTTGAACAGGAACCCGACGCGGATGTTGCCGCCCGGCTCGCCGCCGTCGGTGAGGTCCTGCGGGTCGATCTGCCGCCATTCGTAGCGCGGCCCGCCCGCGGCGGCGATCGCGTCGGTGAACCGCTTCAGCGTCTGGTCCGCGGCCACCACGCCATCGCCCTCGCCCTCGGGGCCGTTGTTGTCCTGGATCTCCTCCAGGGTCACGATGTCCGGCGACGCCAGGTTTTCCACGATGCCGCGCGCCAGCTGGTCGAACTTGGCCTGGTCGTCCACGGCGGAGAGGTTCTCGACGTTGTAGGTGGCGACGGCCAGCTCGCTCGGCGACTGCTTGCGCGTCACCTCCCGCTGGATGCCGCCGTCCTTGACCTCGCCCAGCGTGGTCGCCTGCAGCGTGTACCCGCCGAAGCTGTCGTACTCGACCGGGCCCGCGGTGAGGCCGGTCAGGGTGTCGCCGGTGTTCGCCTGCGGGAACGGGCGCTGCGCGAACGGGATCAGCGACTCGATCTTGAGGATTCCGGTGTTCGGGCTGGCGTAGCCGGTGTAGATCGTGCCGCCGCGGTCGGTCCGGTTCTCCCCCGGCTTGGTGGTGACGTACAGCTCGTAGTACTCGGTGGACGGCCCGACCACGCGGACGTCCTGCACGCTGACGACCTCGCCCTCGTGCGACTCCCAGAAGTCCAGCGAGTACTTCGCCGGCTCCAGCGGCAGGGCTTCGGTGTTGCCGCCGGCGTCGGGGGCGAGGGTGCCGGGCACGGTGGCCGGCGTGATCGCGGTCGCGGCGGGCAGCGGGTTGCCGCTCGACTGAACCATCCACTTCGGACCGGTGATCTCGGTGGTGGACTGGTAGATCGAGCCGGTGGGGCTGTCCGGGTAGTACTCGGTGACGGTGCCGGACACCGTGACCGCGTCGCCGACGGCCACCGCGGGCGTGGTCGAGCCGGTGAACACCAGCACGCCCTCGCTGGTGCGCGGGTCGGCGTCGGGCCGCGGGTCGGTCATCCAGAACCCGCGCGCGGAACCGAAGGTGCGCAGCGCGGTGACGATCCCGGTCACGTCGGTGACCTTCTTGCCCGCCAGGGGCGACAGCCGGGTCGTGCCCTGGATGTCGTGGATCTTGGCCGGGGTGCCGCCCGCGTCGCCGCCGGTGGTCTCGCCCTTGGTGTTGACCGGCGTCGGGGCGCCTGCCGCGAAGTCGGCGGAGTTGCTGTCGGTGTCGGTCAGCGTGGCGCGAGCGACCGACGTGGTGTTGCTCGCCGCGGGCGCCGGGCTGCCTTCGCGGACGGTCGCCGAGCCGTAGCCGACGAGGTCGCGGACCCGCGGGTCGGCAGCGCAGTCGGCCGCGGTCAGGCAGGTGAGCGCAGTGGTGCCCTGGACGAGGGCGACCGTGCCTGACCCCGCGGCCATCGAGATCGACCCGGCGGCGTCGGCGGTGGGCAGCGAGACCGTGCCACCCGATCCGGTGGCCTCGGCGACCAGGTATCGCCCGCCCGCCGCGACGGAACCGGACAGGGCGGTCACCTGCCACTTGCTCGACGTGCTGGGCGAGCCGGGCAGGTACTGCACGCTCCAGCCGTCCAAGGCGACGGTGCCGCCTGCCGTGGCGATCTCGATGAAGTCGCTGGTCAGCGTGGCGCCGCTGTTGCCACCACCGCCGTAGACCTCGGCGATCACGACGTCCGGGCTCGCCGCCGACGCCGGTGCGGCGGCGACGGTCGCACCCGCCAGAACAGCAGCGGCGAGCACGCCGATTCTTCGACTGGTCGTCACCCTGAGTCCCCTCGTCTGATCAACAGTCGAGGCATCTTCCCTCTATGAGGTGAGGCGAAGGAAGACTCAGCGGCAACAACCGGTAACGGTTCGTCCGCCCGGCCTACGACCGACGGAGGGTGCCTCAGTGGTCGTTGACGTACGTGCTCCTGGTGGCGTAGCCGGTGCTGACGCCCTTGTAATAGAGCTCGATGAACGCGCCCTCCGGCAGGTTGTAGGCACCGCCCTCGCTCGCCGAGTGCGTCACGCAGCTCCCGGAGCCGCCGCTCGCGACGGCCTTGTAACGCCACCCGCCGTCAGCCCAGACGTTGACCTGCGCGCTGGAGCCGTTCGCCGCGCTGTCGCAGACGGAGATCCGGTCGCCGTACTCCTCGACGTAGACGGTGACACCGGGGGCCGTGAAGGTGTGGTCCCAGCTGTCGCCCGGTGGGTCCGGCATGGCGGCCGCGGTGCCGGCCGGCACCAGCACGCCGGCGGCCGCCACAGCCGCCGCCGCGGACAGGGTGCGGACGTTGAGCAGTCTCATCGGTACCCCCAGCAGAAGAAGTGACCAAGAGGGTGAACCTACGACCTGACGCTGGCGGATCCCACGCACGCCGACGGGCTGTTCCCGCAGGCGGGAGCGGCCGGTACGGATCGTCTGCGGGGCCCCGGGCGGGCGAACCGTGCCACCCGTCCGCGTGAGCGGGCCGCCACGGGGGGCCGGGCGCGCCGAGACTGGACTCCCCGACGACGCGGAAAGGCAAGCAGATGAGACGGATGCTCGGCGTCCTCGCGGGCGCGCTCGCCGTCGCGGCGCTCGCCGCGCCGGCGCAGGCGGACAACGGCCACTTCGTCACCGGCGCCGCGTGCGGCGACACCGGCGCCGGGTTCGAGTGCACCGGCGAGGTGGCCGGTCTCGGCGGCACGACCTTCGAGGTCATCGCCGAGGCGACCGGCACCGCGCGGGTCGAGTGCGTCAACCCGGCCGGGCACCGGGTCACCGGGCAGGACACCGAGGTCGAGGTGACGGCGACCAGCGGGCGGCAGCAGACCCCGCACCACGGGCGGTCCGCCTTCCGGCTCACGAGCACCCCGGTGGGCGTCGGGCCCGTGCCGGCCTGCCCGAACCCGATCTGGACGGCGAAGGTCCTCGACGTCACCTTCGGCACCGCCACCCTGACCCTGTCCGCCGACGGCGGCACCGCGGCCGAGATCACCGTGGACGTGCGGTAGCGGAAACGACGAACGCCGGGCCTCCCTGGGGAGACCCGGCGTTCGTTCCGGCGGTAGCGGTGGGATTTGAACCCACGGACGGGGTCAACCGTCACACGATTTCGAGTCGTGCTCCTTCGGCCGCTCGGACACGCTACCGCCGACTAGGTTACTAGACGCCCAAGAGCGACTTGCAGGCACTCCTCACCTGGAGCGGAAGCGGCGCTGCGCGTCCCGCGCGGCGGTGGCCGCCCAGTCCGCCACCTCGGTCGTCGTCTCGCGCACGACACCGCGGATCCGCTCGGCGCGGCCGGCACTCTGGTGGCGGCGCTTACCGGTGAGGCGGCCGAACAGCTCCCGCGCCCCGCCCTTGGCCTGGCGGGACCGGCTCGTCATCCGGTTCTTCACGACGTTCATCGACCCTCCTTCGACGCGGTCAGAGACGGGCTACCCCGCCTCGCGCGGCGTCACACGTCCCGGTGACCGGTGAAGAACTCGGCGAGCAGCGCGGCGCACTCGGCCTCCAGGACCCCGCCGCGCACCTCCGGCCGGTGGTTGAGCCGCCGGTCGCGCACCACGTCCCACAGCGACCCGACCGCTCCGGTGCGCGGCTCCCACGCCCCGAACACGACCCGGGCCACGCGCGCGAGCACCAGCGCCCCGGCGCACATCGTGCACGGCTCGACCGTCACCGCGAGCGTGCAGCCGTCCAGCCGCCAGCCGTCGCCGAACTCGCGGGCCGCCTCCCGCAGCGCGATGACCTCGGCGTGCGCCGTCGGGTCGCCCAGCTCCTCGCGGGCGTTGTGGGCGCGGGCGAGCAGGCGGCCGTCGGGTGCGAACACGGCGGCGCCGATCGGCACGTCCGGGCCCGCCTCCCGCGCCGCGGCCAGCGCCACGGACACCAGGTCGGCGTCGGACACGTCAGATCTCGTCGAGCAACGCGGTGAACTCGCCGCCGAACCCGCAGCGCTGCGCGATCATCTGCAGCTGCTCGTCCGGGTAGAGGTCGACCTCGCCCGCGATCACCTCGAGCTCGGGCCCGGGCAGGCCGACGTCGGCGAGGATGTCGAGGTCACCCTCCGGCCAGATCGAGTCGTCCTCCTCGTCCGGCGGATCGACCCGCAGCACGTCGAGCACGTCGGCGGCGATGTCGTAGTCCAGCGCCGCCGCCGCGTCCGAGAGCAGCAGGGACGGTCCGCGCGGGCTCGGCCGCACGATCACGAAGAACTCGTCGTCCACCGCGAGCAGGCCGAACACGGCCCCCGTGGACCGCAACTTGGCCAGCTCGGTGATGGCGGCGTCCAACCCCGTGAGTGCGCCGGCGTCGAGCGCGCTGCAGCGCCACTTGCCGTCCTCCCGGACCACGGCCACCGCGAATCCCGCAACCGGCTCCTTCACCGACATAGCGCACACCGTATACCTGGACCGATCATCGGTGCAGTCGCTCTGCGAGGATCGGAAGATGACGGGACCCACGGAGTTGCCCCCATTGCCGGACACCCGGCTCGCCGCGTTGCTCTCCGAGGCCGAGGCCCTGCAACCGGCCACCGTCGCGCTGCGCCGCGAGATTCACCGGAGGCCGGAGCAGGGCCTGCATCTGCCGCACACGCAGGCCGCCGTCCGGCGGGCGCTGGAGGGCCTCCCGCTGGAGATCGTCGAGGGGAAGTCGACCTCCGCGCTGACCGCCGTGCTGCGCGGAGCGCAGGACGGGCCCGCGGTGCTGCTGCGCGGGGACATGGACGCGTTGCCGCTGCAGGAGGACACCGGGCTGGAGTTCGCCTCCGAAGTGGACGGGACCATGCACGCGTGCGGCCACGACGGCCACACCGCGATGCTCGCCTCCGCCGCGCGGCTGCTCGCGGCACGCCGGCACGAGCTGGCCGGGTCGGTCGTGTTCATGTTCCAGCCCGGCGAGGAGGGCTACCACGGCGCGCGGCACATGATCCACGAAGGCGTGCTGGACGCCGCCGGGTCGCGGGCCGAGAAGGCCTTCGGCATCCACCTGCTGTCCCACGTCGAGTCCGGGCTGATCACCACGCGGCCCGGGCCGTTGATGGCCTCGAACGACACGTTCACGGTCCAGGTCACCGGCAAGGGCGGGCACGGGTCCAGCCCGCACAACGCGATCGACCCGGTGCCGGCGGCCGCGGCGATGGTCGGCGCGCTGCAGACGATGGTGACGCGGCGGGTCAGCGTGTTCGACCCGGCGGTGGTGTCGGTGACCCGCATCCAGGCAGGCACGACGACCAACATCATCCCGGAGACCGCGGAGGTCGCCGGCACGATCCGCACGCTGTCCGAGTCCACGCGCGCCCTGGTGAAGGCCGAGCTGCCGAAGGTGTGCGAAGCGGTCGGCGAGGCGCACGGCTGCCGCGTGCTGGTCGACATCGAGCCCGGCTACCCGGTCACCGTGAACGACCCGGACCAGGCGCTGCGGGTGCTGGACCTCGCCCAGCGCGTGCTCGGCCGGGCAGAGCTGATGGCAGACCCGATCATGGGCGCCGAGGACTTCTCCTACGTGCTGCAACGGGTTCCGGGCGCGTTCGCGTTCCTCGGCGCGTGCCCGCCGGACGTCGACCCGGCGGAGGCGCCGACCAACCACTCCAACCGCGTGCGCCACGACGAAGGTGCTTTCCCGGCGGGTGTCGCGATGTACGCGGCCTTCGCCCTCGACGCCCTGGCAGGATGACGCCCCGTGCGAGACGTATGCGTGATCGGGCTCGGGTTGATCGGCGGGTCGGTGCTGCGCGCGGCCGCGGCGGTGGGGCGCGGGGTGTGGGGCGCCACGGCCTCGGCGGCCGACGCCGAGGCGGCGGCCGCCGACGGGTTCGACGCCTCGACGGACGTGGAAGCCGCCCTGCGGCGCGCCGCAGAGCGGGACGCGCTGGTGGTGCTGGCCGTGCCGCTGACCGCCGTCGAGGAGGTGCTGCGGACGGTCGACGTGTGCGCGCCGTCGTGCCTGCTCACCGACGTGACCAGCGTGAAGACGGGAGTGCTGACGGCCGCGCGGGCGTTCGCGCCGAACGCCCGGTACGTCGGCGGGCACCCGATGGCGGGCACCGCCGAGTCCGGCTGGCGTGCCGGCAACGCCGCGCTGTTCGGCGGCGCGGCGTGGGTGGTGTGCGTCGAGGACGACACCGATCTCGGCGCGTGGGCCGAGGTGGCCCGGCTGGCGATCGACCTCGGCTCGCACGTGGTTCCGCTGACCGCGGCCACCCACGACGAGGCGGTCGCCCGGATCTCCCACCTGCCGCACCTGCTGGCCGCCGTGCTCGCGGCCGTGGGGGCGGACGGCGGGCCGGTCGCGATGGCGCTGGCCGCCGGCTCCTACACCGACGGCACCCGGGTGGCCGCCACCCGGCCGGCACTGGTGCGCGCGATGACCGAGGGCAACCGCGAAGCGCTGCTGCCCGTGATCGACGAGGCCCTCGGCCGGCTGGGCGCCCTGCGCGGGTCACTGGCCTCGACCGGCGGCCTCGCCGTCAGCATCGACTCGGGCTACGAGGGCGCGCAAGCGCTTGCAGCCGCCAGGCAGGCCACGCTGTCGGGCGTCCGCGTCGCGCTGGACGCGCCGGACGCCCGGGACGGCCTGCGTGCGCTCGGCGAGCGCGGCGGCCGCATCACCTCCCTCACCGAGGACACCGCCATCGGCGAGGTGCCGTAACGGTTACGGCTGGCTGGTCGGCCCGGTCGGGCCACTCTGGGGTCCGGTCTGGGGTCCGGCCGGTCCGGGTCCACCCTGCGGGCCGGGCTCGCCGTGCCCGCCGCCGGTCTGCTTGTGCAGGAAGTCCTTCGCCTTCGACGTGACGTTGTCGATCTTGCTGGAGTGCTGGCCGAACTTCGACTTGGCGAAGCCGCTCGCCTTGTCCAGGCCGTGTTCGATCTTGCCGGCGTTGTGGCCGAGCGCCTCTTGCGCCTTTTTCTTGATCTCGTTGAAGTCGATGCCCATGAACCCATGAAACCCCAAGGTCAGGCCCCCCGCATCCGGTAAGCCCCTGGTTTACTGCCCGGTAACCCCTACCCGAGCGGAAAGGTCACCGATGCCCGCCAGGACGTTCTCCTTCGAGGTCACCCGCACCAGCAGCGCCCCGCCCGCGACCCTCTTCCGGCTGGAGACCGACGGCGCCCGCTGGTCCGACTGGGCGAAACCGCTCATCGTCGTGTCCCGTTGGGACCGGTGGGCCGATCCGGCGGGCGGGGTGGGCTCGATCCGGGCCGTCGGGGCGTGGCCGCTGCTCATGCGCGAGGAGACGCTCGAGTACGAGCAAGACCGCCGCCACGTCTACACCTTCGCCGAGCCCGCGCCGGTGCGCGGCTACCGCGGCGAGGTGACCTTCGAGCCCGACGGCACCGGCACGCGGCTGACCTGGCGCGGCTCGTTCCAGGAGAAGATCCCCGGCACCGGCCCGGTCGTGCGCGCCGCGCTCGCGGGAGCGATCAAGTTCCTGTCCGCGAAGCTGGTCAAGGCCGCCGAGCGCTAACCGGCGCCGAGGCAGAGGAACGGGCGGCGCAGCGGATCGGCGGCGGTCGCGTGCGCCAGTGCCAGCGCCGGGGAGATCCCCGACGCGAGCCGCTGGTGCAGGTCGGTCATCGCCTCCGCCGCCGCCCGGTCGCCGACCCGCGCGATCGCCCCGACGATCGTGCGGGACCCGCTGGCCAGCAGCGCGCCGGCGAACCCGAGCGCCTCCTCACCCGGCCGGATGTGGCTCATCGCCAGCTCGCAGGCGGCCAGCACCACCCGGTCCGGCGGGCGCCGCAGCCGCGCGGTCTCGTGCGCGAACAGCGGCCCGTCGACCAGTTCCAGCCGCGAGAACAACGCGTTCGCCGGTTCGTGCGCGCCGTGCGCGACCAGGTGCGCCAGGCCCGACCCGTCGAGCGCTTCCAGCACCGCGGAACTGGTCGCCGCCGAGCCGTCGACCAGCGTCGCCGACGGGTAGACCGCGCGCAGCTGCCGCACCTCGCCGATCGCGCCGGGCACGTCCGGCCCGCCGACCAGCACGACCGGGTCGATCAGCTCGCGGCGCATCGCGGTCAACCACGCGGTCGCCGACGGCGCGATCGACAGCGGACGGCCGCGCAACGACGGCAGGGCGGGCCACGGCAGCGCGTACAGCGGCCCGGTCGGCACGATGACCAGCTCGCGGTCGCCGATCGCGTCCGCGAGCGGCCGCACGACCCGCTCGTCGAGCAGGCGGGCGCGCTTCTCCGCGGACGCCGTGACGGCCGCGACCAGGGGCGACGGCAGGTGGTCCGGGGCCAGCGCGTTCAGGTCGGCGTGCAGCTGCTTGGTGATCTCCACGACCTCGTCCAGCCCGCCCAGCCGCACCAGCCGGAACCGGCCGTCCCGCACGACCACCGCGGACAGCTCGCCGTCCTGGCCGATCAGGCTGACCAGCACGCGCTCGCCCAGCTCGGCGGCCACCTCCTCGGGTGAGCTGACCGGGCGCGGCCTGCCCCAGGGGCTGGTGTACCAGCCGAGGCGGCCCGCCTCCCGCTGCAGCCGGGCGTAGCGCTGCTCCAGCGCCGCCACCGGCCTGCCGTCCAGCCGGTTCTGCTGAGCGAGCCGCTGCACCTGCCGCATCTCGGTGATGAGCCGGGCCAGCACCGGATCGTCGATCGCGGGCAGCGGCTCGTAGCGGTAGACCTGCGCGCGCGTCCGCTCCTGCCACGCGAACAGCCTGCGCGCGCCGGCGTGGCCGCGGGTGGTGCCGAGCACCAGCCCGACCGCGAGGCGGCCCAGCTCCTGGCCGTGCACCGCGGTCCCGCACACCAGGTCCAGCCCGCCCATCCGGTCGCGCACCCGGCTCAGCTCGGCGAAGCCGCTGCGCGCCTGCGCCAGCGCCGCACGCGGACGGCCGGTCGCCACGGCGAGTTCGGCGCGGCACAGCCGCAGCAGCATGACGTGGTCGATCGGCGTGGTGCGGCGCGGCCGCGGCACCCGCGCGAGCAGCTCCTCGGCCGCCGTGACGTCCCCGCGGCGCAGCAGCAGCCGCACCGCGAGCAGCCGGGCCACCGCCGCTTCGTCGCGCAGCCCCAGTTCCGCGAGGCGGTCGGCGTGCCCGGTGAGACCCGTGACGAGCCGCGCCGGCGGCCGTCGCGTGCCGCCGAGGACCTCGGTGGCGTCGGCGCGCAGCCGGGTCAGCGCGGCGACCGCGGCCCATCGTTCGTTGCCGCGCCGGAGGAACCGCCGCCGCGCCAGCTCGGCCAGCTCGCGGGCCCGGCCGTGGTCGTTGTCGAGGATCGCGGCCGCCGCGCGGGCCACCTCGGCCTCGGCGATGTCCTGCACGTTGCGGCTCGAATACAGTTCGGGCAGGACCTCGTCGAGGTGCCGCGCCGCGTCCTCGGCGAGACCGGCGACGAGCAGCGCCCTGGCCTGGTCGACGCGGAGCCGGGCGAGCCAGCCGGGAGCCGCGTCCTCGTAGATCCGTGCGGCCTGCTCGTAGTGCCGCAACGCGCCGGGGACGTCGCCGAGGAGCTGCCCCTGCTCGCCCAGCAGGTGCCGGACCTTGCCCTCCAGCCGGGTCAGCCCGTGCTCGGTGGCCAGTTCGAGGCAGCGCCGCAGGTCCGCCAGCGCCGCCGCGGGCCGCTGCAGCTCGACGTTGATGTTGGCGCGGTTCATCAGGTTGCGGGTCAGCGACAGCGCGTTGTCGTCGGCCTCGTTTTCCAGCACCGGCAGGATCTCGTCGAACAGCGCCAGCGCTTCGGACAGCCGGCCGATCCGGCCGAGCACCAGCGCGCGCTGGGCGCCGACCAGCGCCCGCAGGACTCGCTGCGGCGGCCCGGGCGGCAGCCGATCGGTCAGCTGCCGGGCGTCGTCGAGGTGGCGCAGGCCCGCTGCCGCCGAGCCGGTCTCGGCCTCGGACATCGCGAGGCCGAGCAGGACCCGTGCCCGCAGGGTGATCCACTCGACGTCGTCCGGCCCGTCCGCGAGCACCCGCAAGGCGCGGTTGAACAACCGCACCGCCTCCACGTTGCGGAAGTTGCCCGCGGCGTCCGCGGCCCGCCCACGCAGCTCCGATGCCCGGCCCAGCGCACGCCGGGACTCACGCTGAGCTGACACGTGGTCTATCTGAGCACATGCGGGGGCCGGGGTGAGCAGCCGGTCAGAGGACGACCGCGGGCGTGACGACGGTGCGGCGGCTGCTGGCCCCGCCGACCGAGATCACGATCTGCGTGGTCCCGCGCGGCACGTCGTCGAGCACGAACCGGCCGCCCTCGTCGGCCACCGTCGAGGACGACCCGTGTTCGGCCACCCGCACCTCGACCCCGTGCGCGGCGGCGGGCACCAGCCAGCCGTCGATGCGGTGGCAGTGCCCGACCCTGGTCAGGTTGATCATCACCGTGAGATCGCTGACCGTGAACGTGATCGTGCCCTCGTCGGTGATGCTGCGGACGCCGGCCAGCGCCGGGTCGGCCCGCTCCCACTGGGCGATCTCGAAGTCGAGGTTCTCCAGTTCGAGTGCGAACTGCACGCGCTCGACCAGGCCGTCCGGGGGCGGGTCGACGGCAGCCAGCACCCGGCCCAGATCGGCCAGCAGTTCTTCGTCGCCGGGGTGCGCCCCACCCCCTGGCAGATTGTCGTTCATGCGCTGCCCCCTTCGATGTCCAGCAGTTCGCGCATCGTCTTCAGGCAGCGGCCGCGGTTCGGTCCGATGCTGCCGCGCGGCATCTGCAGCGCTTCGGCGACGAGCCGGTACTCGGCGCGACCGGCGAGCACGGTGAGCCGCAGCAGTTCCTGGCACCGCTGCGGAAGCCTGCGGAAGGCGCGCCAGAGCCGCTGGTCGCGCTCGGTGCGCAGCACCTCGGCCTCGGGCGCGGGGTCGGTGCTCGCCACGGTCTCGGCCAGTTCGTCGGTCAACGGCACCGGCGGCGGTTTCCGCCCGCGCACGCGCTGCGATTCGTGCCGCGCGGTGACGACCAGCCAGCCGGCCAGCGCCTTCGGCTCGCGCAGCCGGTCGAGGTGGCTGACCAGCGCCAGCCACACGGTCTGCACCACGTCCTCGGCCGAGTGGCTGTCCAGCCCCTGGCCGCGCGCCACGTTCCACACCAGCGGGGTCAGCTCGGCGACCAGCCGGTTCAGCGCGCGTTTGTCCCCCGCCCGCGCCGCGGCAAGGCACGCCTCGAACAGCTCCGGTCCGCGGAGTCCCTCCCAGGACGGATCCGCCTCGGCGGTCCTCGCTTCCGTCACCGCGTTCGCCCCCACTTCGCGTGGTTCTCCTCGGGTCAGCGCTAGGCAGTATCTCCGGCTCCGTCACCGTGCAGAGCACGAAGGCGAACGCCAGATACACAACATCACTCGTTCGGAGCAGTCACGGCGAGCACGAACGTGACGGAGCGGCGCGGCTCCACCTCCCACGGCCGCGCCAGCTCCGCCCGGAGCAGGTGCCGGCCGGGCTCGACGACGTCGAGCGCCAGCCGGCGCACACCCCCCTCGCCCGGTGGCCCCTCCCCGTGGGCCACCCCCCTGGACCGGACGTGCTCGTCCGCCACCACGCGGACCGCGTCCGGCAACCGCCAGCGCCACCGGTAACCCGACGCGCGGACCTCCGGCAGGCGCAGCTCCACCGTGTCCCCCACGTGGAGCCGCGCCGTCTCCCCCGAATCCGCCTGCGCGAGCCGGATCTGTGTCACTGGAAGCTCCCCAGGGTGGCGGTGGCCGGCGGCCCCCTCGGCTGCCGGCCACCGCCGGTCTGCGTGCCGCCGTCAGACCAGGATCTGGTCGATCTGCCCGGCGGCGTTCTCGTGGAAGGACACCGGCAGCCCGTGGTTGCGGGCCAGCAGTGCCAGCGTCGTCAGGGAGCTGCGCCCGTCCGCGGTGGCGGCGAGCCGCTTCCAGCCCAGACCCGCGATGTCCACCCAGACGCCCGGGTTGGCGCTCGTCGACCACAGCCGCGCGACCTGCCTGCCGTGCACCCAGACGCCCTGCGCCTGCGGCACCGGCTGAGCCGGCGTGCCGTTGCCGTTCGGCGGGGTGTTCGGGTCGTACACACCGCTCGGGGGCGGGGTGTTGGGGTCGTAGACGCCGGCGGGCGGCGGCGTGTTCGGGTCATACACACCGGTCGGCGGCGGGGTGTTCGGGTCATACACGCCCGTCGGCGGCGGCGTGTTCGGGTCATAGACACCGGTCGGCGGCGGGGTGTTCGGGTCATAAACGCCGGTCGGCGGCGGGGTGTTCGGGTCGTAGACGCCGGCCGGGCCGTCGGATCCGGGCGTCTCCCTGGTCAGTTCGGCGAGTTCGGCGTTCGGGTCGTCCTGTGGGCCGGTGTCCGGCGTCTCGCTCTTGCTCGTGGTCATGCTCCGCTCCCCATCAGTAGGTGGTGGCAACCTTGGTCAGCACGCCCTGGTCGAGGAACGGGCTGACGGGATGCCCGCCGGCCCGAGCCTCGGCGAGCAGCGCGAGCTGACGGCTCACGCCCGCGGCGTCCCCCGCGAGCCGGACCCAGCCCAGCTGCTCCAGGCAGACCCATTCACCGGCACCGGCCGAGAACAGGCGCAGCGCGCGCTGCGGCGGTAGCCACGCGCGCAGGGTGACCCCGGTGCAGCCGAGGGTCGTCGGCCGCGGTTCCGGATAGTCCTCGATGAAGGCCTCGCCGTAGGCGATCCGGAAGAACCCGCCCTCGCCCCAGTCGGTGCCCCAGGAGTTCTTGGCGATCCAGCAGCTCTGCTCGTCGTCCCAGCCGATGAGCGCGACGCAGTGCCCGCCGTTGCTCTCCGTCGTGGTGGCGCGGTAGATGCCGCCGGTGTAGTGGAAGAAGTCGTCGTAGATCACCATGCACGCGGTGACCGGCCCGTAGCCGTAGATGTGGTGCTTGATCGCGGCCGGGTCCTGGGTGAGGTCGACGACGCCCTCCGCGCGCGCGACGCGGTTCACCCAGTTCGGGTGCAGCGCGCCGGTGCCCTCGTCCGAGTACGGCCAGTAGTCCTCGAAGGTGACGCCCTTGGCCGCGCAGTCCCCCATCAGGTCGTCCGGCCAGGACCCGGTGTCACCCGGCTTGCGGTGTGCCGGCGCGAACCCGAAGAACAGGTGCGCCTCCGACAGGTCGAGGCGCATGCCGGTGTTGCGGCGCGTGTACGCGGCGGTCCCCTCGAGTGCCGCGATGGTGCCGAACGCGCTGCAGGACCCCGATTCCCCCTGGTCCTTCACCGGCGTGACGTAGCTGCGGCCGCACACGTCGCGGAGGTCGAACTTGGCGGGCAGCGTGCTGCCCGGCGCGTGCAGCGCGGTGCAGGGCTGGCCGGCGGCCCCGAGCGCGACCTCGAGCATCCGCCCCGGCAACTCGGCCCGGGCTTCCACTTCGGCCACGCTCGGGGCCGGCACCCCCAGTCGCACCCTGCGCGACTCGCCCGCCAGCCGGCTGAGCACCGTCTCCCCCGCCTGCCACGGATCCCCCATCGTGGCAAGGGAATCCCGCACGGCGCGGATTTCCTCGGCGAAGGGCCGGGGAGAGCTCATGCGTTCCTCCAGTCGGTGTGCAACCAGCCAACGCCCCCTATGACGCGGGGAGGCCCTCGCCAGATACACAGCGACAGAAGTTTTTCCAAAGCACCTGGTCGGCGGCGGCCGGTTTCACCCGATCAGCCCAATGCGACGGCCTCCGCGAGCTTGTCCGCCCACAGCCGGTAGCCGGCCGGTCCGGGGTGGAACCCGTCCGCCGCGAACAGCTCCGGGTCGACCACCGCGCGCGGCACCGGGCAGTGGGTGACGCCCGGCAGTTCCGCGAGCGTGGCCGCCGCCGCGTCCAGCGCCTCGCCCCGCAGGCCGAGCACGAGGCGCAACGGCTGCGGCAGCGACGGGAACGCGGCGAGCGGCGGGACGCCGGCCAGCAGCACCGGGACCGGCCCGAGCGCCCGTCGCGCCGTCACCACCAGTTCCAGCAGGTCGCGCCGGTAGCGGGTGGGTGAGCGCATCTCGATGGTGTCGTTGACACCGAGCGCCACCGCGACCAGATCCGCCCGCTCCCGGCACGCCTCGTCGAGCAGCTCTGTCCGGACCGTGCGCGCGTTGGCGCCCGTCCGCCCGGCCACGCGCCAGTCGATCCCGCGCCCCAGCCGCCGGGCGAGCGCCGCGGCCAGCTGCCCGGTCAGCGCCTCCTCGTGCGTCCCCGCGCCGACGCCATCCACAGTGGACTCGCCGACCACCAGCAGCCGCAGCGGGTCCGGTCCGGGCGCCGAACCCCGCAGCGGCCCGGACGCGCCCGGCAGCCGCGGTGTCGTCCGGCGCACGTGCAAGCCCTGGGCGACCAGCACCGGGGCGAGTCCGACCGTGGCCGCGAGGGTCAGGGCAGTCCGCGAAGTTGACACCCGTTCACATTAGCCCTTGGCGATCGACACGGCCATCCTCGTCAGCTCCGGATCCGCGGCCGCGCGCAGCACGTAGTCGGCCAGGTCGGCGCGGGAGATGGTGAAACTGCCGCGCACGTTCCCCCTGGTCTCGCTCGCGATGCGGCCGGTGAGACGGCCGTCGTTGAGCTTCGGCGGGCGCACGATCGTCCAGTCGAGCCCGGACTCGATCACCCGGCGCTCCATCTCGCCCATGTCGGCGTATCCCTCACGCAGCATGCGGATCAGGAGCGGCTTGACCACCAGGCGCGTGAACCACCCGTCGCCCTCGGGGTGCATGCCGCTGTTGCTCACCACGACCAGCCGCCGCACGCCGGCCGCGGTCATCGCGATCATGATGGCTCTCGTCCCGTCCCGGCAGATCACGCTCGGCCCCCGGTCGCGGGGCCCCAGCGCGGACAGCACGGCCTCGCGGCCGGTGATGGCGGGCACCAGCGAATCCGCGTCGAACACGTCCGCGGTCACGACCTCCAGCCGCGCCTGCGGTGGCACGTCCAGCCGCGCCGGATCACGCACCACGGCCGTCACCTGGTGACCCGCGGCCAGCGCCTGCCGCACGATCTCCACGCCCGTCCCGCCGGTCGCGCCGAACACCGTCAGCTTCATGGTCTTCCTCCCTGGTTAGTGTTCACTCACCTGCTATGGTGGGTGAGCACTCACTAACCGTCAAGCGAGCACTGAGAGAACGCTGAGGACGCATGGGAACTCGGGAGAAGATCCTCGCCGCGGCCGCGGAGGTGATGCGCGAGCAGGGCTACGCGCGCGCCACCACCAAGGAGATCGCCCGCGCCGCGGGTTTCTCGGAAGCGGCGCTGTACAAGCACTTCGCGGACAAGACCGAGATCTTCCTCGGCGTCATGACCTCACAGCTGCCCGGACTGGAGGCAGTCCTCGGCGACATCGCCCCCGGGCGGCACACGGTGCGCGGCAACCTGATCCGCATCACCAGCACAGCGATCGACTTCTACACCGAGAGCTTCCCGATCGGCGCTTCCCTGTTCTCCTCACGGGAACTGCTGGCGGCCCACCGCGCCGCGATCCACGAGCACGGCGCCGGGCCGCGCACACCCGTGACCAGGCTGGCGAACTACCTGCGCGCCGAACGGGACCTGGGCCGTCTGCCGTCCACATCGGACCCGGACGCGATCGCGACGCTGTTGCTGGGCGCCGCCTTCCAGCAGGGTTTCCTGCGGCACTGGGACACCGAGGCCGGGGACCCGACGGCGCTGGCGCGCAAGCTCGTCAAGGCCGTCCTGCCCTAGCGACTCGCCCGCTCCTTCTCCCAGCGCTCCAGCAGCAGCGGCAGCTCCCTGATGATGAACGACAGGAAGTCGCGCATATCGGCGAGCCGCCTGCCGGCCGGGGTGTCCGCCCCCACCGCGTCGACGCCCTCCTCAGCGGCGTCCCGCCACATCTCCATGAGCCGGTCGCGCTTGCGCAGGCTGGCGAACCACATGTCGTCGAGCACCCGGAAGTGGTCGCGCCGCGAGCCGGGCTCCCGCTCCCGCTCGACCAGCCCCACCTGCTCCAGGTAGCGCACCGCCCCGGACACCGCGGCCGGGCTGACCTGCAGGTTCTCCGCCAGCTCCGCCGCGGTCAGGCGGCTGTCGTCGGTGACCACGAGCGCGGCGAACACGCGCGCGGCCATGCGCTGGATGCCGAGCTGGTTGAGCACGAGAGCCAGCCGCTCGACGTACCGCCGAACCGCCTCTTCGTCCCGCATGGAGATCATCCTTCCTCACCCGTCCAGCGCTTCAGCCAATCTATACGTTTTCCTAACTTCACAACTTTGTGAAATGACTGTAGCTTCGGCCGCATGGACAACGCCATCTCCATCGAGGGCCTGCACAAGTCGTTCGGTGCGACTAAGGCCCTCGACGACCTGAACCTGCAGGTCAAGACCGGAGAAGTGCACGGCTTCCTCGGCCCGAACGGGGCCGGGAAGTCGACCACCATCCGTGTCCTGCTCGGTCTGCTGCGCGCGGACCGGGGCACCGTCCGCCTGCTCGGCGGCGACCCCTGGCGCGACGCCGCGAGCCTGCATCACCGGCTCGCCTACGTCCCCGGAGACGTCAACCTCTGGCCCAACCTGTCCGGCGGCGAGGTCATCGACCTGCTCGGGCGGCTGCGCGGCGGGCTCGACAAGCGCCGACGCGACGAGCTGATCGAGCGGTTCGACCTCGATCCGAAGAAGAAGGGCCGCACCTACTCCAAGGGCAACCGGCAGAAGGTCGCGATCGTCGCGGCCCTGTCCTCCGACGTCGAGCTGCTGATCCTCGACGAACCGACCTCGGGCCTCGACCCGCTGATGGAGGCCACCTTCCAGTACGCGATCCAGGAGGAACGCGACAAGGGCCGCACGGTGCTGCTGTCCAGCCACATCCTCGCCGAGGTCGAGGCGCTGTGCGACCGGGTCAGCATCATCCGCAACGGGCACGCGGTCGAGACCGGCACGCTGAGCGAACTGCGGCACCTCACCCGCACGTCGATCGTGGCCGAGCTCGCCGGCCACCCGAACGGGCTCGGCTCGCTGGCCGAGGTGCACGACCTCAAGGTCGACGGCAACCGGGTCCGGTTCGACGTCGAGACCCAGTCGCTGGACCAGGTGCTGCGCAAGCTGACCGAGGTCGGCGTGCGCAGCCTGACCAGCCAGCCGCCGACGCTGGAGGAGCTGTTCCTGCGCCACTACACGACCGAAGCGAGCGCGCGATGACCGCGCTGGTGGGCACCCGGCACCTGGTGCGTCTCGCGCTGCGGCGGGACCGGGTCGTGCTGCCGCTCTGGGCGCTGGTGATCGGCGTCCTGCCGGCGAGCAGCGCCGGCGCCTACGACCAGCTGTACCCGGACGCCGCCAGCCGGGCGTCCCTGACGACGGGGATGAGCGCGAACCCGTCGATCACCCTGCTGTACGGGCCGCCGTTCGACCTGTCCACCGCAGGCGGGTTCACGGCATGGCGCTTCGGCGTGTTCCTGCCCCTGTTCGCGGCGCTGGCCTGCATCTTCACGGTCACGCGGCACACCCGCCAGGAGGAGGACACCGGGCGGCAGGAGCTGCTGTCCTCGACCGTGACCGGGCGCTACGCCGCGTTGACGGCCGCGCTGATCACCGCCGCCATCGGCGCGGTGGGGACCGGGCTGCTGGTGGCGCTCGGCCTGATCGGCGCGGGGCTGCCCGCGGGCGGGTCGGTGGCGTTCGGGCTCGGGACCACGCTGACCGGGCTGGTGTTCGCCGCGGTCGCCGCCATCGCCGCCCAGCTCGCCGAGTACTCACGCACCGCCAACGGAATCGCCTCGGCGGTGCTCGGGGTCGCGTTCCTGCTGCGCGCGGTCGGCGACTCGGCCACCGACATCTCGTGGCTGTCCTGGCTGTCGCCGCTCGGGTGGTCGACGCAGATCCGGCCGTTCGCCGGGGACCGGTGGGCCGTCGCGCTGCTGCTGGTCGCGGTGGCCGTCGTGCTGGGGGCGGTGGCCTACCGGCTGCTGCCGAGGCGGGACGTCGGGATGGGCATCTTCCCGGCCCGTCCCGGCCCGCCGGTGGCGGCGCCCGGGCTGCGGTCGCCGTTCGCGCTGGCGTGGCGGCTGCACCGGGGCGTGCTGATCGGCTGGACCGTCGGCTTCGCGGTGCTGGGGGCGATGTTCGGCTCGCTGGCCGCGGGCATCGGCGACATCGTCGGGGACAGCGCACAAGCCCAGCAGATGTTCGAGCGGCTGGGCGGCGCGCAGAACCTGGTCGACACGTTCCTCGCCGCGATCGCCGGCATCTTCGGGATGGTCGCCTCGATGTACGCGGTGCAGGCGACGTTGCGGATGCGCTCGGAGGAGACCGCGTTGCGGCTGGAGCCGCTGCTCGCGACCCGCGTGCGCCGGTTGCAGTGGGCGGGCAGCCACCTGGTGTTCTCGCTGCTGGGGACGGCGCTGCTGCTGGTCGTGTCCGGGCTGTCCGCGGGGCTGCTGCACGGGTTGCGCGTCGGTGACGTGGGCGGCCAGGTGCCCGCGGTGCTCGGCGCGACGGTCGCGCAGGTGCCCGCGGTGTGGGTGGTCGTCGGGATCGCCGTGGTGGTGTTCGGGTTCGCGCCGAAGTTCGCGACGGCGGCGTGGGGGGTGGCCGCGGCGTTCCTCCTGTTGTCGCTGTTCGGACCGGTCGTGCAGGCGCCGCAGCTGTTGCTCGACGTCTCGCCGTTCACGCACGTGCCGAAGCTGCCGAGCGCGGACTTCGTGGTCGCGCCGTTCGCGTGGCTGCTCGGGATCGCGGTGGTCACGCTTGCCACGGGTCTGGCACGTTTTCAGCGGCGCGACATCGGGTAGCACCTGGTCATCCGAGTGGCAGCGCCCGGGCTCGTCGGGGGGTCCGGGCTCTGCCGCACGACGGCCGGGCAGAGGCATACGAGGCCCCGCGCACGGGTAGTCACGCCACATGACCCTCGATGGAGTACCGCGTCAGATCTTCCTCGCCGGTCAGTGGCGTGACGCCGCGGACGGCAGCCGCTTCGGCGTGCAGGACCCGGGGACCGGGCAGCAGCTCTGCGAGGTCTCCGACGCGCAGGACGCCGACGTCGGCGAAGCCATCGAGGCGGCCGTCGCGAAGCAGGAGGAGTGGGCCGCGACGCCGCCGCGGGAGCGGGGCGAGATCCTGCGCCGAGCGTGGCAGCTGATGACCGACCGCGCCGACGAGCTGGCGCGGCTCATGACGCTGGAGATGGGCAAGAGCCTGGCGGAGTCGAAGGCCGAGGTCACCTACGCCGCGGAGTTCTTCCGGTGGTTCTCGGAGGAGGCCGTGCGCATCGACGGGCGGTACGCGCGCAGCCCGGCCGGTGGCGGCCGCGTCCTGGTGTCGAAGCACCCGGTGGGTCCGTGCATCCTGGTCACGCCGTGGAACTTCCCGCTGGCGATGGGCACCCGCAAGATCGGGCCCGCCATCGCCGCCGGCTGCACCATGATCGTCAAGCCCGCGCAGCTGACGCCGTTGTCGATGCTGAACCTCGCCGGGTTGCTGAAGGAGGCGGGGCTGCCGGACGGTGTGCTGAGCGTGCTGCCGAGCACGTCGGCGAGCCGGGTGGTGAACCCGGCGCTGGCCGACCCGCGGATCCGGAAGCTGTCCTTCACCGGGTCCACCGAGGTCGGGCGCAAGCTGGTCGAGCAGTGCGCGCCGAACCTCCAGCGGATGTCGATGGAACTGGGCGGCAACGCGCCGTTCCTGATGTTCGAGGACGCGGACCTCGACGCCGCGGTCAAGGGCGCGGTCACCGCGAAGATGCGCAACAACGGCGAGTCGTGCGTGGCGGCCAACCGGTTCCACGTGCACTCGTCGGTGGCCGGGGAGTTCGTGCGGCAGCTGACCGAGGCGATGTCGTCGCTGAAGGTCGGGCACGGCACCGAGGACGGCGTGAAGGTGGGGCCGCTGATCAGCGCCGAGCAGCGGGACAAGGTCGTCGAGCTGGTCGAGGACGCGTTGTCCCGCGGCGCGCACGCGACCACCGGCGGCAAGGCCTTGGACGGCGACGGCTTCTTCTACCCGCCGACCGTACTCACCGACGTCCCGCCGGACGCGCGCATCCTGCGTGAAGAGGTGTTCGGGCCGGTCGCGCCGGTGACCACGTTCGAGGACGAGGACGAGGCCGTCCGGCTCGCCAACGACACCGAGTTCGGGCTGGTGGCGTACGTGTTCACGCGGGACCTCGACCGCGCGATCCGCGTCGGGGAGCGGATGGCGACCGGGATGGTCGGGCTCAACACCGGGCTGGTGTCGAACGCGTCGGCGCCCTTCGGCGGGGTCAAGGCGTCCGGGTTCGGCCGCGAGGGCGGCGCCGAGGGCATCGAGGAGTACCTCGACGTGAAGTACATGGCACTGTCGCTCAGCGGGACTCCGTAGCGACCCGCACCCCGAGTCCGATGAGGACTGTCGCGGTGAGACGGTCCAGCCACCGACGCATGTTCGTCCTCATCCAGGTGTCCGTCGGCTGGCTGTGGATGAGCGCCGTCCTGCTGTTGGTGGCCCAGGCGCGCCGTTCCTGTTGCGGGACGCGGTGGGCAGCGAACGGTGATGGCGGCGGCTGGCGCGCTGAACAAGTGACTGTGGTGGCGGCACGCCGTTGGCGGTGGCCGCGGCACCTGGCGTCGTAGCGGCCCCGGGTCGCAGCTCACGCGATGGCAGTGGCGCGCCGCAGCAGCTGGTGCGGTCGGCACCGCAGCAGCGCCGGTGCGACCGAGCGGTGCGCCCGCGGTCAGTCGTCCCCTTGGAGGTGTGCGCTGATCGGCACCACGAGCGGCGTCCCGGAGACCGGGTCGGGCAGGACCTTTGCCGACAGGCCGAAGATCTCGTCCAGCAGCGGCTCCGTCAGCACCGCCGACGGCGGGCCCTGCGCGATGATCCGCCCGTCGCGCATCGCGACCAGCGTGTCGGCGTAGCGGGCGGCCAGGTTCAGATCGTGCAGGACCATCACGACCGTCGTGCCGCGGTCGCGGTGCAGGCGGTGCACCAGGTCCAGCACGTCGATCTGGTGGGCCAGGTCCAGGTACGTGATCGGCTCGTCCAGCAGCAGCAACCCGGTCTCCTGGGCCAGCGTCATCGAGATCCACGCCCGCTGCCGCTGGCCGCCGGACAGCTCGTCCACCACCCGGTCCGCCAGCACGTCCATCCCGGTCAAGCGCAGCGCGTTTTCGATCGCGGCCTCGTCCGACGACGACCACTGGCGGTACCAGCGCTGGTGCGGGTGCCGCCCGCGCGCCACCAGGTCGCCGACCGTCAGACCCTCCGGCGCGACCGGCGACTGCGGCAGCAGCCCGACCACCTTCGCGACCTCGCGCGTCGGCAGCTTGTCGATCCGCTCGCCGTCCAGCAGCACCGCACCCTCCCGCGGCGCCAGCAACCGCGCCAGCGCCCGCAGCAGCGTCGACTTGCCGCAACCGTTCGGGCCGATGATCGCGGTGATCGTGCCGTCCAGGACGTCCAGGTCCAGGCCGTCGACAACCAGCCGCTCGCCGTACCCCAGCTTCAGGCCCTCGGCCCGCAGTCGTGACGTCATGCTCGTGCCTCCCGGCGGCTCCGGACGAACAGGAAGATCAGGTAGGGGGCGCCGAGGATCGCGGTCAGCACCCCGACCGGCAGGTCCGGCAGCAGCAACCGGGTCAGCAGGTCCGCCCCGACGGTCAGCAGCGCGCCCAGCACCATCGATCCGAACAGCGGCGGTTGCGCCGTCTTCGCCAGCCGCACCGCGATCTGCGGCGTCGCCAGCGCGACGAACGTGATCGGCCCCGCCGCGGCGGTCGCGATCGCGGCCAGCGCGGCCGCCAGCAACAGCAGCGCGCCACGCGCGCCGTCGACCCGGATGCCGAGCCCGCGGGCGGTGTCGTCGCCGAACTGCAAGCCCCCGACCGTGCGCCCGCAGATCAGGGTGACCGGCACCAGCACGGCCAGCGCGATCGCGACCGGGCCGACCGAGTCCCACCCGACGTCGGCGAGATTGCCGACCAGCCACGTCGTCGCACGCGCCGCGTCGTTCACGTCCCCGGCGGCCAGCAGCCAGTTCACGATGTTGTAGCTGATCGCCCACAACCCGATCCCGATCAGCACCATGCGGTAGCCGTCGATGCCGCGCCGCCACGACAACGCGTACAGCAGCACACCAGCCAGCAGCCCGCCGATCAGCCCGGCGACCGGCACGCCGAGCGCGCTCACCATGCCGCTGACCTGGCCGCGGTACCCGCCGGCGACGATCGCGGTCACCGCGCCGACACCCGCGCCCCACGTGATGCCCAGGATGTCCGGGCTGGCCAGCGGGTTCCGCGCGACCGACTGGAACAACGCGCCGGACAGCCCGAGCGCGGCGCCGACCAGCACACCGGCGAGCGTGCGCGGCAGACGCAGGTCGAAGATGATCCCGCGTTCCCGCCGGGTTCCGCCGCCGAGCAGGGTCTCCAGCACGTTCCAGATCCCGATGCGGGAACTGCCCATCCCGATGTTGATCGCGGCGACGAGCACCAGCAGCACCGCCGCGATCACGACGACCGCGACCAGCCGCGGCTTGACCGTCCACGCCACCGGTCCGGCGGCCAGCACCTTGCGACTCATACCTTGCTCAGCCCCCGCCGCCGCACCAGCACGATGAACACCGGCGCCCCGATGATCGCGAGCAGGATCCCCACCTCGAAGTTGTCGCCGGTCAGCACCCGCCCGAGCACGTCGGCAGTCAGCAACAGCAGCGCGCCCAGCAGCCCGGCCACCGGCACCAGCCAGCGGTAGTCCGGGCCGGTGATCGCGCGGGCCAGGTGCGGCACGACGAGCCCGAGGAACGCGATCGGCCCGCACGCGGCGACCGCCGAACCGGTCAGCAGCGTGATCGCGGCGACGCCGAGGACCCGGGTGCGCAGCACGCGCTGCCCGAGCGCGGTCGCGACGTCCTCGCCCAGCGCCAGCGTGTTGAGGCCGGGCGTGTTGATCAAGGCGAGCAGCAGGCCGGCCACCAGGAACGGCGCGATCTGGCCGGTGATCGCGAAGTCACGCCCGGCGATCGACCCGATCCGCCAGAAGCGGTAGATCTCCATGCCCCGCTCGTCGCCGAGGATGATCGCCGACACCAGCCCGTGCAGCAGCGCGCTCACCGCGGCGCCGGCGAGCGCGAGCGTCACCGGGGTCGCTCCCTTGCCGCCGACCGCGCCGAGCAGGAACACCGCGACGCTGGCCAGCAGCGCGCCGGCGAACCCGAACCAGATGAAGCCGTAAAGGCCGTCGATCCCGAGCACCACGACCGCGAACACGACCGCCAGCGCCGCGCCGTGCGTGACGCCGAGCAGACCGGGGTCGGCGAGCGGGTTGCGCGTGTGGCCCTGCATGAGCGCGCCCGCGACGCCGATCGCGAGCCCGACGAGCAGGCCGAGCACGGTGCGCGGCAACCGCAGCGACCGGACGATGATGTCCGATTCGGACCCGGACGGCTGGGTGAGCGCCGTCCACACCTCACCGAGCGGGATCGACTTCGTACCGAGCGCGACGCTCGCCGCGCAGATGAGGACCAGCAGGACGGCGAGCCCGCCGATACCGGCGAGACGACGCTGCCTCCGCGTCCGTGGCCGGGCTGTCGCCACCACCGTCACTGATGTCGCCTATCCAACTCGAGCTTCCAAACGGGACAAACCGCATCCTATGCTCCGCGTTAGGCAAGGCTAACCGAAAGAGAGATCACGATGACGAGACCGTGGCGAGCAGCACTGGCGCTGGCCGTGACCGCGAGCCTGACCCTCACCGCTTGCGGGGGCGGCAGCGACGAGGCCACGCAGCAGAGCGGGGCCGGCCAGGCGGGCTTCCCCCGCACGATCCAGCACGCGATGGGCTCGACCGTGCTCGAGACGCAGCCGAAGACGGTCGCCGCGCTCGACACCAGCTACGTGGACGCCGCGCTCGCGCTGGAAGCCCAGGTCGTGGCGTACACGAAGTACCGCAACTTCGACCAGCTGCCTGAGTACCTGGGTGAGGACCGCAGGTTCGGCGAGGGCGCCAAGGTGATCGGCCCGCTGGAGACCCCGGACGTCGAGCAGCTCTACGACATCAAGCCGGACGTGATCGTTTCCGCGAAGGTGCGGCACGAGAAGTACTACGAGCAGTTCACCGGGGTCGCGCCGACGGTCTTCTCGACGACGACCGGCGGGATCTGGAAGGACAACATCCGGCTGCTCGCGCAGGTCCTCGGCAAGGAGCCGCTGGCCGAGCAGAAGATCGGCGCGTACGAGCAGCGGGCGCAGCGGATCGGCCAGGAGATCGCCGCGAAGCTCGGCCGCACGCCCACGGTGTCGATCGTGCGGTTCGTCGAGGGCGAGCCGACCGTGCGGCTCTACAGCAGCGCGTCCTACCCCGGCGTCGTGATGGCCGACGCCAAGCTGTCCCGGCCCGCCGGGCAGCCGGACTCGACCGACAAGATCTCGGTGAACCTCAGCCAGGAGGACATCGCCAAACTGGACGCCGATGTCATCTTCGTGTCGTCGTACTCCGACGAGACGAAGACGGCGGAGGACCCGAAGGCGAAGTTCCAGGCCAACCCGCTGTGGGCGACGTTGCAGGGCAAGATCGTCGATGTCTCCGACACCACGTGGTTCAGCGCCGTGAGCCTGCAGGGCGCCTCGGCGATGCTGACGGACCTGGCGAACCAGTTCGGCGTCACGCCGTGACCCGCGCGGGGCCGCGGCCGGTGTGGTCGCGGCCCCGCGGCTCTACGGTGGACCCATGATTTTCATCACCGCGAAGTTCCGGATCCTGCCCCAGCACGCCGACGACTGGCCCGACATCGCGCGGGACTTCACGCTCGCCACCCGCGCCGAGCCGGGCTGCCTGTGGTTCGACTGGTCGCGCAGCATCGAGGACCCCAACGAGTACGTGCTGGTGGAAGCCTTCCGCGACGGCGACGCCGGCGCGGCGCACGTCCAGTCCGAGCACTTCAAGGATGCGCAGCGCACGCTGCCGCCGCACCTGGCGGAGACCCCGCGGATCGTCAACTTCGAGGTGCCGCAGGAGGACTGGTCCGAGCTGGGCGAGATGGCTGTACAGCGCTGATCGCTCCGGGCTGGCGGTGCCGTCGCGAGGACTCGCGCTGATGGGCCTACGCCGACTTGGGAACGCCTCCGAGGCGTAACCGGAGTGCGAGCTCGGCACACCGTTCGGCCGGGACGCCCGAACGGAAGTGCTGCAGCAAGGACTTCCCCTGCCAGCGCCGCCCGAGGTCGTCCGGGCGCACGCCCTTGAGGTGCAGCTCCCACACGCTGTCGTCGAACGGGTTGATCCCGCTCGCCCACCACTCGCGGGCCGTGTCCAGCCTGCCACCGACCAGGACGATCCAGTTCTCCGCCGCGATCCGCAGCACGTCACCCGGAACCGCGGCCCCGCCCAGGAACTCCGCCAACGCCGACTCGAAGCGCTCGACGCCGGCCGCACGGCTCCCCTGCCGAGTGGGCCGGCGCGAGTCACGCCGCTGCGGCCGGAGGCGGTTCGCCTCCGCGCGCCACTGCGCGGCCACCGCTTCTTCCTCGGAAGCCGCCTTCTCGGCTAGGCCCGGAGCCCGTCGGAGATGATCTTCGCCAGTGGGCGGCCCGCCGGGGCCTGGCGCTGGATCGCGAGGTAGCCCGCGAGCAGCGCGGTCAGGTCGCCGGGCTCGACGTCCGCCCGGACGGCGCCCGCGGCCTGCGCCCGGCGCAGCAGGTCGGCGAACGCGGCGCGGAACTCGGCGCGTTCGTCCGACGCGGCCTTGAACGGCAGCCCGGTGCTCGCCTCCAGCGCGTCGCACAGGGCCTTGTTCAGCAGCGCCTGCTCGGCCACCACGTCGAAGAACTCGAAGAACGCCGCGCCGGGGTCGGCCGCTTCGAGCCGCTCCCGCGCCTGCCCGGCCAGCCACTCGATCCGGTCCAGCACGACGGCCTCGAACAGCATTTCCTTGCTGGGGAAGTGCCGGTACACCGTGCCGGCGCCGACCCCCGCCCGCCGGGCGATCTCGTCCAGCGGCACCGACGGGCCCTCGTCCGCGAACGCCTCGTGCGCCGCCGCCAGGACACGGGCGCGGTTGCGGCGCGCGTCGGCGCGCAGTCCGGTGCGGCTCGCGGGGGTCGTCATCGTGTCCGATTCTAGCCGCCCGCCGTCACCGCCGGTTCCGCGAACAACCCGACCAGACCGGGCCACGCGCCGGGCACCAGCAGCACCGCCAGCACCGTGAACACCGGCACGACCAGGAACTTCTCCACGCCCTTCCCGGTGCGGAACCGCAGGAACGACGGCGGCCGCAGCTCGTACCAGGTCTCCCCGGCGATCGGCACCGGGAACAGGAACGGGCAGCCCGACTCGGTCAGCGCGTCGCCGAGGCAGTGCACGAAACAGCCGGCCGCGACCGCGATCCCCAGCCAGCCGGTGAGCTGCGACAACTCCGCCGCGGCGCTGGCCGTCAGCGCCCACCACACGACCCCGCCGCCGGCGACCAGCAGCAGCCAGTCCCCCAGCGCGTCCGCGGCGAGCAGCAACGCGAACAACACCACCCCGGCCACGACGTACCAGCCGCCTGCCCGGGTGCCGTACGTCGTCGCCACGCCGAGACCGATCGCGAACAGCAGCGTGTGCGACAGGTGCCGGTGGCTGCCCCGGCCCCGCTCGTCGCGCGGGCCCTTCGTGACCTTGTACAGCGCCGCCGAGGTGTGCCGGAGCAGCCAGCACACCAGGCCGGTGATCGGCCCGAGCAGCTTCGATGCGCGGGCGTGCGGGTGGTCGAGGTCCGGCAGCAGCGCGAAACCCGCGGTCGTCGCGGCGAAGGCCAGCGCCTGGTGCACGGAGCCGGCGCCGATGGCCGGGGCGAGCGCGAGACCGGCGCACCAGCCGGTGAGCGCGTGGGTGGAGCCCATCATGAAGAAGATCTTGGCAAGATGGACACCGACCGACGCGAAGGGACGCGCATGACCAGGACCACCGAGGCGCCCAGCGACGAGCTGCGGGCGTTCTGGGCCGAGCGGCACCTGTGCATGCTCACGACGCTGCGTCCGGACGGGAAACCGCACGTCGTGCCGGTCGGGGTCACCGTGGACGAGGACTTCACCACGGCACGGGTGATCTGCCGCCGCGGCAGCGTCAAGGCGCGCAACGTCCGGCTCGGCGAACCCGCGCGTGTCGTGGTGAGCCAGGTGGACGGTCGCCGCTGGTCGAGTTTGGAGGGATCGGCGGTGGTCCGCGAGGATCCGGAGTCGGTGGTGGACGCGGAAAACCGTTACGCCGTGCGGTACCACCGGCAGCCGACGCCCCACCCGGAGCGGGTCGTGATCGAGATCAGCCTCGACCGCAGACTCGGCATGAGGTAAAGCACACCGTTGGCGGGTTGCGGACAAACGGGAAGATAAGGCAGTAATTCAGAGTGCGGACCGCGAAGACCCTCAAGATCGACAGTCCGTTCGCGGGCGGCACGACGTGGGACGTCGTCGACCGGACCGTGATCGGCGCGCTGGCGCCGTCGATGATCAGCACCCTGCGCCGGGGGTCCGAGGACTTCCTGTGGTTCGCCGAGCGCCGCATCGCCGGTCACCAACTGGGTCGCCCCGGCCGCTGGGACCACCCGGTGGAGCGGGAGCTGCTCGGGTGGCGCTCGCGGCTCGCGTTCGAACTGGACCCGCCGGTCGTAATCCCGGAGATCGACCTCAAGCTGTCGCACTGGGTCCGCAACACGCACGAAGAGTTCCTGCGGCGGCTGCCGGAGACCGGCGGGATGGTGCAGCTGGAGAGCGTCCGGGACGTGGACGCGTGGCTGCACACCCTCATCGACCACTACAAGGCCGTGAAGGCCGCCGGCGAGGAGCAACTGGACCCGGACGCGCGTGCGACGTTGATGGCGTGGTTCCGGAACACGTTCTTCAAGATCCGCCGCGCGGCGGATCGCGTCGGGCTGACCCGGGTGCGTCCCTGACGCGCTACCCGATGGGCTGCCACCACGGGTCGACCGGCTTCGGGGCGTCCACGTCGATCCGCTCGCCCGGGCGCGGGACCGCCAGCGCCACCTCGTGGGCCTTCGCTTCCCGCCAGACCCGCTCCGCCGGCTCGGCCCAGCCGTGCATCGCCAGGCGGAACGTGCCCCAGTGCACCGGGATCAGCAGCCCGCCGCGGACGTCGAGGTGCGCGGCGACCCCCTCCTCGGGCGTCATGTGGATGTCCGGCCACGCCGGGTGGTACGCGCCGATCTGCACGATCGCGGCGTCGAACGGCCCGTACTTCTCGCCGATCGTGCGGTAGCCGTCGAAGTAGCCGGAGTCCGCGGTGTAGAACACCTTCCGCCCGGAGCGCGCCACGATCCACGACGCCCACAGCGTGTTGTTCCGCGTGAAGGCCCGCCCGGAGAAGTGCTGGGCCGCCGCCGCGGTCACGTCCACCCCGCCGACCGAGACCGTCTCGTCCCAGTCCAGCTCGATGATCCGCTCCGCCGGGATCCGCCACCGCCGCAGGTGCGCGCCCACCCCGAGCGGCACCACGAACGGCGCGCGCTGCGTCTTGGCCAGCCGCACCACCGTCGGCCGGTCCAGGTGGTCGTAGTGGTCGTGCGACACGATGATCACGTCCAGCTCCGGCAGCTCGGACAGCTGGTGCGGCGGCCGGTGCATCCGCTTCGGGCCGACGAACCGGGACGGCGACACCCGCTCGCCCCACACCGGGTCCACCAGCACCTTCCGGCCGTCGATCTCGATCAGCGACGACGCGTGGCCGTACCAGGTGATGTGCAGCCCCTCGTCGGCAGGCGCGGCAGGCGGCACCAGCGGCACCGGGCCGGTCGGCTTGCGCTGCTGCTTGCCGAACACCATCTCGCCGACCAGGTCGCGTGCCCTGGCCGGCTGCACGAGCGGCGGCGCGAGGTTGCGGAACCGGCCGTCGTGGAACTGCGGGGAGCGCCGCATGCGCTCGGGGTCGGGCCGCCCGCCGAACGCGACCGGGATCTCCCACAGGGCCGCCACCGCCGTGCCGAGCAGCGCGGGCAGGGCCCACCGCAACGTCTTCGCCATGTCGGGACAACTACGGGCGGCTCCCGGATGTTCCCAGCGGCGCGAGCGGCCCGGACGGGTCGGCAGGCGACAGGCAACTGCTCAGCGGCGCGGTCAGCGAGCACAGCGCGGGCCCCTGGACCAGGCGGTACGACGGCCCGACGCCGCCGCGCGCGATCACGTCCCGGTACGCCGCGACGCCGTCGGTCGGCCTGCGGGCCAGCTCGGGGTCGCCGAGAGCGTCCACTTCGTACAGTCCGAAGCGCGGCCGGTAGCTGCCCCACTCGTAGTTGTCGGTGATGCTCCAGTGGTTGTAGCCGATGACGTCCATGCCGTCGGCCTTCGCGCGCTGCACCCAGAACAGCGTGTCCTGGATCGACGCGGCGCGGGTGTAGCCGTCCTCGCGCGGGTTCCCGTTGTCGGTGGGCAGGCCGTTCTCCACGATGTAGAGCGGCAGGTCCGGGTAGCGCTCGTGGTAGTAGCGCAGCGCGTAGTAGATGCCCTCCGGCTGCGGCTTGACCTTCCAGAACTGCTCGAACGCCGCGTAGATCGCCGTCAGGTTGGTCAGGCTGATGCCGTAGTAGTAGTCCAGCCCGACGAAGTCCACATTGTCCTTGATCCGGTCCATCACGACCAGGTCGGTCAGCGGGTTGAAGCCGGCGTAGAAGGCCTGGTTGCTGGTCACCTTCGCGCCCGGGTCGAGCCGGTGGATCTCGTCGTAGGCGCGGCGGTGGGCCTGCACCACGTTGGCCTGCCAGGCGGGCACCTGGAACGGGTTGACGGCGCCGATCCGCAGCTCCTGGGTGAGGAACGCGACCGGCTCGTTGAACGTCACCCACAGCACGTCGTCGTAGCGCTCCGCGATGCGCGTGGTGAAGGCGAGGAAGTCGTCGACGGTCTTGGCGCTGGTGAACCCGCCCTGGTCGGCCACCCACCCCGGGTACACCCAATGGCTCAGCGTGATCATCGGGGTCATGCCGGCGGCGCGGACGTGCCGGACCACGTCGTCGTAGTAGGCCAGCTCGGCCTCGTCCCACACGCCGGGCGCGGGCTGCACGCGAGCCCATTCGACGCTGAACCGGAACGTGTTCACCCCGAGGTCCTGCGCCAATCGGATGTCCTCGGCGTAGCGGTGGCGGAAGTCGGTCGCGTTGGCGTACGGGTCGACACCGCCCTTGGCCACGTACCGCGACCAGTTGCTGTCCGGGGCGCTGCCCTCGGACTGGAAGCCCGCGGTGGCGACTCCCCAGTAGAACTTGTTCTCGGCGGAGGCCGGTGTCACGGGGACCATCGCAACACAGAACAGGACGACGAGCGCGATCCGGACCAGGCGCGACATGTGAAAGAAATTTACGTTTACGGCGCCGGGCCGTCAACGATCAACCGGCCCTGGTCTCCTTGACCAGCCACTCGAGGTACTCCGCGCTGCCGCCCTCGATGGGCGTCGCGATGATCTCCGGAACCTCGTAGTTGTGCTGCTCCTTGATCAGCTCGACCAGCGGCGCCACCCGGTCCGCCACGGTCTTGATCTCCACCCGCCACTCGGGATCGGCGTGCACCTCGCCGTCCCACCGGTAGACGCTCAGGATGGGTCCGACGATCTGGGCGCACGCGCCCAGCCGCGCCTCGACGGCCTGCGCCGCCAGCTCCCGGGCCGTGGACTCGCTGTCGGTGGTGGACGACACGATCACGTGTTCGCGCATGTGCCCGATTAGAGCACTGCGCCCGGGCTCAGACCCAGCCCGCCTGCTGGTCCTCACGCTGCTCGTCCGCGTCGGCGCTCGCCTTGTGGGTCAGCGCGGCGACGGCCTGCTCCATCTCCGAACGCACCTGCGCGGAATCGGTGCGCCGGGTGTGCACGGTCATCGCGATCTCGCACTGCGCGGGACCGCGCTCGATCACCCGCAACTCCCCGCAGTCGTCACCGCCGCTCTCCGTGCCCCACGCCAGTTGTCTGCTCGCCGCGTCCGCGCGTAACCAGCCTTCGGCCAGGTCCTGCGGCAGGAACCGGGGCAGGTTGGGTGCGTCGGAGATGAACGCGAACGCTTCGTCGGCGGGCAGGTCGGCGGTCGCGGTGTAATTGAACGTCTCCATGAGATCGGAGGTATCCGTGTGGCGCAGGGCTAAACGGGGTACCTAGGCCCTTATGCGACTTGGCGTGCTGGACATCGGATCGAACTCCGCGCAGCTCCAGATCGTGGATGCCCACCCGGGCGCACCGCCATTGCCGGCACTGGCTGTGAAAGAGCCCACACGCCTCGCCGAGCAGATCGACGAGCACGGCGCGATCGCGGAGGAGGGCGTCTGCCGGGCGGTGGACGCGGTCGAGTCCGCCCTCACCGCGGCCCGCCTGCACCGCGTCGAGCAGCTGTTCCTGTTCGCGACCTCGGCGATCCGGGACGCGACCAACCGGGACGAGATCATCAACCGGATCGAGGAGCGCACCGGCGTGCGGCCGCAGTTCCTCACCGGCGAGGACGAGGCCCGGCTGACCTACGCCGCCGCGCACCGCTGGTACGGCTGGTCCGCCGGCCGCCTGCTGCTGCTCGACATCGGCGGCGGCTCGCTGGAGATCGCGCTCGGCCGCGACGCCGAACCGCAGCTCACGCTGTCCCTGCCGCTCGGCGCGGGCAGGCTGACGCGGATGTTCCTGCCGGACGACCCGCCGTCGGTCAAGCAGGTCAAGGCCATGCGGCGGCACGTGCGGGACATGCTGCGCGAGGTCGCCGACCGGCTCAGATGGGAGGGCGTGCCCGCCCGCGCCGTCGCCACGTCGAAGACGTTCAAGCAGCTCGCCCGGCTGGCCGGGGCGCCACCGCAGCGGCGCGGCCCGTTCGTGCGGCGCACCCTCACCGTCGACGCGCTCAACGCGTGGATCCCCCGGCTGGCCGAGATGAAGACGTCCGAACGGGCCCGCCTGCGCGGGGTGTCCGCGCCGCGCGCGCGGCAGATCCTGGCCGGCGCGATCGTCGCCAAGGCGACCATGGACACGCTCGACATCCGCAAGGTCGACGTGTGCCCGTGGGCGTTGCGCGAGGGGATCATGCTGCACCACCTGCAGACCCTGCAGGTCTACGACGGCCTGCCGCTGCAGGCGATCAGCACCGCCGTGCCAGAGGTGTCGGGCCGCGGCGGTCCGGGTAAGTCACTGGTGGGACTGAGCCGAGGAGCGTGAGGAGTCTTCCATGTCGGAAACGGTCGGTGACCACCTGCTGAAGCGTCTGCGGGAGTGGGGCGTCGAGCAGGTTTTCGCCTACCCCGGCGACGGGATCAACGGCATCGTCGCCGCGTTCGGCAAGGCGGACAACGAACCTCGCTTCGTCCAGGCCCGTCACGAGGAGATGGCCGCGTTCGAGGCGGTGGGGTACGCCAAGTTCAGCGGGCACGTCGGGGTGTGCATGGCGACCTCGGGGCCGGGAGCCATCCACCTCCTCAACGGGTTGTACGACGCCAAGCTCGACCACGTGCCGGTGGTCGCGATCGTCGGGCAGACCGCGCGCAGCGCGATGGGCGGGTCCTACCAGCAGGAAGTGGACCTGCAGCCGCTGTTCAAGGACGTGGCCAGCGAGTACCTCGTCGAGGTCAACGTCGCCGAGCAGCTGCCGAACGCGCTCGACCGGGCCATCCGGACCGCGCTGGCCAAGCGCGCGCCGACGGCCGTGATCATCCCGAACGACCTGCAGGAAGAGCCGTACTCGCCGCCGAAGCACGCGTTCAAGCACGTGCCGTCCAGCCCGCCCGGCTTCCCGCACCCGGTGGTCATCCCGCCGGAGGACGAGCTGGGGCGCGCGGCGGACATCCTCAACGAAGGCGAGAAGGTCGCGATCCTGATCGGGCAGGGCGCGCGCAACGCCGCCGCCGAGGTCCGCGAGATCGCCGAGCTGACCGGCGCCGGGGTCGCGAAGGCGTTGCTGGGCAAGGACGTCCTGCCGGACGACCTGCCGTACGTGACCGGCTCGATCGGGCTGCTCGGCACGCGGCCGAGCTACGAGATGATGCAGGACTGCGACACGCTGCTGATCGTCGGCTCCAACTTCCCGTACAGCCAGTTCCTGCCCGAGTACGGCAAGGCGCGCGCGCTCCAGATCGACATCGACGGCAGCATGATCGGCATGCGCTACCCGACCGAGGTGAACCTGGTCGGCGAGGCGAAGGGGACGCTGCGGGCGCTGCTGCCGATGGTGCGGCGCAAGGCGGACCGCGCCTGGCGGGAGAAGATCGAGAAGAACGTCGCCTCCTGGTGGGAGACCGTCGAGCAGCAGGCGATGGTCGAGGCGGACCCGGTCAACCCGATGCGGGTCGTGCACGAGCTGTCGCAGCGGATCCCGGAGAACGCGATCGTCACCGCCGACTCCGGCTCGTCGACCAACTGGTACGCGCGGAACCTGCGCATGCGCGGCCGGATGCGCGGCACGCTGTCCGGCACGCTGGCGACGATGGGGCCGGGCGTGCCGTACGCGATCGGCGCGAAGTTCGCCTGCCCGGACCGGCCGGTGATCGCGCTCGAAGGCGACGGTGCGATGCAGATGAACGGCATGGCCGAGCTGCTCACGATCCAGCGCTACCACCACCTGTGGGCCGACCCGCGGCTGGTGGTGTGCGTGTTCCACAACAACGACCTCAACCAGGTCACGTGGGAGCTGCGGGCGATGGGCGGCGCGCCGAAGTTCGAGGAGTCGCAGTCGCTGCCGGAGTTCTCCTACGCCGAGTTCGCCCGGTCGCTCGGCTTCGAGGCGGTCGCGGTGGATTCGCCGGACCAGCTGGGCCCGGCGTGGGACCGGGTGCTGTCCGCGGACCGGCCCGCGCTGCTGGACGTGCGCTGCGACCCGGAGGTACCGCCGATCCCGCCGCACGCGACGTTCGAGCAGATCAAGAGCACGACCGAGGCGATGCTCAAGGGCGACCGCGACGCGTGGCACGTCCTCGTCGAGGGCCTGAAGACCAAGGCCCAGGAGCTGCTGCCGAACCGCTAGTCGGTGTCCTTCAGCCAGCTGCGGATCTCATCGCTGTGCTCGCCGAGCTTCGGCGGCGGCTGGCGGTAGGCCGGCGGCGTCTTCTTCAGGCCGATCGGGTTGCGCACCACGTCCAGCCCGCCCAGCGGCACGCGCGGCGCGAGCCCGAGCCGGTCGGCGAGCTGGAACGCCTCGGCGAGGTCGTTGACCGGCCCGCACGGCACGCCAAGGGGCGTGAGCAGCTCGAACCACTCGTCCGCGGGCCGGGTCCGCAGGCGTTCACCAAGAAGTTCGGCCAGCTCGGCGACGTGCGCGACCCGCTGCGCGTTGGTGGTGAAGCGCTCGTCCACGGCCAGTTCCGGCAGGCCGAGCGCCTCGGTGAGGGCGGCGAACTGGCGGTCGTTGCCGACGGCGATCACGAGCAGCCGGTCGGCGGCCTGGAACACCTCGTACGGCGCGACGGACGGGTGCCGGTTGCCGAGGATGCCCGGCACGACGCCGGCCATCACGTGGTTCGCGCTCTGGTTGACCATGCTCGACAGCAGCGAGCCGAGCAGGCTGACCTCGATCAGCTGCCCCTCGCCGGTCGCGTCGCGGTGACGCAGCGCGGACAGGATGCCGACGGCCGCGTGCAGCCCGGTCAGGACGTCCACGAGCGCGACGCCCACCTTCGTCGGCTCACCCGGCGCGGGACCGGTGACGCTCATCAGCCCGCCGACGGCCTGCAGCAGCAGGTCGTAGCCGGGCAGCGCCCCGCCCGCGCCGCTGCCGAAACCGGAGATCGAGCAGTACACCAGGCCCGGGTTGTCCGCCGCTAGGTCCTCGTAGCCGAGGCCGTAGCGGGCCATCGTCCCCGGGCGGAAGTTCTCCACCACCACGTCGGCGCGGTCCGCCAGCGCCTTCGCCGCGGCCAGGTCGTCCGGATCGGCGAGGTCGAGCGTGATCGAGCGCTTGTTGCGGTTGACCGACCGGAAGTAGACGGCCTCCCCGTCGGCGTGCGGCGGGCCCCACGCGCGGGTGTCGTCCCCGGTTCCGGGGCGCTCGACCTTGATCACCTCGGCGCCGAGGTCGGCGAGCAGCATGGTCGCGTACGGCGCGGCGAGCACCCGGCTGAAGTCGGCGATGACGACGCCGGACAGCGCCCCGGTTCGATCGGTCACACCGTCCCTTCTACCTCATGGGGGCCAGCTTCCGGACCACGTACCTCGCATCGCGGCCGACGCCGCGCAGGCTCGCGGACACCAGCGTGCTCTGCCACTCCAGCCCGACGTACCCGAGGCCGGGCACCGACGTGGACACGCCGCGCCGGTGTTTCGGCATGCCGCGCTCGTCCAGCGCGCCGAGACCGGCGAGGTAGGGCATGTCCGGCCGGTACCCGGTGGCGAGCAGGAGCGTGTCGACCGGTTCGCGGCGGCCGTCGGACCACACGACGTGGTTGCCGTCGAGACGGGTGAACATCGGGCGGCGGTCCGGCCGCCCGGCGCGGATCAGCCCGCGGTAGTGGCCGGTGTCGATCACCGGCACGGTCGGCGGCTCGCCCTTGATGCGGCGCGGCAAGTACGCGACACCGGTGACCGAGAACCAGAACTGCAGGTCCTTACCCAGCGGCCGTTGCGGCGCGTACCGCACCGGCTTGCGGGTCGCGAGCGTCACCGACGACACCTCGGCCAGCTCCGCGGCGATCTGCACGCCCGAGTTGCCCGCACCGACCACGACGATTCGCTGCCCGGCGAACGCGCTCGGCTCGCGGTAGTCCGCCGCGTGGATCACCTTGCCCGCGAAGGAATCCAGCCCGGGCAACGCCGGCGTGTGCGGCTTGCCGAACCACCCGCTGGCCGCCACGACGACCGGCGCCTCGAACTCCTCCCCGGCGCGCACGACGAAACTCCCGTTGCGGCGCACGGATTCCACGCGGTGCCCGGTGCGGATGTCCACGTCCAGTCCGGCGGCGTAGTCGCGCAGGTAGGCGACCACCTCGTCGCGCACCGGATAGTGCCGCGGATCGCCGGGAAAAGGCTTGCCCGGCAGGGAACTGTAGCCCGCGGGCGAGAACAACGTGAGGCTGTCGTAGTAGCGCGGCCAGGACCCGACCGGCTCCGCACCCGCCTCCAGCACCACCGGCTTCAGCCCGGCCTCCCGCAGCGCGTTGGCCGCGGCGAGGCCGGACTGGCCGCCACCGATCACGATCGCGTCGGGCATCACGCCTCCCCAGGTCCGGAACCGCCACCGTAGTCGGCTCCCGGGGAGGCGCGAAGTTGTTACTTCCCTACGAGAACGCGCGCAGCCGCAGCGAATTGCTCACCACGAACACCGAGCTCAGCGCCATCGCGGCGCCGGCGATCATCGGGTTGAGCAGGCCGAGCGCGGCCAGCGGGAGCGCCGCCACGTTGTAGGCGAAGGCCCAGAACAGGTTGCTCTTGATGGTGCCCAGCGTGCGGCGCGCGAGCCGGATCGCGTCGACCGCCGCGCGCAGGTCGCCACGCACCAGGGTCAGGTCGCTCGCCTCGATCGCCACGTCGGTGCCGGTGCCCATCGCCAGTCCCAGGTCGGCCTGCGCGAGCGCGGCCGCGTCGTTGACGCCGTCGCCGACCATCGCGACCCGGTTCCCCTTGTCCTGCAGGCGTTTCACCGCGTCGACCTTGTCGGCGGGCAGCACCTCGGCGATCACCTCGGTGATGCCGACCTCGCGGGCCACCGCCTTGGCGACGGTTTCGTTGTCCCCGGTGAGCAGGACCGGCCGCAGCCCCAGCGCGGTGAGCCTGCGCACCGCTTCGGCGGACGTCGGCTTGACGGTGTCGGCCACCACCAGCAGGCCGCGCACCCGGCCGTCCCAGCCCGCCGCGACGACCGTGCGGCCCAGCTCCTCCGCCTCGGTCTTCGCCTGCGCGAGGCCATCCGGCAGGTGCAGGCCCCAGTCGGCGAGCAGCGCGGTGCGGCCGACCACGACCGCGCGGCCGTCGACCACGCCCCGCACACCGAGGCCCTCGACGTTGCGGAACTCCGAGACGGGCGCGTGCTCGTCCACGGCCGCGGCGATGGCCTTGGCGACGGGGTGCTCGGACGCGTGCTCCAGCGAGCCGGCCATCCGCAGCAGCTCGTCGCGGTCCTCGCCGTCGGCGACCCGCACGTCGACCAGCGACATGCGGCCGGTGGTGACCGTGCCGGTCTTGTCCAGCACGACCGTGTCGATCCGGCGGGTCGACTCCAGCGCCTCCGGGCCCTTGATCAGGATCCCGAGCTGCGCGCCCCGGCCGGTGCCGACCAGCAGCGCGGTCGGCGTGGCCAGCCCCAGCGCGCACGGGCAGGCGATGATCAGCACCGCGACCGCCGCGGTGAACGCCGAGGTGGTGGGCTCGCCGAGCGCGAGCCAGGTGACCAGGGTGCCCAGCGCGAGCACCAGCACGATCGGCACGAAGATCCCGGACACGCGGTCGGCCAGGCGCTGGACCTGCGCCTTCCCGGTCTGCGCCTCCTCGACGAGCTTCGCCATCTGCGCGAGCTGCGTGTCCGAGCCGACGCGGGTGGCGCGCACGACGAGCCGCCCGCCCGCGTTGACGGTGGCGCCGACGACCGCGTCGCCCCGACCGACCTCGACCGGCACGGACTCGCCGGTCAGCATGCTCACGTCGACCGCCGACGAGCCCTCTTCGACCTCGCCGTCGGTGGCGATCTTCTCGCCCGGCCGGACCACGAACCGGTCCCCCACCACCAGTTCCGACGCCGGGATCCGCACCTCGGCGCCGTCCCGCAGCACCGCGACGTCCTTGGCCCCCAGCTCGAGCAGCGCACGCAGGGCGGCGCCGGCGCGGCGCTTGGCGCGGGCCTCGAAGTAGCGCCCGGCCAGGATGAATGTGGTCACCGCCGTGGCGACCTCGAGGTAGATGCGGCTTTCGCTGCTGCGCTCGATGGTGAGCTCGAACGGGTGCCGCAGCCCGATCTCGCCGGCGTCGGTGAACACCAGCGCGTACACCGACCACAGGTACGCCGCGAGGGTGCCGACCGAGATGAGCGTGTCCATCGTCGCGGCGCGGTGCTTGAGGTTCGTCCACGCCGCCACGTGGAACGGCAGGCCGGCGCCGAACACGACCGGCGTCGCCAGCGCGAGGGAGATCCACTGCCAGTAGTCGACCTGCCAGGCCGGGACCATCGCCAGCACGACCACCGGCAGCGACAGGACCGCCGCCGCGAGCACGCGGTCACGCAGGCCGGTGACGTGGTCTTCCTCGTCCTCGGCCGGTTGCGGCAGCGTGGCCGAGTACCCGGCGGCCACGACCGTGTCGACCAGCTTCTGCGGGTCGACGCCCGACGGGAAGCTGACCTTCGCCTTCTCGGTGGCGTAGTTGACCGTGGCGGTGACCCCGTCGAGCTTGTTCAGCTTGCGCTCGATCCGGTTCGCGCACGAGGCGCAGGTCATCCCGCCGATGGCCAGTTCGACCTCGGCGCGCTCGGGGGCGGCGGTCATCGTGTCACCGGGACGCGAGCTCGTATCCGGCCTCGTCGATGGCGGCGCGGATCGCGTCATCGCTCAGCTCGGCGGCGCTCACGACGGTGACCGAACCGGTCGGCAGGTCGACCTTGACGTCCTGGACGCCCTCGATCTTCGTGACCTCCTCGGTGACGGAGGCGACGCAGTGCTGGCAGGTCATCCCGGTGACGGTGTAGACGGTCTCAGTCATGGTCCGGACTATACCCCCTACCCGTACCGGGCGTAACCCAGCGTTCCTCGATGCGGCCGAAGCGCCACACCATCCAGGCGATTACCCAGGTCAGGACGAACAAACCCACGATCAAGAACCCGGCGTGGTCGAGGTTTGTTCCGGCGATCCAGGCCAGCGGGCCGCTCGTGATCCCGGCCTGGTCGACGAGCACGGAGATCAGCTCGATCACGCCGATGACCAGGGCGACCACGACGGAGAGGGCGGTCACGACGACGTTGTAGAAGATCTTGCGCACCGGCCGGGCGAAGGCCCAGCCGTAGGCGTAATTCATGAAGTAGCCGTCGGCGGCGTCGAACAGGGTCATGCCGGCCGCGAACAGGATCGGCAGCACGAGCACGGCGTACCAGGGCAGCGCGAACGCGGCCGCGCCGCCGGCCAGTACCAGCAGGCCGACCTCGGTCGCGGTGTCGAACCCGAGGCCGAACAGTACCCCTACCGGGTAGATGTGCCACGGTTTGCGCACGGCGGCGGTGGCCTTGCCGAGGACGCGGTTGAGCAGGCCGCGGCCGGCGAGCTTCGCTTCGAGCTCGGCCTCGTCGAACTGCCCGCGGCGCATGTCGCGGGCGACGCGGAGGATGCCGACCAGCACGACCAGGTTGATCACGCCGAGCAGGCACAGGAACGTCCCGGACACCGACAGGCCGATCACGCCGGTGACGTCGTGCAGTGTGGAGGAGTCGTCCTCGACCTCCCCGGCGAGCGCGCGCACGCCGAGTGACAACAGCAGGCACAACCCGAACACGATCGTGGAATGCCCGAGGGAGAACCAGAAACCGACGGTGAGCGGACGCTGCCCGTCGGCGATGAGCTTGCGGGTGGTGTTGTCGATCGCCGCGATGTGGTCGGCGTCGAACGCGTGCCGCATGCCGAGCGTGAAGGCCGTGACCCCGAGGCCGACGCCGAACACCCCGGACGCGCCGATCTCGAAGTGCTGCGGCACGACCAGCAGGAGCAGGACCCCCCAGCCGACGACGTTGAGCGCGAGGATGACGCCGACCATCCCCGCCACCGACACCCGTTCCCGCCTGTCGAGCGGGGGCCGATCACCCACGGGAGAACCTCCCTCACCTGTTCAGGTAATCAGATGAACAGACGGCCCGATCGGACGCAAGGGTGCGGATACGGGGAGCGGGTATGATGGCGGGAGTTTTTCGAGAGCGGAGGCGGACATGGCGAGCTACAGCGGAGACAAGGACGCCTACCTCAAGCGACTGCGCCGGATCGAGGGCCAGATCCGCGGCCTGCAGCGGATGGTCGAAGAGGACAAGTACTGCATCGACATCCTGACGCAGGTCTCCGCCGCGACCAAGGCACTGCAGTCGTTCTCGCTCGAACTGCTCGACGAGCACCTGTCGAGCTGCGTAGTCGACGCGGCGCGCGCCGGAGGCCGCGAAGCGGAAGTCAAGGTCCGCGAAGCAAGCGACGCCATCGCGCGCCTCGTGAAGTCCTGACCCGCGAAGTCAGACAGCCGCACCCGCGAGCCAACTCCACGCACTGCCCCAGAATTCACCCGAGCAGCGCCTCCGCCACTGCCTTCGCCCGCAGGGCCGGCTCCGCGCTGCGCTCGCGTAGCGCCGTGACCAGCGCCCCGTCGATCAGCAGCATCAGCTGCTTCGCGAGCGTCGCACTCGAGGCGTACCCGGCCTTCTCCAGCAGCCCGGCCAGGTACTCCGTCACCGCCCCCTTGTGGGCCCGCGCCAGCCGATACACGGCCGCGTCCGCGTCGCCCACCTCGGCCATCGCGTTGATGAACGCGCAGCCCCGGTAGTCGGCCCGCGCGAACCGCTCGGCGAGGAAGTCGAACACCGCCAACGGGTGGTCACCGCGCGCCGCGACGCCCTCTGCCAGCGCCTGCCGCCACTGCTGGTCGCGCTCGGTCAGAACCGTCTCGACCAGGTCGTCCTTGCTCGCGAAGTGCCGGTAGAACGACGCGCGGCCGACGCCGGACACCTCCAGCAGCCGCTCGACGCCCACCGCGCGGATGCCCTCCGCGTAGAACAGGTCCTCGGCGGTCTGCACGAGACGTTCACGGGCTCGGGTCGGCATGGCTCCACAGTATCGGATCTTGACCAGAAACGGAACCGATCAGTACCGTTCAGACGGAACCGATCAGTACCGTTTGAGGAGCCATGGTCACCACCACCCACCGCCTGCCCGCGCGGATCGGCGTCCTGACGATCGCGACGTTCGCGGTCGGCACGGACGCCTTCGTCGTCAACGGCGTCCTGCCCGAACTCGCCCGCTCGCTGGACGTCAGCGTCGGCGAGGCCGGCCAGCTCGTGTCCGTCTTCGCGATCGCCTACGCCGTGCTGTCCCCGGTGCTCGCCGCCGCGACCGGGAACTGGCCGCGGCGCACCGTCCTGCTGGCCGCGCTCGGCGTCTTCGTGCTGGGCAACGCCATCACCGCCCTCGCGCCGGACTACGGCCTCGCCCTGGCGTCACGGGTGATCGCCGCGGCCGGCGCCGCCGCCATCACGCCGACCGCCTCCACCGCCGCGGCCGCACTGGCCCCACCGGAACGACGTGGCCGCGCGATGTCGCTGGTCACGCTGGGCCTGGTGTCGTCGACCGCGCTGGGCGTGCCGATCGGGACGCTGCTCGGCTCGGTCGCGAGCTGGCGCCAGACGATGTGGCTGGTCGCCGCGCTCGGCCTGGTCGCCGCCGCGGGCGTCGCGCTCTGGCTGCCGCCGGTGCCGAACCCGCCTGCCACCACCCTGCGGGCCCGCCTGGCCCCGCTGCGGGACCGGACCGTGCTGCTGATCCTGACCGCCACCGTGGCCATGTTCGTCGGGATCTACCTGGTCACGATCTACCTCAGCGTGATCGTCGAACAGGCGACCGCGGGCGACGGCGTCCGCCTCACCGTCCTGCTGTTCGCCGCCGGGGTCGCCGGCACGGTCAGCAACGTGGTGACCGGCGGGTGGACCGACCGCGTCGGCCCGATGCGGGTCATCACCGCCGCGATGGCCCTGGGCACGCTCGACTTCGCACTCATGCCGTGGACGTCCTCGACGTTCGCCGGCGCGCTGGTCGCCGTCGTCGCCTACGGGCTGGCCTCGTGGTCGGTGATGGTGCCGCAACAGCACCAGCTGATCGCCGCCGCGCCTGCGACGCCGTCGCTGGTCGTGTCGCTGAACGCGTCGGCGATCTACCTCGCCGTGTCCCTGGCCGGGGTGCTGGGCGCCGCCGCGCTCGAGGTGGTGCGCGGCGCTTTCCTGCCGTGGCTCGCGGCCTTCTTCCTCCTCGCCGGGCTGGCCGCCGCGTGGGCGGCGGAGAAGTTTAAACGTTGAACAGCAGGCAAACCTCCTCCACATGAGCGCGACCACCACACTGCCGAACGTGGCGCGCGGACACCTGGACACCCTGGACGAGACGCTGAGCGCGCTCCGTCGGCAGACGGGGCGCCTCACACGCTGGGGCCGCGTGCTCGCCGAGCGGTTGAGCGACGGCGGCCGGCTGCTCGCCGCGGGCAACGGCGGGTCCGCGGCCGAGGCCAGGCAACTGACCGCGGACCTGCTGGGCCGCTACCACGACGACCGCCCGCCGTTCTCCGCGATCGCCTTGCACGCCGACGCCTCCAGCCTCATCGCGGTGGGCGACGAGTACGAGTACGACCACGCCGAGATCTTCGCGCGGCAGGTGCGGGCGCACGCCCGGCCGCGCGACATCCTCCTGCTGCTGTCGGCGAACGGCCGCAGCCGCAACCTGACACGGGCGGCCGAGGAGGGCGTCCGCGCGGGGGCGAACGTGTGGGCGCTGACCGGGCCGAGCCCGAACCCGCTGGCGAACGTCGTCGAGGACGCGCTGTGCCTGCCCGGCACCGCGGCCACCGTGCAGGAAGCCCACCTCGTGGCGGTCCACATCCTGTGCGCGGAGGTGGAAACCGCACTGTCCACAGGGGACACCGAGCGGAGGGCCTCCTGAGGCGCCACGACGAAGCGCCCCGAATTGTCAGACCCCACCCCTATCGTCCACCCCATGCCCACCCACCCCACCCCCGGCGGCAGGCCGCGGGAGAAGTCAACCCGGAGCAGGCAGCGGATCGTTGCCGTAGAGCCGTCTGCTCTCGATCGACCCGTCGCGCCGCTGGATCCTGAGCACGCTCGGGCGGTCGGCGCGCGCCAGCTTCGCGGCCGCGCGCACCGCGTCCCGCTTGCGCTCGTGGTGCGACAGCACGGCCTCGCCCCGCTTCACGTCCCAGCTGCCCAGCATCGGCGAGACCCAGTACACCGTCCGCGACATGATCCCTCTCCCTCCTCGGGTGTTGCACTGGAGCAACACTGTTCCTATAGTACATCACCGTTGCACCTCCGCAACGGTTCGGCAAAACTGCGACGGAACGGAACGCGGAGGTGTGCCACATGGGCGGACGGCTGGACACGGGGAGGCTCTATGCGGCCCTCGACGCGGAGCGCGAGTCACGCGGCTTGTCGTGGCGGCAGCTCGCGGCCGAGGCCGGGGTGAGCGCGTCCCTGGTCAGCCGGATGGGCAACGGTCACCGGCCGGACCTGGACGGGTTCATCGCGCTCGTCCAGTGGCTCGGGATGCCCGCCGAGACGTTCATGGTGTGGCCGGAGGGCCAGCCCGACGGGCGCCGCCGGCCCTCGCTCGAAGCGCAGCTCGCGCCGCTGCTCCGGGCCGAGGAAGAACTCAGCGAGTCCGACCAGCAGCACCTGCTGGACGTGGTCGGCCTGACGATGCGACACATCCGCGCCAAGAACAAGGAGTCGAAATGACCCTCCGCCGGGGTTTCAAGAAGGAGGCCAGGGAACTCGCCCTCGAGGTGCGGGCCGAGCTGGGCACCGACGTCTTCGCCCCGCTCGACCCGTGGGCGCTGGCCGAGCTGTACGGGATCGAGGTGTTCGACCTGCGCAGCCCGTTCCTGCCCGCGGAGTCGGTGCGGCACCTGACGGAAGAACGCCCGCACGTGTTCTCCGCCGCGCTGGTCCCGCTCCACCCGAGCGGCGCCGTGATCATCGAGAACCACGTGCACCCCATGCGCCGCAGGCGGTCCACGATCGCGCACGAGATGGCGCACGTGCTCCTGGAACACCCGTTCGGCCCAACGCTGACCGACGAGAACGGCTGCCGCTCGGCTGTCGCGGGCATCGAGGAGGAGGCGGCCGAACTGTCCGGCGAGCTCCTCATCCCCACCGACGCCGCGCGGGTCGCCGCGTTCAAGGGCTGGTCGGATCACTCGGTGGCCAACCATTTCCGGGTCAGCGTCGCGATGGCCACGTGGCGCATGAACATGAGCGGCGCGCGCCGGATCGCCGCTCGAACGCGGTTCAAGGCCGAAGCGCGGTACGCCACACCTGCCTGAGTGGTTGTCCACAAAGCGATCCACAGGTGGACGAATCTGTGGACAACTCGACTGTCCATTGCGGACTGATTGGAGGCGGCTAACACACGACGCGACGAAACGGGTTAACCACAGGGGAAGAACTCGTGGATCCTGGCGCCCGAACCGGTGTCGTCAAGCGGCCTGGTCGGTTTCCTCGCCGAACAGCTCGGCCACCGCGCGTGCCCGCAGGCGTTCGAGCCGCGTCGCCTGACTGCGCCCGTTCGCGATCAGCTCGTCGAGCCGGTCAGCGTCCAGGCGCGGGTCGACCGCGGCGCGGGCACGCAGGGTGCGCCAGGCCGCGACCTTGCCCTCGACGCCGAGCCGGAGCCCCTCCAGCTCTTCGACGCGGCTGAGCGGCGAACGGTTCAGCAGGCGGCCGTTGGCTTTGAGCCTGCCCGCCTTCTCCAGGAGCCACCCGGCCCAGTGGCCGGTGGGGCGGGAGGGTTCGCCGAGGGCGCGCATCATGTCGACGAGGGCGTCGCGGTCCTCGGCCATCTCCTCGGCGAGGCGGTCGAGCTTGCCGTTGCCTGCCCAGTCGGCCTCGGCGCGGGCGAAACGCCTGGCCAGCTCGACCCCGGCGGTCACCACGGCCACGTGGTCGTTCAGGTAAATCCCGAGCAAGGTGCGACGCATACCGGCGAGTACCCCACGAACGAGGGGCTCAATCCAGGTCACCCCAGCCTCCCGACGCGCTGCGAGCGCTGCTTCCGCCGGCCCAGCACCCCGCCCCGCCACGCCACGACAAGCGGCGGCAAAGGCCGGCGCAAGGTCAGGCCCCTACGCCCGCCCGGCGATCAGACCAACGCCGGCACCCCGGCAAACGACCCACCAGCGGCTCTCACCACTCCCGCAGAGCCGCCCGAGGGCGGCAGCGTTGCCGAGTAACAAGCAACCCACCGGGCACCACGACCTTCCGCATTCAGCCGCTCAGCAGCATCGCCGCCCAGCGGCAGGGCCACCCAGCGGACAGAACAGCCCCCGCGGCTCAAAAAACCGACCCCGCGGGTCAGACCACACCCTCCGCACGCAGCCGCTCCACCGCCGCCGCCTCGTGGCCGAGCTCCTGGAGGATCGCGTCGGTGTGCGCGCCCACCTCCGGCACCGGCCCCATCCGCGGCTCGAACCCGCCCATGATCACCGGCGGGCGGAGCGCCTCCATCGTCCCGCCGGGGATCGACACCGTGCGCCACCGGTCGCGCTCAGCGAGCACCGGGTGCGCCAGGAACTCGTGCACCGAGTTCACCCCGGCGTTCGCCACGCCGATGTCGTCCAGCAGGGCCATGATCTTGTCGCTGTCCAGCTCGCGGAACCGCGCCGCCACGATCTCGTTCAGCTCGTTCCGGTGGGCCACCCGCGCGGAGCCGGTCGCGAACCGCGGGTCGTCGACCAGCTCGGGCCGCTGCAGGAACCGCGAGCACAACGCGACCCACTCCGGCTCGTTCTGGATCGAGAACAGCACGTCCTTCCCGTCGGCCGCGGTGTAGGCGCCGTAGGGCGCGATCGTCGCGTGCTGGGTGCCCACCCGCGGCGGCTGCGTGCCGCCGTAGCGCGTGTAGTAGGCCGGTTGTCCCATCCACTCGGACAGCGCGTCGAACAACGACACCTCCACCGGCTCCGCCCGGCCGGTCGTGGCCCGCGTGAACAGGGCCGTCAGGATGCCCGAGTAGGCGTACATGCCGCCCGCGATGTCCGCGACCGACACCCCCACCCGCGCCGCGCCCTCCGGTGTCCCGGTCAGCGACACCAGGCCGGTCTGGCACTGGACGAGCAGGTCGTAGGCCTTCCGCTCCGCCCACGGCCCGTCGGTGCCGTACCCGCTGATCGTGCACGGGATCAGCGACGGGTACCGCTGCGCGAGCGTCGCCGGATCCAGCTCCAGGCGGGCCGCCGCACCGGGCGCGAGGTTCTGCACGAACACGTCCGCGCCGGCGAGCAGCTTCGCCAGCACCTCCCGGCCGCGGGGGTCCTTGAGGTTGAGGGTCAGCGACTCCTTGGAGCGGTTGAGCCAGACGAAGTAGCTGGACTGGCCGTGCACGGTCGTGTCGTAGCGCCGCGCGAAGTCACCGCCACCGGGGCGTTCCACCTTGATCACCCGGGCGCCGAGATCGGCGAGCTGGCGCGTCGCGAACGGCGCCGCGACGGCCTGCTCCAGGCTGACGACAGTGATCCCGGCGAGCGGCAGGTTCACAGCGCGCCCAGCTTGCCGTCCCCGTCCGGCAGCGGGGTCAGCAGCTGCACGTCCAACGGCTTCGCGAGCAGCCCGTCGAGCGCTGCGTTCAGTTCGGCGAGCGCCGCGCCCTTGCCGTGGGCGCCGAGCGCGGGGCCGGAGGCCCACTTCTCCACCATCACGAACGTCGTCGGCGACTTCGCGTCGCGGTGCAGTGCGTAGCGTTCACAACCCGGCTCGGGGTGCACCGCCCGCACCGCGGTCCGCAGCGCCTCCTCGACCTGGGCCTCCTTGCCTTCCGCGGCCTCGATGGTCGCGATCACGACGACAGCGTCCGTCTGGTTCATGCCGCCATACCACCGGATGCGGGCCGCGACCGCAAGGTCACGGACGCCATTCGGGCTCGATCACGAGCTCGGTCGGATGCGTGTTCCGCGGCGCGTCCAGCACGGATCGCACCGCGTCCGCGACCGACGACGGATCGAGGTACCGCTCGGGCTCGTACGGCCCGCCCTCCATCCGGCGGACGGTCTGCTGCATCGGCGTCGCGACCCGTCCCGGGTAGATGCTCGTGACGCGCACCCCGTTCCGGAGCTCCTCGCGGCGCAGCGCCTCGGCGAACACGCGCAGCGCCGTCTTGCTGGCGGCGTAGGCGGACCGGTTGGCGGGCGAGCCGAGGACGGCCGTCGAGTTCACCAGGATCACCCGGCCCCGCGCGGCTCGCAGCGCGGGCAGCAGCAGCCGGGTCATCCCGATGACGCCGAACAGGTTCACGGCGAACAGCTCATGCCACACGGCGGGATCGGTTTCCGCGACCGAACCCAGTTGGAAAACACCCGCACAATGCACGAGCACGTCGACCGACGACAATTCCGGGAAATTATCGTAAATGTCCGGATCGGCCGCCAGATCTACCGTCCAGCAATGCGCGTCCGGCAACGTCCCGGCCAATTCCTTCAACCCGGTCTCGTCCCGTCCGGCGAGCCAGATCGTGTACCGGTCGCCCAGCGCAGCAGCGACTTCCGCACCGATCCCGCCGGTAGCGCCGACCACGACAGCAGTTCCACGCGTGTTCATCGATCGCCACGATAGGCGGCACATCGCACAAAAGAACAGGGTCCGTCGACCCTGGACGGACCCTGTTTCCGGACAATTCAGCCCTGACGGGCGTTCACCCGGGGGTTGTTCTTGTTGATCACGAACGAGCGCCCACGGCGCCGGACCACGATCGAGCCCGGCTGGCGCTTGAGCGACCTGAGCGAATTCCTGCTCTTCATACCCGCTCCTTCCTCGCACATTCGTCAACGATCCGAGGGCTCGCGGCATTCCACGGGGTGCAGCGGGGTGCCCGCCACCGCGCAGTGGACCTTCACCGGGCTGGCCGGCGTCGGCTTCGGGCGGCCGGGCACGAGCGCGAACGCGATCAACGCGCCCGCGACGAGCATCCCGGCGCACACCAGCATCGCCGTCCGGTAGGCGGGCGCGAGCGCCGCGGGATCGGTCAGGCTGCCCGCGCCGATACCCGCGACCAGCGGCAGCACCGCGACCGCGAGCAGCCCGGCGGTGCGGGCGATCGCGTTGTTCGCGCCGCTGGCGACCCCCGCGTACCGGTCGTCGAGCGCGCCGAGCGCGGTCGCGGTCAGCGGCGCGACCGTCAGCGACAGGCCGAGCCCGAGCACCACGACCGCGGGCAGCACCTCCGTCAGGTACGACGGGCTCGCCGAGATCCGGGACAGCAGCACGAGCGCCACCGCGCACACGATCGGCCCGACGGTCATCGGCAGGCGCGGCCCCGTCCGCTGCCCCAGCGCCCCGGCGCGCGCCGACAGCACGAGCATCAGCGCGGTCACCGGCAGCATCGCCGACCCCGCCGCGACCGGCGAGTACCCGCCGACGACCTGCAGGTTCAGCACGACCAGGAAGAACACGCCGCCCAGCGCGGCGTACACCGCGAAGGTCACCAGGTTCGCCGCGGTGAACGCCCGCGACGCGAACACGCCGAGCGGCAGCATCGGGTGCCGCGACCGCCGCTCGGTCAGCACGAACGCCGCGATCCCGGCGACTCCCACGCCCAGCGCCGCCAGCACGGTCGGCGAGCCGGCGCCGAGCGACGGCCACGCCGTGAAGCCGTAGCTCAGCCCGGCCAGCCCGAGAGCGCCCATCGCCGCGCCGGTGAAGTCCAGCTGCCGTGCGGCCTCCGGGTTGCGGGTCTCCGGGACGTGCCGGAGCGCGACCAGCGCGACGACCGCCGCGAGCGGCACGTTGATCAGGAACACCAGGCGCCAGCTCGCCACCTCGACCAGCCAGCCGCCGAGGAACGGTCCGAGCGCACCCGCGATCCCGCCGAGCCCGGACCACGCGCCGATCGCCTTCGCGCGGTCGTCGGGGTGGAACGACGCCTCCAGGATCGCCAGCGACCCTGGCGTGAGCAGGGCGCCGCCGACCCCCTGCAGCACCCGGGCGGCGACCAGCGTCCAGGTGTCCGGCGCGAGCCCGCAGAGCAGCGACGCGATCGCGAACCACGAGACGCCGAGCACGAAGATCCGCCGCCGCCCGAATCGGTCGCCGAGGGAGCCGCCGGGCAGGATCAGGGCGGCGAGGCTGAGCGTGTAGCCGTTGATCGTCCACTGGAGACCAGCCGTGCTCGCCTCGAGGTCGCTGCCGATCTTGGGCAGCGCGATGTTCACGACCGTGGCGTCGAGGAACGTGATACCGGACCCGAGGACGGTGGCGAACAGGACCCAGCGCCCGGCGGCCTGGCCGTACCGGAGCGAGGTTTCCGCCGTAGTCACGAGGACCGATCGTGGTTGGCCGCGGCGGCGGGCGCAAGTCTCCCTGCTGACACCGCGTGGCAGGCGCCGAACCCGTCGGCGCGCGCGACGATCCGGCCGCCGGCCACGCGCACCGCCACCTCGGTCGCGTCGCTGACCGCCGCAACGCCGGCCGCCGCGGCCAGCTCACCTCGTTCGTCGCACACGACCCGCAGGCCGGGCCACGCGGCCTTGGGGAACGCCTGCCGGAGGCACGCGGCGACCTCGGTGATCACCAGGCGTGCGAGCGGCCCCAGCTCGGCCGGTTCCCCGGTGACCGCCACGAGCGTGACGTCCGCCCCCGCCCGGACCGCTTCCTCGACGACGGCGAGCCGGTGCAGGCCGAGTACCGCGACGACGCCGTCGGACGGGAGCCGGACCGGCTCGCCGCGCACCAGGTCGACGGCCTCGCCGGGCGCCCACGGTTCGTTGGCCGGCCGCGACTGCGGGGACACCTGCGGCGGCGCCCACCAGTCGTTGAACGGCAGTTCGGCGAGCTGTTCGCACGTGCTGATCACGTCGAACGGCTCGACGAACCCGGGCGCCGCGACGGTGAGCTGCCGCGCGCCGTGCAGCGACGTCAGCACCGCTCGCGCCCGGCGCACGTACCGCGCGGGCGGCGCGCCCGGTGGGGACTCCGGCGGGTCGAGCCGTTCCACCGCCAGCGCGAGCAGCAGCGCGCCGAGTTCCATGAGCTGCGCGTACGGCAGCCGCACCCGCTCGTCGGCCATCACCTCGGACGGCAGGTCGCGGGCCAGGCCGGCGTCCCGCACGATCCAGTCGCGGGCGAACGAGCCGACCGCGGACCGGGCGTCGGTGCCCGGCCTGCTGTGCGGGGACGGCTCCGCGCGGGCCGCGAGGTCGGCCAGGACCGCGAAGTACAGGGCCCGCTTGCCGGGGAAGTTCGAGTAGACCGCGCCGCGCGTGAGCTCCGCCCGCTCGGCGATGACGTCCACCTTGGCGTCCCGGAACCCCCGCTCTGCGAACTCCTCGCGGGCCGCGACCAGCACTTTCGCGCGGTTGCGCTCCTGCGTCTCCGCCCTGGTCAGCCGCGCCACGAAGCCTCCTCGTTGCCATCCGGACGAAGACCAAGATATCGTGCCCATTCAAATGATATGAACATCTGTACTGAACATCTGGAGTGCGAGTGATCCCCGAGATCTCCCTGACCGACCCCGAAGTGCTGACCGATCCGTTTACCGCCTACGGCCGGGCGCGGGAGCAGTCGCCGCTCGCCCGCGTCGGCGCGCCCGGCTTCGGCCCGGTGTGGGCCGCGACCCGACACGAGACCGCGCGAGCGGTCCTGTCCGACCCGCGCTTCGAACTGACCGCGAACAGCTACCAGCGCCCGGACGTGCCCGAACACTGCCGCGCGTACATGCGCACGATGTCCGAAATGGAGGGTGCGGAGCACGCCCGGCTGCGGCGCCTGGTCTCCCCCGCGTTCTCCGCGCGCCGCGCGCTGGACTTCCGGCCACGCGTCGAACCGCTCGTCGGACGGCTGCTCGACGACCTGCCCGCGGAGGCCGACCTGCTGCGGGACTTCGCCCGTCCGCTGCCGATGGACGTGATCTGCGAACTGGTCGGCATTCCCGGCGAGGACCGCCCGCGTTGGCGCGAGTACGGCATGGCGGTGGCCGCCGGCTATGGCCCGGCGTTCGCGGCGGCGATCCCCGGCGTCATGGCCGGCGCGCAGGCCGCCATCGCCCGCCGCCGGGAGGAGCCGGGCGACGACGTGCTCGCCGACCTGATCCGGGCCGAGGACCGGCTCAGTGACACCGAGATGGTCACGCTCGTGTGGCACCTGGTGCTGGCGGGGCAGACCCCGGCGAACCTCATCGCGAACGCGGTGGCCGCCCTGCTGGAGCACCCGGACCAGCTCGCCGCGCTGCGCGCCGAACCGGGACTCATGCCGCGCGCGGTGGACGAGCTGATCCGCTGGTGCGGGCCGACGTTGATGACGATTCCGCGCTACGCGCGCGAGGACGTGGAACTGGAGGGCGTGCTGATCCGCGAGGGCGAGGCGATCGTCGCGGCGGTCGCGGCGGCCAACCGGGATCCACGCGCCTTCGGGGATCCGGACCGCTTCGACGTGACCCGGCCCGGCGGTGGGCACCTCGGCTTCGGGCACGGCCCGCACTTCTGCCTCGGCGCCGCGCTGGCCCGGGTGCAGACGGAGGTCGCGCTGACCGCGCTGCTGGCCCGGGAGTTCGAACCGGTCAAGGTCGAGCGCATGCCGGATCCGGGGACCTGGCGGCTGTCGAGCCTCGTCGTCCGATTTGGTTGACGTGTCATCCTCCGCTGGTTAGCTTGGGAGGCATGGAACTCGGCATCTACAGCTTCGGTGACCGCCCGGCCGATCCGGTCACCGGCGAACAGCTGTCCGTCTCGGCGGCGCTGGCCAACACGCTGGAGCGGATGAAGCTGGCCGACGAGCTCGGCTTGGGGTTCTACGGCCTCGGCGAGCACCACCTCGACTCGTACGCGATCTCCAACCCGGCCACGGTGCTGGCGGCCGCGGCCAGCGTGACCTCGAAGATCACCTTGTCGACCGCGGTGTCCGTGCTGAGCACCGAGGACCCGGTGCGGCTCTACCAGCAGTTCACGACGCTCGACCAGCTCAGCGGCGGCCGGGCCGAGCTGCTGGTGGGGCGCGGGTCGTTCATCGAGTCGTTCCCGCTGTACGGCGCGGACCTGGAGGACTACGACGCGCTGTTCGAGGAGAAGCTCGACCTGTTGCTGGCGCTGGACCGCGAGGAGCCGGTGACGTGGTCGGGCAAGTTCCGGGCGCCGCTGCGGGGTGCGCGGGTGCTGCCGCGGCCGTACGGCGAGCACCTGCGCATCTCGGTCGGCACGGGAGGCAACCAGGACTCCTCGATCCGCGCCGGCGCGCTCGGGCTACCCGTCGTGTACGCGATCATCGGCGGCCGCCCGGAGCGGTTCGCGCCGCTGGTGGAGCTGTACCGCCGGGCGAGCGAGGTGTCCGGCAACGACCCGGCGACGCAGCACGTGACGATGAGCGCGATCGGGCTGGTGGCGCGCAGGTCGCAGGACGCCAAGGACACGTTCTACCCGTACTGGCTGGAAACCATGAAGTACGGCGCGCGGGCGCGCGGCTGGGCGGTCCCGACCCGCGCCGAGTACGACGCGTACACCGCCGGGGCGTCGTCGCTGTTCACCGGCAGCCCGAACGAGGTCGCGGACCGGCTGATCACGGTCGGGAAGCTCGTGGGAGCCGACCGGTACGCCATGCAGATGGACTGGTCGGGGGTGCCGCAGAAGCACGTGATGACGGCGATCGAACTGCTGGGCACCGAGGTGCTGCCCCAGGTACAGGCGGAGTTCGGGGACTAGCGCAGGACGCGTGCCGGAACGCCGGCCACGGTGGTCTGCCCCGGCACGTCCTTCGTGACCACAGCACCGGCGCCGATCACCGCTTCCTCGCCGACCGCCACGTCCGGCAGGACGATCGCGCCCATGCCGATGGTGGTGCCTGCGCCGATCCTGCTCCGGGCGCCGACGACCGCGCGCGGGCTGATGGTGACGTGCGGGCCGACGACGGCCTCGTGGCAGACCAGCACGTTCGCGTCGACCAGCACGTGGCAGCCGAGTTCCACGGCCTCCTGGACCTGCGCGGCCGGCATGACGACACCACCCGGTCCGATCGACACCCGCTTCTCGATCCGCGCCGTGGGGTGCACGACGGTCGCCGGTTCCCTGCCGACGGCGGACGCGTACTCCTCGAGTTTGCGCCGCACGAGGAGGTTGGCCACGCCGATCACGTACGCCGCGTCCAAGCTCTTGAGCACCTCGTCACCGCCGAGGAGCGGGGTTCCGTTCCGCAGGCTCTGGTCGTCGGGTTCGCCGGTAAGGCCGAGGAGGTTGATGTCCTCGAGGTCCTCGACCACCCCCACGATCTGACGTGCCAGACCCCCGGCTCCCAGGACGACCAGATTCTTCGACATGCGGCGCGACTCACCTCCGGTTGGCGTGCCCCGAGCCAACCCGCCCGCGCGCCCGCTGGTAAGCCCGGTGATTTTCACCCGCGGACCGCCTAGAGTGGCCCCGGCCGAGGCACGCCGCGAAGACAGCCGCCCCTGGGGAGATCCGTGAACCTGCAGCAGCACGACCAGTTCCACGTCCACCAGCGGGTCACCATGATGGTGAACCGCTACGAGGTCTTCACCGACGACGGCAACGGCGGGCCCGGCGCGCTGGTCGCGTTCGTCGAGCAGAAGCGGATGACCTTCCGCGAGCAGGTCACCCTCTACGCGGACGAGAGCAAGCAGCACGTGCTCGCCGCGTTCCGCGCCCGCAAGGTGATCGACCTGGCGAGCGCCTACGACGTGACGACCGGCGAGGGGCAGCCGATCGGCGTGTTCGGCAAGCAGTTCGGCAAGTCGCTGCTGCGGTCGACGTGGCGACTCGAGCAGCCGGGCCTGCCGCCGGTGGAGATCAGCGAGCGCAGCATGGCCCTGGCGCTGTTCCGCCGCGTCTGGGATTTCCTCCCGTGGGTTGGCGACGTCCCGTTCCCGTGGAAGTACCACTTCGATTTCGCCCGCGACGGCCAGCTGGTGGGCAGCTTCGAGAAGAAGACCCGGTTCCGGGACCACTACCTGGTGCGCGTCACCGACCCGGCGCTGGACCGCCGGCTGGTGCTCGCGCAGGCCGTGGCGCTGGACGCGCTCCAGTCCCGCTGACCCGCCGCGGGTTTTCCGAGGAGTACACAGAGGACTGTTACGCGGCAGCGTTGGCAGCAGCGGCTTCCATCAGTTCGTGGTGATCAACCGGACCGCGGTGCTGCTCACACTGGTTGTGGCTTCCGATGATGAGGCACTTCAAGGGTTTGCCGGGAGGCCGCGAAGCGCCCTTGATCGGTGCCGGCCGGGTCCGCTGCCCTTCGGGCACGCCGGGAGGAGGTCACCGGCCATGGGGTGACGAGCCCCAACTTCCGCAAGACCGCGACCACCCTCCTCGACGACGCGGTGCTGACCGTCCGGGAGATCGCGGACCAGCTCGGCCTCAAGCGGGTGATCGCCGAGGAAGCGCCTCATAAAGTGTGGGAAAGGTGTGGTGTCGATCATCGGCGGGCACGCGACCCCGAAATGCAGAAAACCCGCCGTCTCCGGCGGGTTCTCTGGTCTTGCTGTCTCAACCAGACGCGCGCCCGAAGGGATTCGAACCCCTAACCTTCTGATCCGTAGTCAGATGCTCTATCCGTTGAGCTACGGGCGCTTGTTCAGTTTTCACTCTAGCACTCGGGGTCCGAGTGCCTTGCGGAGGCTCCGGGATTTGAACCCGGGAGGGGGGGTTACCCCCAACCGCATTAGCAGTGCGGCGCCATAGACCAGACTAGGCGAAGCCTCCCGGATCACGACCACTGCTGAGATAGCGTACACAGCCCCTCAGAGCGTCGGCAAAGGACCCCCTCATCTCCGCAACAACCGCCGCAACCTGGGGGAACGTCCGGCCAAGCCTTCGGCTTCGAAGACGGCCACCCCGACCCGTGGCAGCTCGCGCACGCCCGGGTACACCAGGTACCTCGGCACCCACGCCGGCTGGAACTTGGCGTTGAACCGGTACAGCGTCTCGATCTGCACCCAGTGTGACATCCATCCCAGTACCTTCGCCGAGGCGCGCGCCACGGGACCCGCCCCGATCCGCCTGCCCTGCTCCAACAGCTTCCGGAACGCGGCGAAGTTCAGCGAGACGTACCTCACACCGTAATCCTTCGCGGCCAGCAGCAGCTCCGAGATCATCAGCTCGTTGATGCCGTTGTCCGCGGTCCGATCACGGCGCATCACGTCCAGCGACAGCCCGTCGCTGCCCCACGGCACGAACTGCAGCAGCCCCCGCACCACACCGTCCTGCTCGGCGGTCACCAGCACCGACCCGGGATCGCCCATCCGGCCCAGCGCCATCGAGAACCCGCGCTCGGTGTCGCTCCCCCGCCACTTCGCCGCCAGCGCCTCCAGCTCGGCCAGTTCGCCCTCGGCCAGCTCCTCCGACCGCCGCACGCGCACCGCATACCCGGCCCGCTTCGTCTTCGCCACCGCCTGGCGCACCCCGCGCATCACGCGGCCCTCCAGCGTGAACGTCGCCGCATCGACGACCGCCTCGTCGCCGATCTCCAGCACGTCCAGGTCGTACCGGGCCCACGCGGTCGCGCCCAGCTCCGAGCACCCCATCGCCGCCGGGACCCAGCCGTGCCGGCGGCAGACCGCCAGGAACTCCTCGATCGCGCCCGGCCAGGCCTCGTTGTCGCCAAGCGGATCGGCCGACGCGATCGCCGCGCCGGCGATCACCCGGTACGTCACGGCCGCCTTACCGGTCTTGGAGAACACCACGAACTTGTCGTCGCGCAGCGCGAAGTACCCGAGCGAGTCGCGGGCGCCGTGCTTGTCCAGCAGCGCCTTCAGCCGGGCCTTCTCGTCCTCGCTCAGGTGCGGCGCCGGCTCAGCCGAGCGCAGCAGGAAGTACGCGGCGAGCAGCACCGCGCCCAGCCCGAACAGCAACCCGACCGTCGCGGTCAGGTCGTCCATCCACTCGACGTGGAACTCGGCCGGGCCGCTGACGCCGAACAGCGCCAGCGCCGCCTCGGCCATCCGGTCCGGGAACGACAGCGGCGCCATGAACCGGGACGGCGCCACCGACAGCAGCGCGACGTTGATCACGAAGCCGGCCACCAGGAGCTGCAGGAACACCCGCACCGCGACCCACTTCCCGGTCACCGGGTCGGGCAACGCGACGAAGTGCCGCCGGTTCAGCACCAGCGTCACGGCCAGCGCGACCGCAACCATCCCGGCGCCGAACACGTGCTGCATCCCGAGGTGCGACACCGCCAGCACGACGCTGGCGGCGAGCGCGAGCTGCCAGGCCCGGCGCTTGCGCCGCTTCAGCCCGGACGCGAGCATGATCAGCAGCACCCCGACGGCCAGCACGACGGCGGCCGCGGCCGTCGTCGCATCCTGGGGCAGCCCGAGCCACACCGCGACGTGCCCGCGCATGCCGCGCCGCCCGGCCGGCAGGACGACCGAGATCACCGCCAGCAGTCCGACCAGCCTGGTCACCCAGGTGATCGCCGCGACCGACGCCGCGCCCGTGACGCGCCAGACGGCCGGCCGCTCCCCGGCCAACGCCCTCCCGGACACCCTGCCCCCTAACTCCCCCTGGCCATGTCGACGAACGGTTCGAGCGCCCCCGGGTTGGCGAGCGCGTCCCGGCTGACCGCCCGTTCCGGCGCCACCCCGGTCAGGATCTTCTTGACCGGCACCTCGCACTTCTTACCGTTCAGCGTCCGGGGCACCTCCGCCACCTCGATGAACCGATCGGGTACGTGTCGCGGCGAGAGGCCGCGCCGCAGCTGGGCGCGCAGCTCCGGCTCGACCGCGGCAAGATCCGCCCCGGGCGCCATCACGACGAAACACAGCAGCTCACCGTCGGTATTCCCGGCCCGCGTGGTGTCGATGACGAGCGAGTCGGCGATCTCGTCGAAGCCTTCGACGATGCGGTAGAACTCGGCGGTGCCCATCCGCACGCCGCCGCGGTTGAGTGTCGAGTCGCTGCGGCCGTAGATCACCGCCGACCCGCGGGGCGTGATCCGGATCCAGTCGCCGTGCCGCCACACGCCCGGATACATGTCGAAGTAGGCCTCACGCAGTCGCGACCCGTCCTCGTCGTTCCAGAAGAACACCGGCATCGACGGCATCGGCTTGGTCACCACGAGCTCGCCGACCTCGTCGACCACCTCACGGCCGTCCTCGTCGAACGCCGTCACGGCGGCTCCGAGCGCCCGGCAGGACAGCTCGCCCAGCCACACCGGCACGTCCGGCGCGGCCGCGACGAACGCGGCGCACAGATCGGTGCCGCCGGACACCGAGCAGATCTGCACCGACCGGCCGACCTCGTCGGCGATCCAGCGGAAGCCGTCGTCGGACAGCGGCGCGCCGGTCGATCCGAGTGCCCGCAACGCCGACAGGTCGAACGACGCGGCCGGGCGGATCTTTGCCTTGACACAGCTCTGGACGAACGGCGCGGACGTGCCGAAATAGGTGATCCGCTCCTCGGCCGCCAGCCGCCACAGCGTGTTCAGATCGGGATGCCCCGGGCTGCCGTCGAACATCACGATCGTCGAGCGCGCCAGCAGCCCGCCGATCAGGAAGTTCCACATCATCCAGCCGGTGGTGGTGAACCAGAAGAACTTCTCGCCCGGCCCGAGGTCCATCTGCAGCACCGTCGCCTTGAGGTGCTCCAGCACGATCCCGCCGTGCCCCTGCACGATGCCCTTCGGCAGCCCGGTGGTGCCGGACGAGTACAGCACCCACAGCGGGTGGTCGAACGGCACCGGCTCGTACGCCATCTCGGCGCCGGCGTGCCGGTCGAGCAGCTCGTCCCAGGCGAGCGCGCCGTCGACCGTGCCGCCGCCGGCGTAGTCCACCAGCACGGTGGCCGTCAGCGACGGGATCCGCGTGCGCAGCTCCTCGACCGTCGGCCGGACGTCGAAGGACCGTCCGTTGTAGACGTATCCGTTGATCGCGACCAGGACCTTCGGCTCGATCTGGGTGAACCGGTCGCTGATCGCGCGGACGCCGAAGTCCGGCGAGCAGGACGACCAGATCGCGCCGAGGCTCGCGGTGGCCAGGAACGCGACGAGCGTCTGCGGGCAGTTCGGCGCGAGCGCGACCACGCGGTCACCGCGGCCGACGCCGAGCTCGACCAGCGCCGCCCGCGCCGCGGCCACCTGTTCGCGCAGCTCGCGGTAGGTGAGGCGGGCGGACAGCCCGTCCTCGCGGCGGAAGATCACCGCGAGGTCGTCGTCTGCGCCGGTCAGGGCGTGCTCGGTGTAGTTGAGGGTGCCGCCGGGGAACCACTGCGCGCCCGGCATGCGCGCGTCGCCGAGGACCGCGCTCGGCTCGGCGTGCCAGCGGATGCCGAGGAACTCCGCCGCCGCGCCCCAGAAGTCCGCGGGCCGGTCGACGGAGAACCGCCACAACTCGTCGTAGTCGTCGAGGGACACGTCGCGCTCCGCGCGCAGCCAGTCGCGGAACGCCTGGATCCTGCTCGCGGCGACCCGCTCCGGGTCCGGCCGCCACAACACTTCCGGGGTGTCAGCAACATCGGTGGTCACCCCGGGAGCGTATTAGAAATTTGCCGCGGATCAGCCTGTACAGCGGTGCGGGTAGCAGAACCTGAGGCGGCCCCTGGCTGTGGGATCGCCTCCTCATGAATGCCAATTCACCACGTCGGCGCTGTCCTCGCCAGGAACCACCTCAGAACCCGCGGCGGTGCCAGTTGGCGCTCACCACAAGCGGCTCCGCCGCTTCGCAACACACCTAACGAAGGTGGGCGTCGAACCAGCTCAACGTCCGCTGCCAGGCCTCGACGGCGGCCTGCGGGTCGGCGTCGAACCGGTGGTTGGCGCCCGGGTAGCGGACCACGTTCGTGGCCACGCGCGCCTCGGCGGCGGCCTCGCGCAGCTTCTCGACCTCGGCGGCGCCCAGCTCGTCGCCGGCGTCGCCGTACAGGCCGAGCCACGGGCTGACCAGCTCGCGCGCGATGTCGACCAGCCCCGGCTTCTCGGCGACGCGGTGCCCGCCGACGCTGACCGCCGCGCCCAGCTTCCGGTTGGCGGCGACCAGCAGCGCGGCCGTGCCGCCCAGGTCGAAGCCGACGACACCCAGCAGATCGGCCTGCACGCCCCGCTCGACCAGCCAGGCCAGCGCGATGTCGGTGGCGGCCAGGACGCTGTCCGGCGTCGGCGTGTCCTCGATGTGCGGTGCGGCGGCCAGCCAGCCCTCCGCGGCCAGGCTCGAGATCAGCAACCGCACCCCGTCGGTGATCCCGCCGACCTCGTGCAGCACCACGAGCCCACCGCGGACGACGTTCTCGGGTTCGGCGAACGTCAGCTCGATCGCCCGGCCGTCGGTCCGCTCGTAGTGCGAGGTGTGCGTCTGCGTCATCGCACTACTCAACCATCCCCGGGTGAACGGGAGTCAACACCGATCGCGATCAAGTGTTCGGGATAACGTGGCAGCAGCGCGTTCGACCGAAGGAGTGCCCGCCATGTCCGTGCGTACCCGTCCCGATCTCGGCTCGCTGCCCGCCTACGTCGCAGGGCGGACGGTGCCGGGTGCGATCAAGCTCGCCAGCAACGAGGTCCCGGGCGGCCCGCTGCCGAGCGTGCGCGCCGCGATCGCCGAGGCCGCCGCGGACGTCCACCGCTACCCGGACATGGGTGTGACGGCGCTGGCGAACCGCCTGGCGCGCAAGTTCGACTTCCCGGTGGAGCGCGTCGCGGTCGGCTGTGGCTCGGTCGCGCTGTGCCAGCAGCTCACGCAGGCCCTGTGCGCGCCCGGGGACGAGGTCCTGTTCGCGTGGCGCTCGTTCGAGGCGTACCCGATCGTCACCCAGATCGCGGGCGCGACGTCGGTGAAGGTGCCGCTGGACGCCACGCACACGCACGACCTGGACGCGATGCTCGCCGCCATCACGCCGCGGACGAAGCTGGTCTTTGTCTGCAACCCGAACAACCCGACGGGCACCGCGAACCGCCACGAGGAGCTGGTGCGCTTCCTCGACCAGGTGCCGCCGCACGTGGTCGTCGCGCTGGACGAGGCCTACCGCGAGTTCGTCACCGACCCGGACGTGCCGGACGGGATGGAGTTCGCGCGCACCCGCGACAACGTCGTGGTGCTGCGGACCTTCTCCAAGGCCTACGGCCTGGCCGGGCTGCGCGTCGGCTACCTGGTCGGCCCGGCCGAGCTGGCCGAGGTGGTGCGCAAGGTCTACATCCCGTTCAGCGTGAACTCGCTGGCGCAGATCGCCGCGCTGGCCTCGCTCGACGCCGAGGACGAGATGCGCGAGCGGTGCGCGGCGATCGTCACCGAGCGGCAGCGCGTCGCCGACGAACTGCTCGCCCTCGGCTACGAGGTGCCCGAGACGCACGCCAACTTCGTGTGGCTGCCGCTGGGCGACCGCGCGCTCGAGTTCGCCGAGCACGCGCTGGCGAACAAGGTGGTCGTGCGGGCCTTCGCGGGCGACGGCGTGCGCATCACGATCAGCACCCGCGAGGAGAACGACGCCTTCCTGCAGGCGGCGCGCGGCTTCAGCCGTTGACCACCAGCTGCACGATCGCGGCGATGCCGACCACGACGATCACGCCGCGCAGCACCGGCGCGGGCAGCCGGCGCCCGATCTTGGCGCCGAGCTGCCCGCCGAGGGTGGACCCGACGGCGAGCAGCGCCACCACCGGCCAGCTGACCGGGGCGATGAACGCGTAGACGATCCCGGCGACCACGTTGACCACGGCGGCGAGGACGTTCTTGATCCCGTTCAGCCGCTGCAGCGGGTCGGTGAGCAGCATCCCCATGAACGCCATCAGCATGACGCCCTGTGCCGCGGTGAAGTACCCGCCGTAAATGCCGACCAGGAAGATCAGGAACAACACGAGCCCGTCACGCGAGCCGCCGCCCTTCCCGGCCTCGCGGCGGCGCGCCACCCACAGGGACACCCGCGGCTGGATGATCACCAGCACCACGGCGAGCCCGACCAGCACCGGCACGACCGTCTCGAACGCGTTGGGCGGCAGCGAAAGCAGCAGCACCGTGCCGCACACCGCACCGAGCGCCGACGGCACCGCGTATCGCGCGACCCGCCTGCCCTGGCCGGTCAGCTCGTGCCGGTAGCCGATCGCGCCGCTGATCGTGCCCGGCGCGAGCCCGATCGCGTTCGACGTCGTCGCGGTCACCGGCGAGTAACCGAGCGCGACCAGCACCGGGAACGTGACGAGCGTGCCGGACCCGACGACCGTGTTGATCGTGCCCGCCCACACCCCGGCCAGGAACACGACCAACGCCTCCCACCACTCCATGGCCCCATCAAACCGTGGCGTTTCACGGCGCGAACCGACGGGTAAGAAGCGGGCATGGACACGACGACCTTGCGCCCGCTGGTGACCGCGACCGGTCCGTTCACGTCCGTCTACTTCGAGGACTCGCACGACACGGAGGACGCCGAGAAACAGCTCGAGCTCAAGTGGCGCGAGCTGAAGGACGCGCTGACCGCGCAGCACGCCCCGGACGGCGCGGTGAGCGCGCTGGAGAGCGCGATCCTGGACGGCCCGCGCGCCACCGGCCGCAGCGGCCGCGCGCTGCTGGCCGCAGGCGAACGGGTCCTGGTCGACGAGCACCTGCCGAGCCCGCCCGCGAGCACCATCGCCCGGGTGTCCGACCTGCCCTATCTGCTGCCGCTGGCGCGGTACGGCGAGCTGGCGCTGCCGCACGTGGTCGCCGAGGTCGACCAGGTGAGCGCGACCGTCAAGGCCTTCGACGAGCACGGCGACGAGATGGCCGCGGAGGAGGTCAGCGGCCAGGACCACCCGGTGCACCACACCCGCGGCGGCGGTGAGGCGCACCACCGCATGCAGCACCGCACCGAGGAGGTCAAGCGGCACAACGTCGCCGACATCGCGGGCGTGGTCGCCCGCCTGGCCGAGCAGGCGCACGCGCAGCTGATCGTGGTGGCCGGCGAGGTGCAGGGCCGCAAGGCCGTGATCGACGAACTGCCCGAGGCCGCGAAGTCGATCGCGCGCGAGGCCACGCACTCCGACGTCGCCGACGAGCTGGCCGAAGCGGTCCGGCAAAGCCGCCTGAACGATGTCGTCCAGCAGTTCCGCGGCGCGCTGAACCAGCCGGACGGCCTTGCGGTGCAAGGACTCGAGGCGGTGACGGCCGCGCTGCGCGAGGCCAATGTGGAGACTCTGCTCGTCGGCGATCCGGGCGAGGACATGGTGTGCACGGGTCCGAGCCCGGCGCAGATCGCGCTCGGTGAGGAGGAACTCAAGGCCTACGGCGCCGCGGAGATCCACCGGTGCCGGGCCGACGAGGCGGTCCCCGCCGCGGCGATCGCCGTGGACGCGGACCTGGTGCACGTCGACGAGGAGCTCGTCGAGGGGTTCGGCGCGATCTTGCGCCATCGGTGAGGAGAACGGCCATAACTGCAGCTACGGAATGCTTCCGGACGGTAACCGTACCGAGCGAACTTCCCTCGTTCGAGGCATGATGGTTCCGAAGCAACACTCGAACGACGGTGAGGTGAACGTGACGGACTGGGAGCCACCGTCCTTGCGCGCGCAGAACGAGATCGAACTCTGGCTCGGTGCCGACCTGGCACACCTGCCGATCGTCCGGTCGGTGGTGGCGACGCTCGCCACCCGCGCCGACTTCGACCTGGACTCGATCGCCGACCTGCGGCTGGCAGTGGACGAAGCGTGCTCGACGCTGATCACCCGGGCACTGCCGGGCTCCACCATGCGCTGCCGGTTCGTCGTCGAGGACGACGAACTGCGGTTCCAGGGCACGGTGTTGTCGGACAACGACAGCGCGCCGAGCACCAAGTCCTTCGGCTGGCGGGTCCTGAGCACGCTCACGGACTCCGTCGACGCGCACGTGAAGTCGAACGGCCAGGGCCACCAGGTGGACATCGAACTCGCCAAGCGACGTGTCGTCGTGGACGTCCCAGGGGCAGGCGCGTGACCGGTTCCCGGACCGAGCCGACACAACCCACATCGTCGAACGAATACGGCCACCTGGCCCCGCTGTTCGACGAGCTGGCGAGCCTGCCGGCCGATGACCCCCGCCGCGCCGCCCTGCGCGACGAGCTCGTGACGGGGCACCTGCCCCTGGCCGAGCACATCGCGCAGCGGTTCTCCGGGCGCGGGGTGGCGAAGGAGGACCTGGTCCAGGTCGCCACCGTCGGGTTGATCAACGCGGTGGACCGGTTCGACGCCAGCCGCGGCTCGGACTTCCTGTCCTTCGCCGTGCCGACGGTGATGGGTGAGGTGCGCCGCCACTTCCGCGACACCGGCTGGCTGGTGCGGGTGCCGCGCCGGCTCAAGGAGCTGCACCTGTCGATCTCCAGCGCGAGCACCGAGCTCGCGCAGCGGCTGGGCCGCGCGCCGACGCCGAGCGAGATCGCGAGCCACCTCGGCGTGAGCCAGGACGAGGTCTACGAGGGCCTGGAAGCGGGCAACGCCTACCACTCGATGTCGCTGGACGAGGTGCTGTCCGGTGACACCGAGAACCTCGCGCTCGGCGACACGCTGGGTGAGGAGGACGCCGGCCTGGAGGGCGTCGAGAACCACGAGGCGCTGCTGCCGCTGATCCAGGAGCTGCCCGAGCGCGAGCGCAAGATCCTCGGCCTGCGGTTCGTGCACAACATGACGCAGACCCAGATCGCGGAGCGGATCGGGGTTTCCCAGATGCACGTGTCGCGGCTGCTCGCCCGCACCCTGCAGCGACTGCGCGACGGGCTCACCGAGCAGGACGGAGAGCTGTGACCAGCGGTTTTGCGGAGCGCTTCGCAGGGTAACCGGCGATCATGGCTGATCCCGGGTGGCGCGCGCCGATGCTGGCGACGCTGACCCAGCAGCCGTTTTCCAGGGAGAACTGGCTGTTCGAGCGCAAGCTCGACGGGGTTCGCGCCATCTGCTCGCGCGACGGCGGCCCGCCCGTGCTGTGGTCGCGCAACCACAACGACATCAGCGCCGGATACCCGGAACTCGGGGAGGCGCTCGCCGGATCGGGTGCCTCCTCGTTCGTCGCCGACGGCGAAATCGTCGCCTTCGACGGCAACCAGACCAGCTTCGCCCGGCTGCAGCAACGCATCCACCTGACCGACCGGCGGCGCATCGAGGCCACCGGCGTCGCGGTGTACCTGTACCTGTTCGACCTGCTGGCCTTCGACGGCCACGACACGACCGGGTTGCCGCTGCGGCAACGGAAGCAGTTGCTGCGCAAGGCTTTCGACTGGGGTGGGGTGTTGCGGTACGCCACGCACCGCAACACCACCGGCGAGGAGTACTTCGCCCACGCGTGCGCGCGCGGCTGGGAGGGCGTGATCGCCAAGCGGGCGGACGCGCCGTACCGGTCCGGGCGGACGACCGACTGGCTGAAGTTCAAGTGCGTCAAGGAACAGGAGTTCGTCGTCGGCGGGTTCAGCGCGCCGGGCGGGGCGCGGACCGGGTTCGGCGCGCTGCTGGTCGGCTACTACGACCGCGGCCGGTTGCGGTACGCGGGCAAGGTCGGCGCCGGCTACAGCGAGGCCACGCTGCGTGGGCTGACCGGCAGGCTGACCGGGCTGGAGCGCCGCCGGTCGCCGTTCGACGAGCCGGTCCCCGAGCGCGGGCCGCGCTGGGTCGAGCCGGAGGTGGTCGTGCAGGTGCGGTTTTCGGAGTGGACCGGCGACGGCAAGCTGCGGCATCCTCGGTTCACCGGCGTACGTGTCGACAAATCGGCTACCGAAGTGGTCCGGGAGGCGTGATGGCGCGAGCGATCTGGAGCGGTGCGATCAACTTCGGCCTGGTGACGGTGCCGGTCGAGCTGTACTCCGCGACCGAGGACCACACCGTGCACTTCCGGCAGTTCGAGCGCGGCACGTCGGACCGGATCCGGTACAAGCGCGTGAACGAGCGGACCGGCGAGGAGGTGGCCTACGAGGACATCGTGAAGGGCTACGACCTCGGCGACGGCGACTACGTGCTGGTCGAGCAGGAGGAACTGGACCAGATCGCGCCCGGCCGGTCCCGGTCCATCGACATCGAGTCGTTCGTCGACCTCGGCGAGATCGACCCGCTGTACTTCCAGAAGAGCTACTGGCTGGCGCCGACGAAGGAGGAGTTCGGGCGCGCGTACGGGCTGCTCAGGCAGGCCATGGCGGACACCAACAAGGCCGGCATCGCGCGCTTCGTGATGCGCGGCAAGGAGCACATCGCCGCGGTCCGCGCCGGCGACGGTGTGCTGGTGCTGGACACGCTGCTGTTCGCCGAGGACGTGCGGAACCCGGCGAAGGAGCTGAAGAAGCTGCCGGAGAAGGCGGAGCCGCGGGGCCGTGAACTGGAGATGGCGGTCGCGCTGGTGGACTCCATGGCCGACGACTGGCGCCCGGACGACTACCACGACCAGTACAACGAGCGCGTCCTGAAGCTGATCGACGACAAGAAGGCCGGCCGCACGGTGACGGTCGAGGACGAGCCCGCCGAGCCGACGAAGGTGGTCGACCTGTTCGAAGCGCTGTCCCGCAGCGTCGAGCGGCACAAGGGCTCCGGCGGGAAGGACGGTTCGGCTGCCCCGAAGAAGTCCCGGAAGGCGGCGGAGCCGGACCTGTCCGAGCTGAGCAAGTCGGAGCTGGACAAGATGGCCCGGGAACTCGACATCAAGGGCCGCTCGAAGCTCAACCGCGCCGACCTGGAAAAAGCCATCCGCGACGCGCGGCCGGCCCGTTCACGCAAACGCGCTTCCTGACCCGGAGCAGGACGGGACCACCGCCGAACGCATCGGCAGCGCCGCCACCGTCTCGAACACACTCACGCTCCCGTCGCGAACGCCCCGGCGCCGGCCGAACCGAGCCCGACCGCCACTCCCCACCTTCCCGCCGGCGGTCCGAGCCTCACCGCCGGCCCACTTCCACCGAACCCCCAGGCCCGCCCGCCGATCCACTCGCCACAACAACGCGCCCTTCCCCCGCCGCTGGCAATACGATCACTCCGTGCCGAAGTTCGCCCAGCTCGCGAAGTTCCGCGTGGTGCTGCGCACCGGGCTGGGGTTCGTCGTCCTCGGCGTCGGGTCGAGTGTGTGCGGCGCGGCGGCCGTCTGGCTGCTGCTGTTCCTCCAGGGCATCCCCGCCGACATGGGCGACCGCAACTGGATCCTGCTCACCTGCGCCGGTGCGTACGTCCTGCTCTCGGTGCTCGTCGGCTCGGTGTGGACGGCGATCCTGCACCGTCGCACCGCCGTCTGGTTCGCCCAGGGCCGCCGCCCGACGCCGCCGGAAGCCCGCCGCGCGCTCCGCCTGCCCCGCGACCTCGCGCTGGTCAGCGGCACCCTCTGGCTCGGCGGGACGATCATCCTCGGCACTCTCACCAGCATCCTCGGCTCCGCGCTCGACACCCTCGGCGTCACCCTCGCCGTCGGGCTCGGTGGGCTGCTCACCGTCGGTCTGATGTACCTGGCCGCGGAGTGGGTCGCGCGGCCGATCCTGATCCTGGCGCTCGAGGTGAGCCCACCGCGCAACGCGGTGTCGGTCAGCGTCCTGTCCCGGCTCGCGATCACCTGGGCCGTAGCGAGTGGGGTCCCGCTGCTCGGCGTGCTGATCGTCGCCGCGCCACCGAACATCGGCAGGGCCGACGAGACCTCCAGCCTGATCATGCTGTCGATCGTCGGGCTCGTCAGCGGCGCGATCGGCACGGCGCTCCTCGCGCGGGCGGTCGCCGCGCCGCTGCGCCGGTTGCGGATGGCGGTCGGCCTCGTCACCCGCGGCCGCAAAGACGTGTCGGTGCGCGTGGACGACGCCAGCGAGATCGGCTCGCTCCAGGTGTCGGTCAACAGCATGGTCGCCGGACTGCGGGAACAGGACCGGCTGCGGGACCTGTTCGGCAGGCACGTGGGCATCGACGTCGCCCGGCACGCCCTGGAACACGGGGTGTCGCTGAGCGGTGACGTGCGGGAGGTCGCCGCGTTGTTCGTCGACGTCGTGGACTCGACCGCCCTGGCCTACCGGCTGCCGCCCGAGGAGATCGTGCGCAAGCTGAACCGGTTGTTCGACAGCGTGGTGTCGGCCGTCGACGCCCGCGGCGGGCTGGTGAACAAGTTCCAGGGCGACGCCGCGTTCTGCGTCTTCGGCGCGCCCACGCGGCTGGCCGATCCGGCGACCGCGGCCATGTCAGCGGCGCGCGCCATCCGGGACGCGGTTCGCGAGGAGGGCGAGCTGGACCTGGGCATCGGCGTCGCGTGGGGACCGGTGTTCGCGGGGCAACTCGGCAGCCGCAGCCGGCTCGAGTACACGGTCATCGGCGACGCGGTGAACGAAGCTGCGCGGCTGACCGAGCACGCGAAGCACGTGCCCGGCCGCATCCTCGCCAGCGACACCCTCTGGTCCCAGGCCGCATCCGGCGAGCAGGCCCGGTGGACCCGGCACGAGACGGTCCAGCTCCGCGGGCGGGACACACCAACGAAGACCTGGACGAACTAGGCCTCGCCGCCCGGCTTCACGTCGGGCCAGGTCAGCAGCGTCGAACCCCACGTCAGGCCGGCGCCGAACGCGGTCAGCAGCACCCGGTGGCCGGGCTGGAGGTCACCGTCGTCGCAGGCGTCGGCCAGCGCGAGCGGGATCGAGGCGGCGCTGGTGTTGCCGACGCGCTCGATGTTCGCCACCACGCGGTCGTTCGGCATGCCCAGCTGTTTGGCGGTGGCCTGCAGGATTCGGATGTTCGCCTGGTGGCCGACGAACCGGTCGACGTCGCCGACCCCGAGCCCGGACCGCTCCAGCACGGCACGGGCGGATTCGGCCATGCGCGCGCAGGCGTGCCGGAACACGGCGGTTCCCTGCATGGTCAGATAGTGGTCGTGCGGGTCGGCCGACTGGCGCTGCTTCGCGCCACCGGCCGGGACGATCAGCAGGCCCGCGTTCTCACCCTCGCTGTGCAGGTCGAACGGCCCGAGCGCGCCCGGCTCGTCGGCGGTCCCGGCACGCAGCACGACAGCGCCCGCGCCGTCACCGAAGATCGGGACGGTGGTGCGGTCGGCGGGATCGCAATAGCGGCTGAACGCGTCCGCGCCGACGACGAGCACGCGGCCGGCGACTCCGCCCGCGATCATGCCCGCGGCCGTGGCCAGTGCGTAGATGAAGCCGCTGCAGACGGCGTTGACGTCGAAGGCGGCAACCCCGCTGAGCCCGAGCCCCGAGGCCACCTGCGGCGCGCTGGCCGGGCAGAGGTAGTCGGGCGTCGCCGTCGCGAGCACCACCGCGTCGATCGCGTCCGACCCGGCGCTGCGCAAGGCGTTGCGCCCCGCGGCGATCGCCATATCCACAGTGGACACATCGGGGTCGGCGATGCGGCGCTCACCGATGCCGGTGCGCGCGCGGATCCATTCGTCGGAGGTGTTCAGGTGCTGGGCGAGGTCGTCGTTGTCCACCACCCGCGGCGGCAGCCAGGCTCCCAGCCCGGCAAGGACCGCGTGGTGTCCGTCATGCATGGATTCACTTGTAGGGGCTACCCCTGGGTAGACCGGTGAGTTGTGTTCCAGGTCACAAAACGCGGCCACGAAAGGACTACGCGGACCGGAACTGTCACCGGTAGGTTCTAGGGTTCGGCCATGCCGGACACGCTGGGGCAGCGCGCCCTGAACCGGGCTCTGCTCGCCCGTCAGCTGCTGTTGCGCAGGACGAAGCTCACACCGCTGGAAGCCGTCCGGCACCTGTGCGGACTTCAGGCGCAGGCGCCGTTCCCGCCGTACTACGGGTTGTGGTCGCGCCTGCACGGTTTCCGGCCGGAGCAGCTCGGGCAGCTCCTGCTCGACAGGCAGGTGGTGCGGATCGCGTTGATGCGCGGCACCGTGCACCTGGTGGCGGCGGACGACTGCCTTTGGCTGCGCCCGCTCCTGCAGCCGCTGTTCGACCGCGACATGCGCACCAACGCCGCCTACAAGAAATCGCTTGCCCCGGTTGACCTGTGCGCGGTCGCGGAGCAGGCGCGCGCGTTGCTCGCGGAGGAGCCGCGCACCCCGGCCGCGCTGGGGGAACAGCTCGCGCGGGTGTGGCCGGACACGCCGGCGTCGGCGCTCGCGCACGCCGCCCGCGGTCTGCTCCCGCTCGTGCAGGTCCCGCCGCGCGCGGTGTGGGGCCGCAGCGGGCGGACGACTCTCGCGTCGGCGGAGGACTGGCTCGGGCGTCCGCTGGAGCGGAACGCCTCGCTGGACGATCTCGTGCTGCGCTACCTGGCGGCGTTCGGGCCGGCGAGTGTCGCGGACGTGCAGGCGTGGAGTGGCCTGACGCGGCTCGGCGAGGTGGTGGACCGGCTGCGCCCGCGGCTGCGGGTGTTCCGGACCGAGCAGGGACGCGAGGTGTTCGACCTGCCCGAAGCGCCGCGCCCGGACCCGGCCACGCCCGCGCCGCCGCGGTTCATCGCCGAGTTCGACAACCTGCTGTTGTCGCACGCCGACCGGACTCGTGTGCTGCCGGACGACGCGCGCAAGCGGGTGTTCGGGGTGCCGAACGGGGTGTTCCCCGGGACGGTCCTGGTCGACGGGCTGGTGCGCGGCAGCTGGCGGATCGTGCGCTCGCGGGCCGGGGCGACGCTGGAGGTCGAGCAGTACGGGCGTGTCTCCAAAAAGGACCGGGATGCGCTGGAGAGCGCAGGGGCGCGGCTGGTGCGTTTCGCTGTCGGCGAAGATGCCTGCGACATCCGCTTCGCCGCCGTTGCGTGAGCCGCGTCGCAGACCCGGTTTTGGTTACGATGCGGTTGTGCCCGCCGCTGACCTGGACAAACTCGACTACGAGATTTTGCGACGCCTGCAGGACGACTCGCGAACGATCGCGGAGACGATCGGCGCCGAGGTGGGTCTGTCGGCTGCCGCGGTGCAGCGCCGCATCAAACGGTTGCGGCACGCCGGCGTGATCTCGCGGGAAGTCGCGGTCATCGACCCGCCGTCGGTCGGGGTCCACATGACGTTCATCGTGATGGTGGAGATGGAGCGCGAGCGGCTGGAGGTGCTGGAGGCGTTCCGGAAGCAGGTGCTGGCTGATTCCGCTGTGCAACAGTGCTACTACGTTACGGGGTCGGCGGACTTCATCCTGGTGGTGCAGTGCCGGGACATGGGCGAGTTCGAGGCGTTCACCCGCCGGATGTTCTTCGACAACGGCGAGGTGCGGCACTTCACGACGAGTGTCGCGATGGACCGCGTCAAGGTGGGCCTGACCGTTCCCCTGAACGGCGGCTGATCGCGACGCTCCCGCGTGTTACAGGTTCGAAGATTTTGCAACCGATCGCGTGAAACTCGTCCGCGACGCATCATTTTCGGGCTCCGCTTACATCTCATCGCTGTCCGACCCGTTCGCGCCGGGAGCGCGAACAAGACCGCGAGAGGTGGCACGTGAACACCGATACCGTCACCCAGAGCCAGTTCGTGTCACTCAACGGCTCCAGTGCTCCAGTCCTGTCTCGACTGTCGTACGTCGCGAGCGAGCCGTTCGCCGTGAACATCGCGTTCCGGACGGAGCGCGGCCGTTGGGTGGAGTGGACCTTCGCCCGGGAGCTGCTCGTCACGGGCCTGCGGGAGCCCTCCGGCATCGGCGACGTGCGCGTCCGGCCGGACCTCTCGACCGACGAGGGCATCCTCATCCTGGAGATCGAGTCCCCCGACGGCTACGCACTGGTCGAAATCGAGCGCGAGGACGTCGAACGCTTCCTGGACGCCGCTACGGAACTCGTCCCCCTGGGCACGGAGAGCGACTGCTTCGACGTGGACGCCTTCATCGACGAGATCACGAACGTCTGACCCTGGCACCGCAACCCCTCGCGGCGCCGGGGTCACCCCCGGCTGCCTCCAGGAGCCAGGCGGACTAGCCCCACCCACACGACCCCGGCGCCCGGCTGGTCCCCACGGTCAAGTTGCCCCCGTTGGCACCACGACTCGACGGCCAGCAACTCGACACCCGGCACGCCCCGCGCATCGGCAACTCGGGGTCTCGGCATGTCGGCGCGTCCCCACACCGACATCGCGGCAGCCCCACCGCCGCGCCACGTCGCTGCCCCGCCACCGCGCCACGTCGCTGCCCCGCCACCGCGCCACGTCGCTGCCCCGCCACCGGCGCCACCTCACGACGGCACGGCGGCACGGCGGCATGCCGCCCACCACGGCACCGGCGGAGGTGTCGAACCGGCGGGCCATCTCTTCGTCGACCAGCGTCGGCGGCTCGGCAGTTGATGCCGGCATCACGACATCGTGTCACCACACGTCGCGCCACCGCGCCACCGCAAGACGCCAGCGCGGCATCGCGGCGCTTCGGCATCGCGCCATCAGGGCAGGGCGCCAACACGCCATCACGACCACGCCATCGCCGCATCACGCCATCACGCCATAGCCGCATCGCCGCATCGCCGCATCGCCGTCACGGCATCACGGCATCACGGCATCACGGCATCACGGCATCACGGCATCACGGCATCACGGCATCACGGCATCGAGCCTGCCCGCCCGGCCCAGTCCCAGCCGCGCTCTGCCCCGGCCCGTCGCCGATCCGGCCGACCCGACTTCTCCACCAGCCCAACCGCGGCGGACACCCGGCATCGACCCTGCGCAGCCGATCCCAGCACGGGCACACCCGCCCGTCCCATCAGCACCAAGGACCAACCGCCACCCCGCCGGCGGCGTGCGCAGACAGTTCCTCGGCCGACGGCGAGCGAGAGGGCTCAGCGACCGAGCGGCCCGAAGGACCGCGTCGACCGGTCCTGCTCCTCGTCGAAGTCACCGCGCGGGTCGATCTGGTTCCACGTCCAGACCTCGAACAGCTGCTTGATCTGCTCGTCGATCGCCTGGCCGAGCGGCTTGTCCTGTTCCCTGGTCTCCTCGACCGGGCCAGTACGCGCCTCACCGCGGTCGACGGTCGTCTTCTTGGTTGCAGTCGGCTTCTTCTGCACCGGCGCAGAGGTCTTGGCCGTCGGCGGAGCCGCTGTCGGCGGGGTGGTCACCGGCGCCTGAGGAGCGGAAGTCGTGCTCGGTGCCGGTTGCACCGGCTGGGTAAGGCCGGCGTTCGGCACAACCCCGGCAGCCACCGCAGGTGCCGTCCCCGCATCGTTGCCGGAACCGAAGGTGCCACCCGCCACCCATCCCACACCCAACAGGAGGACTGCCGCAGCTGCGACCAGCAGGTTGCGACGCACCCGGCGGAGCAGCCGCCGCTTCTCCATGGCACCGGGCAAACCAACCACCACCGGGGTGAGCGCGAGCTCGCCGGACTCAGGCGGGAAGTCGGTAACCGTGGGCTCGTCGTCTTCGCAGGTGTCGACGGGCTTGGGCGCGCTCGCTGCAACGATTCCCGTACGGTCCGCCAGTTGCACGCTCCACACGAGGTCATCCGACCTGTCACGCAGGATCGTGCGCGCCATCAACACCCTCCATCGGCACGGCGTGGACTGTCCCCGGTACTTCGCCGCTCGCCGGGCGTCACTCGACCACCCACAGAACCAGCTGCGGCTCGGAAAAAGCTACCAGCGCGATGAGTTCATCGATGCCGAGAGACTCTCACTTTCCCTGATCATGGAGAAAGATAACTCCATCGGGTGATGATCAAGTGCACAATCCTGCGGTCCGTAGTCACCGTCCTCCCGCTCGCTCGACCTCTTGTTACCTTCTGACTCCTCACCTCCTCTCAACGCTGGTTTCCCACGCCCAGGCAGCGATCGCGACCCGATTACGCAGGCCCAGCTTCCGCTGGACGCTCCTCAAGTGCGTTTTCACCGTGCCTGCCGTGATTCCCAGAACCTGGCCGATCTCCAGGTTCGTCTTCGCCTCCGCGACGAGACGCGCTATCTCCCATTCCCGTTCGGTCAACGCCGCCGGCCGGTGATCATGGACTGCGGGCAGGCCAATCTGCTGGAAGAGGCGCATGGTCATCTGCGGACTGATCAGCATGTCGCCCGACACGGCAGCGCGGACACCTTCGACCAGCAAACCAGGCCCGGACCTCTTCAACAGGAACCCACAAGCGCCGTTCTGGAGCGCGACCCGCGCGTACTCGTCGAGCTCGAACGTCGTGATCACGATGACCCGCAGTGGATCCGCCACCTCCGGTCCAGCAAGCTCCCGGGTCACCGACAACCCATCGCGTCCCGGCATCCGGACGTCGACCAGCACGACGTCCGGCTTCAACTCACGAGCCCGTTGCACAGCCGAATCACCATCGGCCACCTCGCCGATCACCTGGAGATCATCCTCAGCCTCGAAGATCTGCCGCAGAGTCCGGCGAATCACCTCCTGATCGTCCGCGACGAGAATCCGGATCGCCGTCACGAGACCACCGGCAACACCACGTGAACCGCCCAGCCCGCCTGACCCACCGGACCCGCCCACACGGTCCCGCCCAGCGTGGCTACTCGTTCTGCCAAGCCGCGCAAACCCGACCCGCCGGCCCGAGCCCGCTTGAGCAGCCCCTGCCTTCGCACGCCGTCGTTGGCGACCCGGACGACCAGGTGTGCACCGTCGCGGCGCACCGCCACCGACACCTGACGCGCCTCCGGCGCATGCCGCCGGACGTTCGTGAGAGCTTCCAGCACCACGCGATGGATGGTTCCCGCGATCTCGGGACGCACGTCCTCCGCTCGGTCATCCAACTCCAGCCGCACTCGCATCTGCCCGAGCGCCTCGAACCGTTGCACGAGAGCCGGCAGGTCCGGGGCCCATGGAGTCCGCTCGACGTCGACCATCCCGGGCGCACCATCGCCGTGCCGGAGCCAGCACAACGCCTTGTCGATCGAGTCGAGCACGCGGACGCCGGCCTCTTCGATGCGCTCCAGCGCACGGTGCGCGTCGCCCGGGGCACGGCTGGGAAGCCGTGCGACCTGCGCCTCCAGCACCAGCCCGGTCACCTCGTGCCCCAGCCAGTCGTGCAAGTCGCTCGCCAGTTGCACGCGTTGCTCACGGCGAGCCGCGTGAACGGACTCCTCGCGCTTCTCGTCGAGAGAACGCAGGTACAGACCAACCGCTACGGCGCACGCTGCCAACAACGCCCAGCCGAAACACCACTCGCTTGCCGAACCGGTCGACGGAGACGCACGCGAACCCGCCGTGAGCCGCAGTGGCGCCAGAACCACCGCACTCATGAGCAATCCGGCGGATAACGGCGCACCTCGCCCTCTCGCCTGTCGGACTGACTGCACGAGAACGCACAGCAGGAAACCGGTCTCCACCAGTAGCCACGAGGCAAGGCTCCGATCCGCCGCTTCGCCCTCGCAGAACGTCGCCATCAGCGAGCTAACGGCTGCAACCCCGGACGCAGCGGCGGTGACCGCGGGCCTGCGGGTGCGTTGCATCGCGATGCCCAGCGCAGCAAGAAGAACCACCAGCGAAGACGTGGTGGTGAGCACGGTGCCGACGGGCATCGCCACGAGCAACGCGCACACCGCACCGAGAACTGGGACAGGCCAACCCAGTTCTGCCTTGATCCTTCTGCCGACGGTCGTGGCGCTCATGTCTGCTTCTCCTCGCTCGTAAGTGGCGGTGATAGGAGAATGCACGAACTGGTTCGCGAGCACCATCTACCAAAAGACAGATATTGCGAAGGTCGCCGGACAGATTCGATCGATTGGGTTAGCGACTGAATTCGATTTTGGTGTACCGTCGAAGACACCGCACCCCGTGAAAACCACCGGATCTGCTGCGGTGCAAGCAAAACTGCCGACGAGGAGCTTCCATGCGATACACCCTGCCCGCCATCTCCACCTACATCTCGTGTCCGCGCGAGATGACCGGTGGTCGGTTCACGACAACGCCAGGTGGTTCACCCGCGAAACGCTCGATTTCGACCAGCACGTGCTGCCCCGTGCACCCTTGGGACAGTTGTGACGACGGGACGTCCGCGGTGAGCACGTTGGGGTTGCCGTGCACGCACAGGGATCCCGCCGGATCGAACCAGGCGCCGGTCGGCAGCTGTGCCACGCCAGGGCGAAGATCTGTGCAGAGCACGACTCCAGCCAGACAAGCGCCCCGGTCGTTGAATATCCGGACGACGTCTCCGTCGTTGATTCCGCGCGGGCCCGCGTCGTCGGGATGCAGGCGCACGGCCTCGCGGCCGGCGACCTTCGCCGCCTGGCTGACCGCACCGCCGTCGAGCTGGCCGTGCAGCCGAGTGTGGGGCTGATTCGCGATGAGGACCAACGGAAAACGAGCCGCACGCTCGCCGCCGGCCCACTCCACCGGCTCCAGCCAGGCCGGATGACCAGGGCAGTCGTCGTAGCCGAACGAAGCCACTCTCTCGGAGACGATCTCGATCCGGCCGCTCGGGGTTGCGAGCCGGTTGGCTACGGGGTCGGCCCGGAATTCGGCCCAGAGCGTCCGGTCGGTCTCCGTGTTCGGCAACCGGAGGCCGCCCTCCTCCCAGAATTCCTCGAACGAGGGAACGAAGATTCCCTTGCCGGCCAGGCGCTCTCGCCAGGTGCCGTAGAGGTGCTCGAGCCACTCGCGCGCCGTGCGGCCCTCGGTGAACTGTTCCTCGATCCCCAGCCGGGCAGCCAGTCCGGCGAGGATCGCGTAGTCGTCCCTGGCCTGTCCCCGGGGTTCGGCGATCCGGTGCATCGCGACGAGGTGGGTGTCACGGCGGCCGGAGCCGAAGTCTTCACGCTCCAGTGCTGTAGTGGTGGGCAGAACGATGTCGGCGTGCCGCGCGGTGGCGGTCCAGAAGGGTTCGTGCACGACGACGGTGTCGGGCCGGGCGAACGCTTCGCGCAGGCGGTTCAGGTCCTGGTGGTGGTGGAAGGGGTTGCCACCGGCCCAGTACACGAGACGGATGTCTGGATAGGTGCGTTGGGTGCCGTCGTACTGGTAGCGGGTGCCGGGATTGAGGAGCATGTCCGCGATCCGGGCCACCGGGATGAACTGCTTGACCGGGTTGATCCCCTGGGACAGATAGGGCACCTGGAAGTTCGGGCCGATGTCGCCGCTGTCTCCCATGGAGCCATATCCGTGGCCGAAGCCGCCCCCGGGTAGCCCGATCTGACCGAGCATGGCGGCGAGGGCGATGGCTGCCCACACGGGTTGCTCGCCGTGCTCGATGCGCTGGAGGCTCCAGGTGACAGTGATGAAGGTGCGGTGGGCGGCCATGCGTCGGGCGAGGTCGACGATGTCCGCGGCCGAGATGCCGGTCAGGGCACTGGCCCAGGCGGCGTCCTTGACGGTTCCGTCGTCGGCACCGAAGAGGTAGCGCTCGAACGCGTCGTAGCCGGTGCAATAGCGGTCGAGGAAGTGGCGGTCGTGCAAACCTTCTGCGGCGAGGGTGTGCGAGAGCGCGAGCATGAGCGCGGTGTCCGTCGCAGGGCGGATGGGGTACCACCGCGCGGCCAGCCGTTGCGGGAAATCAGCGCGCAGTGGGCTGATCAGGGCGACCTCGACGTCCCGGTCGGCGAGTTGGGCGAGGAACCCGGGTGTGTGGTGCCGGGTGACTCCGCCGGGAGTGACGAAGACGTTCTTCTCGGGCACTCCCCCGAACGCCACGAGAAGTTCGGTGTTCGCCACGATCGTCGGCCAGCTCGAACCATTGCGGAGGACATCGTTGGCGGTGCCGACGATGTGCGGCAGCACCACAGAGCTGGTGCCGTTGCTGTAGGTGTTGCGAGAGGAGGTGAAACCACCGAAGACGTTGAGGAACCGGTGCAACTGGCTCTGGGCGTGGTGAAAGCGACCGGCGCTCGCCCAGCCGTAGGAGCCGCCGTAGATCGCCTCGTTCCCGTGGTCGGCGCGGACCCGTCGGAGCTCGGCCGAGAGCAGATCGAGGGCCTCGTCCCAGCTGACCTCGACGAAGTCCTCGTGACCGCGTTTCGGATCCGGACCCGGCCCGCGCTCCAGCCACCCTCGTCGGATCGCGGGCGCAGCGATCCGGTTGGGGTCCGTCAACGCGCTCGGCAGGTTGCCAAGTAAGGGTGACGGCGCCGGGTCTTCGGGGTGCGCGGCGACCTGGAGGCGCCCGTTTTCGTCGAGTCCGGCTGAGAAGGCTCCCCAGTGCGAGGTGCTCGGCCGCAAGCGCATACGTCTACAACTACCAGGAAGGAAGGTGCGCGAACGTGTGATGACAAGTGACCGTGGACATGGCCGGGTACGCGCTGCCCGGGCTGGACTCCGTGCGTGAGGCGACCGACCCGGGCAGCACGTGATCGCTTCGCTACGGGTTCGGGCCGGTTGCCGCGGGGCGGTCGGGCTGGTTCGACCACTGCGACCACGAACCGGGATACAGGGCGGCGTCGATGCCGGCGATGGCGAGAGCCGCGATCTCGTGAGCTGCCGTCACACCGGAGCCGCAGTACACCCCGACCGGGCCTTCGGCTGCGCCCAGCTCGCGGAAGCGGGCGGCGAGCTGCTCGGGCGAGTGGAACCGGCCCTCGGCAGTGAGGTTCTCGCCGGTCGGCGCACTGATGGCACCGGGGACGTGGCCGGCGCGCGGGTCGATCGGCTCCTGCTCGCCCCGGTATCGCTCACCGGCCCGAGCGTCGAACAGCGTGCCCTTGCCGGGCAGCGCGGCTGCCTCGTCGATGCTGAGGACCGGCAGGTGACCGGGCTTGAGGACGACGTCGCCCGGCTCGGGGTTTCGGCCGAAACCGGTTTCCAGAGGCCTGTCGCCCCACGCGGCAAGTCCGCCGTCGAGGAGCCGGACGTCCGCAACCCCCGCCCAGCGGAGCAACCACCAGGCGCGAGCGGCGGCCAGATTCCCGCCGTTGTCGTAGGCGACGACGGACGAGCCCTCGCGGATACCCCAGCGGCGGGCTGCGGCCTGGAGAGCGTCGAGGTCCGGGAGGGGGTGACGTCCCTCGGCGGGGGACGGCGGTGCGGCCAGTTCGGTGTCGAGGTCCACGTACACCGCGCCCGGCAGATGACCGTCGAGGTAGTGGCGGTGCCCGTTCGGGTCGCCCAGTGCCCAGCGCACGTCCAGCAGGACGGGTGGGGCGGACGAGTCGAGCTGCCGCTGGAGTTCGTCGGCGCTGATCAGGACCGGCGGCCGGGGCAGGTCGAGTTGCGACGGGTCGGCCGAACCTGGGGCCTCGCCACGGGAGGCGGCCAGCGCGAGGCGGCGCTGCACCGCGGCGTTGAACGGCGTCGGAACGCCGTGCAACCGTCCGAGCAGGACGATCTCACCGTTGAGGTAATCGCCTTCGACGGATCCGGCGCCTCGGGCAAGGCTCTGGCGAGTCGAGCTGCCGGCGCGCGGACGTCCAGGGATCTCGGCCGGGTTCGCGGCGGAGGTGTCTATTTCGGACGCTTCGCGTAGATCGACCGGTTCGATCCCTGCCGCGGCTAGCACTCGACGTCCCTCGGCTCGCAGTTCCCGGTTCAACGACGCCGTGCGTTCGTCGTGTCCGAAGAGCGCGTCGACGGCGTTGCCCAGGTTGGCGAGGAGCTTGCCCGCCTTCCACCGCAGCAGGTCCGGCACGAGCTGGACGCCGAAGCCGGCTGTGCGCAGGTCAGAGGCGATCGTGCTGAGGCGCGGGTCGTCACCGGACGGGAACTGTCCCAGCCAGAGGATGCCCGGGAGTTCGGCGCCCTGTGCGCTGACCTCGCCCGGGTCGATGTAGGACGCCGGCATCCACAGCGACGCGCCGAACACGGTGGCGAAACGGCGCAGCGCCGCGCGCTCGTTCTCGAGGCCGTTCTGCAGCATCACAACCGGCAGGTCGGCGGCCAGGCCGGAGCCGGCCGGGCGCCACGACCACTCCTGGAGGACCGCCTCGGTGTCCTGGGTCTTGGTGGCCACGACGAGGACGTCCGACGAGGTGAGTTCGACCTCCTCGGCGTTCCCGGCGACGGGTACCCGCACGAGCTGCTCGCCGGTGGGCCGGAAGTACCGGAGCCCCTGCTCGCGGATCTTGGCGCCGTGCTCGCCGCGCGCGATGAGCACGACCGGCAGCCCGGCGAGTTGCAGCTGAGCGGCGACGGTCGAGCCGACCGCGCCCGCTCCGATAATGACGTAGCGCATGGGGCCATCGTGCCCGAGCGGGATGCCAGGGGTCTCGGTGCTTCCGCGGGTTGGGACTCGAGCCGATGACGCACCAATCGGCCGGGACGCTGCACGGAGGGCTGGGCGTGGGCACGGGGCCTTGGCCCCGGGGCACGGGCGCCAGGCGGCAGGTGGCGTGCGCGAGGCGCTGGACGCGGACGCGAGGCGTGGGCGCGAGGTACCGGGCGTGGGCACGAGGCACCGGGCGCGGGACGCCGGCGCGGGCACGAGACGCCGAGCGTGAGGCGGTGCGTGAGGACCGAGGCGCCGCGCGCCAGGTGCGAGGACCGAGGAGCCAGGCGCCAGACGCGAGGCGCCGGCCACCAGGCGTGAGACCCGAGGCGCTGGGCGCCAGGGCGTGAGGACCGCAGCGCGGGGCGCCAGACGGGAGGTACGGGGAGCCCGGCGCCAGGCACGAGGCGCGGACACCAGACGCGGGGCAGGAGGCGCTGGCACCAGACGCGACACCCGAGGAGCGGGCACCGGGCGCGAGGGCCAAGGCGCCGCGCACCAGAGCAAGCCCCGAGGAGCCGGGAGCCAGGGGGAGCGAGACTCGAGGCGACAGCGCGCGAGGCACGAGCCGGGCACCAGGCATGAGGCACGAGCCGGGCACCGGGTGCGAGACCCGTGAGCTGGGCACCAAGCAATGAGGACCGCTGCGCCGGGCGCGAGGCGCCGGACACGAGACGTCGGCCGGGGCGGAGCGTGACGGGCCGGGGCGGAACGGAACGGAGCGGAGCGGAACGGAGCGGGCCGGAGTGGAGTGGAACGGAGCGGAGCGGGCCGGAGCGGGGCGGAACGGAGCGGGGCGGGCCGGGGCGGAACGGAGCGGGCGGAGCGGGGCGAAGCGTGACAGGGCGGGAGGGGCAGGAGGGGGCCGGGAGGGCGGAGCGGGGTTGGGGAGTGCTGGGCCCGAGGCCTGAGGGCGACGCGCGAATGCTGGACGCCAGCCGGGGATGCACACGCGCAGCCGGGGAGGCACACGCCAGCCGGGGAGGCGCACGCCCAGCCGGCGAGGCACACGCCCAGCCGGCGAGGCACACGCCCAGCCGGGGAGGCACAGGCCCCGCCGGGGCCTCCAGAGAAGCGCAGTCCCCACTCATCCGTGTGAACTTCAGCGTCCAAACCTGGTGCAACAAGATCGTGACCTGCGGCGCTCAACCACCACCCCGCCGATCACGTCTATCCGCTCGTAGACACCAAACCGAAAAGCTGGGGGATCGAGTGACCGTCAAGAAGATGGTGCTGGCCGCGGCGGCTGTGGCCGCCGCGCTGGTGCTCACGGCCTGTGGGAACGCCGCCGAGCAGGCCGCGGACGTGCAGCAGGTTGCCGCGACCACCGCTGCCCCCACCACGAGCGCGCCGCCCGCGATCACCACCTCGGCTGCGCCCTCGCCGGCCACCAGCAGCTCCACGCCTGCGCCATCGACCAGCTCGAAGACCTCCACCTCGAAGAAGACCACCAGCACGACGACCAAGGCGAAGGCCGCCCCGGCGGGCGTGCCCTGCTCGGCCACCGTCGACGCGTGCGTGGACCTCTCGGCGAAGAAGGCGTGGCTCCTCAGCGACGGCGAAGTCGTCTACGGCCCGGTCCAGATCATGCCCGGCTCGGCGGGCAACCCGACCCCCGTCGGCACCTTCCGCGTCTCCGGGAAGGTCAAGGACTACCACAGCCGCGAGTTCGACGCCCCCATGCCGTACTCGGTCTTCTTCCAGCCCGGCATCGCCTTCCACCAGGGCAGCCTCAGCAAGTACTCGCACGGCTGCATCCACCTGTCGCCCAGCGCGTCGCAGAAGTTCTTCGGCACCCTGGCATCCGGGGACACCGTGCAGGTCCTCCGCTAGGACGCCACCTGCACGATCTCCCGCAGCTCGGCCAGCAGCTCGCCACGGCTGCCGGCGCCCAGGCGCTGGCGCATCCGTGCCATGTGGTGCTCGACCGTCTTCGCCGAGATGAACAGGCGATCACCGATCTGCTTGTACGTCAGCCCGGCGACCACGAGCTCCGCGACCTGCCGCTCCCGCTCGCTCAGCCGCACCCCGCCCGTGTGCTCCACCGCCTCCCGGCCCGGCCGGCCCTGGAGCACACGGGCACAGTCCAGCAGCGTCACCATCGCCTTCCGGTCCGACGTCCGGATCGCCGCCTGCCCGGCCAGCCGCGCGCCGTCCCAGCACAGGCCGACCCCGTGCAGGTCCCGCGCCGCCGTCTCGACCGCCACGGCGTCGACCTCGCCGCCCAGCACCTCCAGCCAGCACTGCGCCGCGCGGGCGATCGTCGCGAAGTACGGGCCCGCCGACGCCGCCTCCGACAACGCCGCGGCGTGCGCGGCCGCCTCCTCCGGCTGCTCCGCGATCACCGCCGCGTGCAGGCCGCTCCAATGCAACGCGCTCGCCCACAACGGCGGATTCCCCAGCCCGGCCAGCAACTCCCGCGCCTGCCGCAGGTGCGGCGCCAGCCGGTCCCGCTCCCCCAGCCGCGCCGCCGCCACCTCGAACTCCCCGAACGGCAGGAACGTGAACATGTCCACCGGGTGGCGGACCACCGCCTCGCGCGCCTGGATCCAGATCCGCCGCAACCCGGCCAGATCGCTCGACCGGCGCGCCAGCCCGACCCGCAACCCGACCGCGAACAACCAGTCCCGCGGCGACAACTGCTCCCCCGCCGACCGCAACTGCGCGGTCGCGCCCTCCTCGTCGCCACGCAGCATCGCGATCCACGCCAGCAGCAACCGGTGCCGCGGCACCAGCACCCCCGACGACACCGCCCGCTCCAGCAACGGCTCCGCGATCGCCGCCTCACCCGAGTGCAACGCCACCAGCGCGCCCAGCGCCGCCGGGCTGTCCGGCAGCAGCACCCGGTCCGACACCGGCTCCAGCATCTCCGCCGAACGGATCAAAGTGGACAGTGCCACCGTCGGTTGGTCCGTCACCGACTCCAGGACACCACGAGCCGCCGAGGACACCGCACCCGCGAGCAGCGTCGGCGGACCGTCCACAGCGGACTTGCCGAGCAGCTTCTCCGCCTCCGCCAGCCGCCCGGACCCGGTCAGGCCGATCACCGCGAAACAGCGCGCCGCAGCCGTGTCGGACCACTGGAACAGCTCCGCGCTGCGCGCCAGCTGGCCCCGGTGCGCCAGCGCCGCGCCCGCGACCTGCGCCCCCTCGGCCCGGTCCACCGCGTCGTCCGCGGCGATCACCTGGTCGGCCAGCTGCAGGGCCGTGTCGAAGTCCCCGGTCCGCGCGACCGCCTCCGCCCAGCGCGTGCCCACCGCCGCCGTCGGCCGCCCGGCCCGCACGGCCGCCTCGTACAACCGCGCGGCCAGCGCCGGATCGCCTGCCGCCTCGCCCGCGGCCACCTCGAACGCCGTCGCGACGTCCGCCCCGGTCACGCCCGTCCCGATCAGCGGCCGGACCAGGCTCAGCACCGGCCCGCTGCGGTCGAGCTGCCGCCGGATCAGCCGCAGCCGCAACGCGATCCGCCGGTCCGCGGGCACCAGCTCACGCAGGGCGCGCGCGGCGACCGGCAGCAACCGGCCGTCCGGCCCGAGGTACCCGGTCGCGCGCACCGCTTCGACCGTCGACGCGGGCAGCTTCAACGCGGCGAGCAGGTCCGGATCGGCCCCGGCCTCGACCGCGAGCAGGTAGCACAGCGAATCCTCACCGGCCTGGTCCAGCTCGTGCCGGAACGCCGCGACCAGCTCACCGTCGCCACCGGCCAGCAGGCGCACGAACCCCGGCACGCCACCGGTCTGCGCCAGCACCGTGTCGACCGCCATCGGCCGCCCGGCCCTGGCCAGGAACGTCTCCGTCCGCAGCCGGTCGAACGGACGCAGCACCAGCTGCCCGGTCAGACGGCCGAGCACCTGGTTCAGCGCGGACGGCCGCGGGTGGGGGCGCGCCGCGATGACGAGACCGGCCGACTCGTCGTCGAGCTGACGGGCCACTTCGGACAGTTCGGCGTCGGTGAGCAGGTGGGCGTCGTCGACCAGCCGTACGCCGGGGGCGCCGGCGAGGTGGTCGAGCACGGCGGTTTTGCCGTAGCCGCCGGGGGCCACGATCGCGAGGCGGACCGGCGCGAGCTGACCGGATTTGATCGCCGCGCAGACCCGCTCGGTGGGTTCGTCCAGCAGGATCACTCGTCGTCCTCGCTTCGGGAGCCGCCGCGGCGGGAGGGCGCGAACCGGCGACGGGGCGGTTCGAGCGGGGTCAGTACGACGGGCGGCCGCGGCGGAACGGGTTCGTCGTCGTACACGTCTTCGGGTTCCAGGTCGGGGAAGCCGGTCACCTTGGGCACGAGCGCGGTCGACTCGACCGCTGCGCCTTCCACGAGCCGCGCGACCAGCGCCGCCCCGCGCGCGACCGCGGACGCCGGCTCGGGCTCGGCGACCACCCGGCCGCCGGTCAGCCCGGCGACCAGCTCGGTGAGCAGCGGGACCGCCGCCGTGCCGCCGACCAGCAGCACGACGCTCAGCCGTTCGTACCGGCGCAGCGGTTCGAGCGTCGCGAGCAGGTTCGCCCGCACCAGCCGGTCGAACTCCGCGCGCGTCACCCGTACCGGCCCGATCTCGGTCTCGGGCAGCGCCGACAGCCGCTCCTTCGCCTCCGCGCACACCAGCCGCAACGCCGACGGCGCGACGTCGCCGCAACGCTCGCGGACGTGCTCGAACAGCAGGTCGTCGAGCGTCTTCCCGGCCGTCGGCTCGGCCGGTTCGGCGTGCGTGACCAGGTCGAACGTCGTGGATCCACGGCGCAGCACGGCGAAATCCGCGTGCTCGCCGCCGATCCGGCACACCCCGACGAGCGTCTGCGGGTCGATCCGCTCACGCGCGAGGTGCCCCTCCGCGGCGGCGACCGGCGTCGGCAACAGCATCGCGGGCGGCAACCCGGCCGCGGCCAGCGCATCCAGCAGCAGCTTGCGCCGGTAGGTGCCCCAGGACGGCGGGTGCGTGATCGCGATGCGCTCGGCGGGCTCGCCCTCGTCGGCGGCGACCTGGTCGACGACCCACCCCGCGACCGCGGCCGTGAGCGCCTCGGCCGTGTACAGCTCGTCACCGAGGAGGAACGGAACGTCGTCGCCGACCCGGCGCAAGAAACCACGCGCCACCCGGTCGGGTTCCACGACCGAGCGCCGAACCGCCTCCGCGCCGACCGACACCGTCGCGTCCGGGGCGACGTGCACGACCGACTCGACGGCGGGCACGACCACCGGCTCCGACCAGCGTTCGCCCACGTCACGGCACACGGCAGCGGCGATGCCGGTGCTGCCGATGTCGATGCCGAGAACGTGACGCATAGGGGTTGAATCCTCACTCACGGGGTCGCCCCTTCGTACCAAAGTCGCCCGTTGGGGTCACATCCCCTAATCCCCTAACCGGTTGCCCCGATGGCCTCGCCGAAGGTTGCGGACCGATCCCCGATGCCGCGGTAACGGAACGGTCACTAGCTTCAGCCAAGGCGTCCTGCGGTGCACCCTGGACGCCTTGTCCGTTTTCACCCCCCGAGATCCGCGGAGATATTCCTTGTCTCTCCCCGCCCAGAACCTGCACGAGTTCGTGCTCACCCTGCTGAACGACGAGGCTGCCCGGTCGGCGTTCGCCGCCGACCCGACCAGCGCGCTCGCCGCCGCCGGCTTGAGCGACGTCACGCCGCAGGACATCCAGGAAGTCGCCCCGCTGGTCGCCGACTACGCGCCCGCGCCGCTGGCCGACGCCCTGTCCGCGCTGCCGCTGGACGCCGACGTGACCGACCTGCAGGGCGCCATCGCCCAGCTGCAGGCCGTCGCGGACGCGGCCGACGCGCTGCCGGTCGAGGCCCCCGAGCTGCCCCTGGACGTCCCGGCCCGCGCCGACCTGCCCGTCGACGCCCCGGCCCTGCCGGTCGACACGTCCGCGTTGCCGCTCGGCGAGGAGCTGCTGGGCGGCCCGACCGCCCAGGTGCTGCCCGAGCTCGGCGACCTGCCGGTGGAGCTGCCCGCTCTGGGTGACCTGCCGCTGGGCGACCTGCCGCTGGACGTCCCCGCCGTCGACGGCCTGCCGCTCGACGTCCCGGCCCGCCAGGACCTGCCGGTCAACGCGCTGCCGGTGGACCAGCTGCCGCTGGACGCGCTGCCCACGGACAGCCTGCCCACCGACGCGCTGCCGGTCGAGCTGCCCGAGCTGGGTGACATCCCGGTCGAGCTGCCCGAGCTGAGCGACCTGCCGCTCCAGCCGCCCGCCGTCGACGGCCTCCCGCTGGACGCCCGCAACGACCTGCCGACCGAGGCGCTCACCGGCGCGGCCCCCGAGCTGGGCGAGCTGCCGGTCGGGCTGCCCGAGGTCGAGGGCCTGCAGGGCTCGCTGCCCGGGCTCCCGGTCCAGCTGCCCGCCCTGGGTGAGCTGCCCTCCCTGCCGACCGTGGGCGCCGAGCGCGCCGACGTGCCGAGCGAGCTGACCGCCCTGCCGGTCGACGGGAGCGGCCTGCCCCTCGACACCAGCGCGCTGCCCCTCGACGCCGGTTCCCTGCCGGTGGGCACCGAGGACGTCGCCGCCCTCGGCGAGGCCGTCGGCCTGACCGAGCTGCCGGAGACGGGCGACCTGCCCGTCGACCTCGACACGCTGGGCTCGCTGCCGGTGGCCGCCCCGTCGCTGGGCGACAAGCCGTTCACCGCTCCCGACCTGGACATCCCGGCCGTCGGCCGCGTGGACACCGCCAGCGCGGGCTCCGAGGACGGCTACGCCACCACCGTGTCCTACGAGGGCGAGCTGGCCGAGGGCGCCGCCGCGGCCGCCGCCGCCCAGGAAGGCGCCGGTGTCGCCGGCACCGCGGGCACCCCGGCGGGCGCCTTCATCGGCAGCGCCGCCGGCAGCACCGAGGGCTTCACCGGCGGCCTCGCCGTCGAGAACAACGAGGGTGAGCTGCAGGGCGGCCTGACCGCTGGTGAGGACGCCGTCCTCGCGGGCGCCCGCACCGACTCGGCCCTGGGCACCTACACCCTCGGCGTGGACGGCACCCCCGCCGACCTGCCCGCCGACGTGCCGAGCTTCGACGAGGCTGGCGACCTGGCCGGTTCGCTCGACTCGGACGTCCTCGGCCGCGCCGAGCCCGCCGCCGGCACGATCGCCGACTACATCTCGATCGGCGGTGACCTGGTCGGCGGCGGTGTCGCGCAGAACTCGGCCACCCTCGGCGAGTACCTGACGCTGGGTGGCGCGCAGACCGGTGACCTGGTCGCCAACGCGGGCGCCCAGGCAGGCACCGCGATCTCCGACGGTGGCCACCAGGCCGCGGACCTCGCCTCCGACCTGCCCGCCGCCCCCGGCGTGCCGACCGTGCTGCCCGCCGCCGTCCCGGCCGAGATCCCGGCCGAGGCGCCCGGCGACCTGCCGGTCCACTTCGGCGCCGAGCTGCCGCAGGGCCTGCCGCACCTGCCGGTCGCGAACCCGCTGCCGGAGGTCACCGGCAACGTCGAGCACGCGCTGACCACGGACCCGGTCAAGGAGGTCGTCTCCGTGACCGACAGCCCGCTGGTCGACACGCTCGGCCCGCTCAACCACGCGCCGCTGCCCGAGGCCGCCGACCTCGACAACCTGCACGGCGACCTGCCCCTGGGGCACTGACCGGTAGCCGCAACGGCGCGGCTACCACTCACCGATGAAGCGGCGGGGTTCGTCTCAGAACGGACCCCGCCGCTTCACGTTTTGGTCACGACACGGCACACTCCTCCGCGTGCTCGCACCACCCTGGCTCGACGTACTGGACGACACCGCCCACGTCTGCGCCACCCAACGGCGCCCGGACCTGGCCGATCGCATCCGCAGACGCAGAGCCCAGCTGCTCGACGAGAAGCTGCGGGTCGTCGTGATCGGCGAGACCGGCCAGGGCAAGAGCCAGCTGGTGAACGCGCTGGTCAACGCGCCGGTGTGCGCGGTCGGCGAGGACGCCACGACCACGGTCCCGGCCGTCGTGACGCACGCCGAGAAGCCGACGGCGGCCGTCGTCACGGCCGGTCCGCGGGCCATCGAAGGCCCGGCGCGGCAGCCGGTGCCGGTGGAGTCGGTGACCGGCCAGGCCAATCGGGAAGCGGTCGCAGTGAGCGGTCCACCGGTCGTCCGGGCCGAGGTGGGCCTGCCTCGCGCGCTGCTGGCCGGCGGGCTGGCGCTGGTCGACACGCCGCCGCGGGCGGCGATGGAGACCGTCGATTCGGCGGACGCCGTGCTGATGGCCACCGACGCGACGAGCGAGCTGTCGGCGTCGGAGATCCAGCTGCTCGAGCAGGTCGTCCGGCTGTGCCCGACGGTGCTCGTGGTGCTCACCAAGATCGACCTGGTGCCCGGGTGGCGGACGGTCGCGCAGCGCAACCGCAACCGGCTGGACCAGCGCGGGCTGATGGCGTCGCTGATCCCGGTTTCCGCGGCGCTGCGGCTGGCCGCGGCCCGCACCGGCGACCAGGCCCTGAACGCCGAGTCCGGGTTCGGTGAGCTGGTCAAGTGCCTGCACCAGGACCTGCCCGGCCAGGCGGACCTGCTGGCCCGGCGCTCGGTCGCCGCCCTCAGCACGACCACCGTCGAGGCGCTGCAGAACGAGCTGACCGAGGAGTTCGCCGCGACGCAGCAGCCGGACAACGGCGACGCGGTCGCGCGGTGGCACGCCGCCGGGCGGCGCCTGGAGAAGCTGCAGCGGGACGCGAACCGCTGGCAGACGCTGCTGTCCGACGAGGTGTCCGACCTGATCTCGGACGTCGAGTTCGACCTGCGCGACCGGACGCGCAAGATCCTGGTCGAGGTCGACGAGTACTTCGAAACCGCCGACCCGGCGAAGACGTGGCCCGAGTTCGAGGAGTGGCTGCGGGAGAACCTGACCACGGTCGCGGAGACGAACTCGGAGTGGCTGCTCGACCGGTTCGAGTGGATCGCCCGCAAGATCGCGCGGCAGGTCGCGCCACACCGCGAGGACGCGCTGCCCGACTCGCTGCCGCGCGAGGTGCCCGGTGACGCGATCGGCGACCTGCGGATGCCGCGGGTCGAGCGGTTCGGCGTGGGGCAGAAGCTGTTCGTCGGGATGCGCGGGTCCTACAGCGGTCTGCTGATGTTCGGCCTCGCGACCACCATCGCGGGCCTGCCGCTGATCAACCCGATCTCGCTCGGCGCTGGTGCCGCCTTCGGCGCGAAGAGCGTCTTCGAGGAGCGCGGCAACCGGCTCAAGCGGCGCCAGCATGCCGCGAAGACCGCCGCGCACCGGTACGTCGACGACTTCTTCCTGCGCTACGGCAAGCACAGCAAGGACACCGCGCGGCAGATCCACCGCGCGCTGCGCGACCGGCTGAACGGCGTCGCCGACGAGCTGCGCGGCGAGATCACGGCGACCGCGAAGACGTTCAAGCAGGCCATCGACGATGACACGACCCGCCGCACGGTCCGGGCGAACGAGATCCGCCGGATGATGGAGGAGCTGAACGTGCTGCGCCGCCGCGCCCAGGCCCTGGCCACCCCGGCGCAGCTGCCCGCCCAGCGGGGGATCACCGCGTGAGCCTGGCCGCGAGGACGCACGCGGTCCTGCAGGAGGCCCTCGACGTCTACCAGGACAGCCCGCGGGCGACGAGCTGGCTGCAGCGCCAGCTCACCCGGTTCGACGACCCGCTGCGGCTGGCGGTGGTGGGGCCGCGGGGATCGGGTCGGTCGACGCTGCTCGCCGCGCTGGCCGGCGAGCAGCCGCAGGGCGAGATGACCTGGTTCCGCACCTCACCGGGGCGGTCGCAGGACGAGCTGATGCTGATGGACACGCCGGCGATCGACGGCGGCGCGGCGCCCAGCACGATCGAGGGGATCTGCATGGACGCCGACGCGGTCCTCTACCTCGTGCGGCGCCCGTCCGGAGCCGACCTGTCCTTCCTGCACACGCTGCAGGACCACCCGGTCGCGCGGGCGGCGGCGGTCAACGCGCTGATCGTGTTGTCGCGGGCGGACGAACTCGGCGGCGGCCGGGTGGACGCCGTCATCTCGGCCCGGCAGGTCGCGCGCCGGTACCGGGTCGCGCCGGAGGTCGCCGGGCTGTGCCAGGACGTCGTGCCGGTGGCCGGCTTGCCCGCGCTGGCGGCGCGCACCCTGACCGAGCCGGAGTTCGCGGTGCTGCGCGCGCTCGCCGCCGTGCCGCGGGAGGAGCTGGAGCCGCGGCTGCTGTCGGCGGACCGGTTCGCGGCGGCGGAGTTCCCGGCGCCGGTGGCCGCGTCCGACCGCGCCGCGCTGCTCGCGCGGTTCGGGATCTTCGGCGTGCGGCTGGCGATGACGTTGATCCGCCGCGGCGCGGACACGTTGCCCGCGCTGGCCGGTCAGCTCGTGCCACGCAGCGGCCTGGCCGACCTGCGCGAGGCGATCGACGGGTACTTCGTGGCGCGGCGGGACGTGCTCAAGGCGCGGTCGGCGTTGATCGGGCTGGAAGTGGTGCTGCGCATGGAACCGCGCCCCGCCGCGGCCGGGCTGGCCGCCGAACTCGAGCGGTTGCTGGCGGGCGCCCACGATTTCCGGGAGCTGCGGCTGGTGGCCGCGCTGCAAACCGGACGGACGTCTTTTTCGGCGGAGCTGAAAGCGGAAGCCCTGAGATTGCTCGGTGCCGGCGGAACTTCACGAGCCGCGCGGCTCGGGCCGGACCAGGTGTTGCCCGCGGTGCGCCGGTGGCGGGACCAGGCGGAGAACCCGGAGCTGAGCGCCGGGGAGCGTCGCGCCGCGGCAGTCGTGTTGCGCAGCTGCGAAGCGATGGCGAACGGGACGATCTGAGGCCGTTCGTCACGAGGCTGTGGGCTCGCCTGGTTGACGAGCCCGGCCGGTTCAGTCGTCGTTGGAGTCGGCGGGCTTGAGGTAGGCGGTGCCGCCCTGCGGCATGCGGCGGAAGAAGTCCACACGAGCGATCGGCTGGCCGTAAGGCTGGCGGCCGATCACGGGATTCACCGGAGAACCAACCACGTCCGGGCGGTTCGCCGCCGATTCTCCGCGCCGGTTCTCCTGTTCCCGGCGGGGATCCCACAGCACTGACATCAGTTTCCTTTCCGATGTGTTGATCCGTCCGAAGAGGACGGTACTCCCCCCGCCCCGGCCGCACGAACGACGGTCGCTTCACACAAGGCGGCGAGCACCGGCCGCAAGCCGGATTCGATTTCCGCGAGGGATAACCCGGAGGGCGCACGGCTAAGCCGCACGACCAGGTCTGCCGCATCCCCGTCGAGCCAATGCAGTTCCGGTGGGTCGCCGGGCCTGCCGGCGAGCACTCTGCCGGTGGTCTCCATCCGGGCGATCCGCAGCAGCGGGTCCAGCGTGTAGTAGCCAGGCGGCACCGGACGGGTGACGGGTTGGACCGTGGCCGGTTCGTCCTCATCACACAACAGGGTGTGCAGCAGCCACCTGGCGTCGAATTCCAGCGTTTCCTCCGCACCGCGCAACCAGTGGCCTATTTCGGTTGCCCGCGCGCGGGCGTGGCGAAGTAGCGAATTCGAGCCGAATTCGGTTTCCTCGCCGCTTGCCCGGACGTCTTCGGCGAATTGCGCCAGGCACGCGTAGGCGTGGAAGGCGGCGACGGCCTGCTCCACCGGCCACACCGCCGCCGACCAGGACGGCCGGAAGGTGCGCTCCTCGGCCGCGTCCGCGCCGAGGAAGTTCCGCGTGACGGCCAGGTCGAAGAACTTCTGGTGCGCGCCCTCGTGGATGAGGGCCTCGGCGACCTCGTGGGCCGAGGCGGGCCGGTCGATGAGGACCAGCCCCGGGAAGAGCCGGGACGACGCCGAAATCAACCCGCCGGACGTGGCCGGGTCGAGGACCACGAGGAGATCGACGTGCGCCAGGAGGTCGTCGGCGAGGGCCGGACTCACCTCGCGAACCTTGTCCAGTCCCGCCCTGACGACGGCAAGGACCTCATCGTCCCCGGTCAGCACGCGCGGCGGACGACCGCCGGAGAGGCTCTGCGCGTGGATGACGCGCAGAGCCTCCCCGAGGACGGCGTCGGCGCGATCCGCGGTGGCCAGTTTCACCGTGGCAGGCCCCGCCCGTAGTTCGGTCACGACGGATTCGAGGTCGTCGGCGGGGTCGGGTGCGATCGGACGCCGCCCCGCCAGCGCTTCGCCGACCTGGAAGCGGAACAGTGGACTGTCGAGTTGCTCCGTGGGCACCGGGGCGTATCCCGGGAGCAGCAGTTCGACACCAAGCCGGTACAACGCCCGGCGCTCCTCGAGCACCGCATGGGCGGGCGCCAGTGCCGCGTGAACGGCCGTGGCGTCCGGCCAAGCAGATCTGGAATACATCCGTGCGCGCGGCTTCCACTAGAAGGAGGACCAGCCTCTGGACCGCGCGAGAGTACAACCACGCCCGGGCGCACTCGCAACGGGTCGTCTTGTCAGACAACAGACGCCACATGCGGGTCTGAATTCCGGTCAGACCCCGGTCCCCAGGAAAGAAACCACCTGAGCGAGACCGAAAACCGCGAGGACGAAACCCGCCGTCACGGTCATCACGAGCACCGTCCGCCAGCCGATCATGGTGATCGCCATGACTACCAAGAAGATGACAATCAGAAGGTTCTGCGAGCCCACTGCCAACACCTCCACTCGTGTCCGCCCCGGTCGCCGGCTCCCGACGGATCCGGCTCCCGCTTCGGGCAACCCCAGGATCCCGGCGTTGTATGTTGTCTGTCAAGTGACAGCTTGTTGACAGACAACTTGCGTCTGTCATCAGTTCTTGTTACGGTCGACGAATGCTCGGGGACCCCCGTTGAGCTAGGTGAGAGGTTGACGATGGATGACGAGAGCTGGGCTCTCTCACCGAACGCCCGCAAGCCCCTGCCCGAACTGATCGAGGACAAGATCAGGGCGCTCATCACCAACGGCACCTTCCGTGCCGGTGACCGGCTCCCCACCGAACCCGAGCTGGCGCAGAAGATGGCCGTCGCGCGCAGTTCCCTGCGCACCGCCCTGCAGCGCCTGCAACTCCAGGGCGTCGTCGAGGTCATGCGCGGACGCGGCTGGTACGTGCGCTCCACCGACGTGGCCGAACGGGACGAGCCGCTGCTGTTCGACCGCCGCGTGAGCGACTCCGACCTCCTGGAGGTCCGGATCGCGCTGGAGACCACCGCCGCCAGTCTCGCCGCGCTGCGGGCCAGCCAGGGCGAACTCGACGACATCGCCAAGCTGGCCAAGCTGCACCAGGCCGCCTCGGTCAACGACAAGGACGAGCTGCTGCGGACCGACGAGGACTTCCACGGGGCCGTCGTGCGGGCCAGCCACAACGAACTGCTCGACCAGCTGTACCGCTCCCTCGTGCCGCAGCTCCGGTCCTACCGGCGCAACAGCTACAGCAGCGCCGAAGTGCACGTCCGCTCGGCGAACGACCACAACCAGGTGTCCTGGTTCCTCAAACGGCGGGACGAGGCCGGCGCGCGAGCGGCCATGACCACGCACCTGCTCGGCCTCTACAACGACCTGGCCACGCAAACCGGAATGCCGGTCGAGGAGCGCGCCGGCTTGACGAACTACGCGCTGGAGGACGAGCCGAGCTGGCAGCAGAACCGGTAAGCCAGCGCCGGATTTAATCCGATCGGGCCTATCGCCCCGGTCCGCCGTCCGCCGATCATGGTGCTTCGATCGGGCGGAGAGGCAGTGACGACTGGGGACGCGGGCCGGGGCGGGGACGGCCCTCCACCTCCCGTGACCGGCCGCCGCCCCAGCCGGTTCGGCTTCCTGCTGACCGCGGTCGGCCTCGTGCTCCTGCTCGCCGGCCTCGTCTGGCCGTCCTCCGGGAGCTGGGCGGCCGCGGCACACCGGTTCCTCCTCGCCGCCTCGCCGGGGTTCCTCGTCACCGGTCTGGCGATCGTCGCCTACGAGGCCTTCGTCCACCACCGCCTGCTGTCCGAGATCGTCCGGCTCGCGGGGCCGCGCATCGTCGAGGCACTGCTCCCGCAGCAGGTCATGAACGCCTTCCTGACCTCGGTCTACGGCGAGAACGAAGCCAATCGCGATGTACTGGTTGGTGTCCTCGGCGGCGAGGGCAGGCGACCGATGGGCACCGACCTCGCGGTCAGCACGCACACCGAAGTCGACCTCGAGCTGCGCGCGGTGGACCACGAGCAGTACCACCTGACGGTCACCACGACGTACAGCTTCAAGAAGAACGTGGCGGTGGACCGCTTCGTCATCTTCGCCACGTGCAGCACGCTGCTGCGGGACTCGATCAGCTCGGGCTGCCAGCTGCCGCTGTTCGAGCTGTGGTTCATCCCGGACGAAGACATCTTCCAGAACTCGGTGGAGGACATGCTGCCCTCGGTCCGGCTCGGCATCGAGTATCTCGACGACCGGGGCACCCACCACCTGGCGTCGTCGGACAAGCTCCGGCTCCGCGAGGTCAAGTACGACCGGTGGGCCGACTACCTGTCGTTCTTCCGCGAGGACATGGGCGCGCTGCGGCGCCAGAGCACGCGCGACTACCTGGGCGCCCTGCGGATCTTCGAGTGCGATCTGAGCGACCTCGCCGAGGACGAGCACGAGGTCCAGTCGATCGAACGCCTCACTCTGCGGTCCACCACGCTCCAGCAGATCGGCGACGGCTACTGCTACTGGCACGCCCCCTACCCGTGCTACGTGGACCGCATCCGGATCGACGCCGCCGACCTGGACATCGATCGCACCGGCACCTGGGCGTTCCGCGTCGCGCCCTTCATGTTCCGGTCGGACAACGTGTCCGAGAAGTGGCTCAAGGCTGACGAGCTGACGACCATCGAGGTCCGCTCCTGGTTGCTGCTCGGGCACGGCGTGGCGCTGCTGTGGCGCCCCGGCGGCCAGTGGGAGCTGCCGTGACGCGTGGGCAGCTGGCCTCCGGGATGGCCGCCGCAGCGGTCGCCGCCCTGGTCGCGGTCCTGCTGTGGGAGCCGACCTCCGCCTGGCAGATCGTCGCGCACGGTGTTCTGACAGTGGTGTGGACGCTGCTGGGGCTGGGCGCGGTCGTCCTCGTCGGCTATCGGCGCGGGCTGCGCAGGCGGTTGTCGGACGACCTCCGGCGGCTGTCCGGGCCCGGCATCGTGGACTCGATGTCGCCGAAACAGCTGCTCGACGTGCTGCTCTCGTCGATCTACGGCCGCAACGACGCCAACCACGACGTCGTGACCGGTCTGCTCGGCAGGCATCTCACGGTCAGCACGCACACCGAGGTCGACCTCGAACTGAGCGCGTTGAACCACGAGTTGTACGAGCTCCGGTACACCTGCGCGTACCGATTCCGTCGGCCGCTGACGACGAGCAGGTTCATGCTCGTCATGACCTCCGACGCCGGAATCAGGGATTCCATCGTCGCCGGGATCGACCTGCCGCTGTTCGAACTGTGGTTCTTCTCCGAGCGGGCCGGTTTCGACAACGCCTCGGACCGCACGATCGCCTCGGTCCGCCTCTCGTTCGACTACCGGGACCTGGACGGGAACCGCCGCACTTCACAAGCCCGGCACCCGGAGTTCCGGGAGGTTCCGGCCCGCCTCCTGGCGCAGTACCTGAGGCCGGACCTGCGACGTCGGCTGGACCTGCCGTCCACGAAGGTGCGGGTGTTCGAGTGCGATCTCAGCCAGCCGGCGGGTCGGCAGGTGCGGTCGATCGAACGGCTCGAGCTGAAGGTGGCCGGGCCGCAGCACATCAACGACGGCTACTGCTATTGGCAGCCACCGTTTCCGTGCTACGTGGAGCAGGTGCGAGTGGATGCCGGCGCGCTGAACGTCGACGGCCTGGCCAAGTGGCAGTTTCGGACGGTGCCGTTCACCTTCCGGTCGGGTTCGTCGGTGGCGGAATGGCTGCCTGCGACCACCCGGACCGCGCTCGACATCGAATCCTGGCTGCTGCCCGGGCACGGAGTCGCGGTGCTGTGGCGCCCGGCGCAGGAGGCGGAGGGCTGATCCCCAACGGCTGCGGGATCGCTGGATCCCGGTCTACCGAAGCAGCAGTACTCCGGGGGCGCGTTCCTCGAAGATCTGCACCAGCCAGTCGAACACGGTGGGACCACGACCCGCGCGGGCAGCCTCCAGATCAGCACGAACCACCGGCCGGTTCGTCGGGTGGCACCGAGCCAACCGCTGCTCCAGCTGGCGCACTGTCTCCGCGTATCCCAGCAAGTCGCGGGAGATGGCGTGGTCACGCCACTCGACGACGAAGTCGTCAGCGTCCGGATACCCGGGTCCGCCGCTGAGACAGTCGGCGAAGGCATCGAGGTTCCGCCCGAAGTACTGGCGCCCTTCTCCATCGAAGGCATCCATGATCGCCTGCCAGAAGTCCTCCAGCGTCCGGATCTGGGCGCCGTCCAGCACATACCGGGTCGTCACGACCCGACCATACGTCGATCACGGTCGCTCGCTCGAAATGAGACCAGGGCGCATGCCGCGGCACCGGTGAAGATGCCCGCCGCAGCGAACGCCCTGGTCACAGGCGCGGAAGCGGAGGGATTTGAACCCCCGGTCGGTTGCCCGACGCTCGCTTTCAAGGCGAGTGCATTCGGCCGCTCTGCCACGCTTCCCTTGGGCTCAGGGTAGCGGCTCAGCCGCCCAGGCCTTCGAGGTGTTCGTCGACCCGGGAGAAGACCCTGGCGAGCACCGACTGCTCCTCCGGGGTCATCAAATCGATCAGGTGGGCCCGCACGCCCTCCACGTGCGTGGGCGCCGCCTCCTTCAGCAGCGCCTCGCCGCCCGGGGTCAGTTCCGCCACCACGCCCCGCTTGTCTTCCGGGTCCGGCGCCCGGCGCGCCAGGCCCGCGGCCTCCATGCGGGCTATCTGGTGCGACAGCCGGCTCTTCGTCGATCCCATCCTGGTCGCCAGCTCGGACATCCGCATCCGCCGCTCCGGCGCCATCTCCAGGCACACCAGCACCTCGTAGTCCGTCAGGGACACGTCGTGCGCGGCGGCCAGCTCCCGGTGCAGCCGCTGGCGGAGCCGCAGCGTGGCGACGATGTACGCGCGCCACGCCGACATCTCCGGCTCGCTCAGCCAGCGGACTTCAGCCATGCCCGGAACAGTAGCCGGGAACCGCGATTACCAACCAACGAGGGACGGCGCGCCGGTTGAGGATTCGCGCGCACAGGCGCATGCTTGGAGACAACGGTGGATCGGTCACCGGACCGGGGACGCACTACCCGGGTGTGGCCCGTCGGGCCGTCCGCCGGGAGAGGGTCAGGTGGTTCAATGACGAGAAGTTCCTCGCGGTTGACTACCGGATGCAGCTGTGGACCCACAGCCGGGATGCGGTGAACCCAGTCCGGCTGTGACTGTGAGCAGCACGGGTTTCCATCTCGATGCGCCTCGACCATCGCTTGCGCACATCGGCGAACTCGAGCCTGCTTCAGTGCGGTCTCCGTGTCCGCACAGCAGAGTTCCTCGCCGGCCCGCGACGTGGTCAGCCGCTGATTACAATTGACAACCTCGGTAATCCTGGGTGCGGACTCGCGGAGTCCGCACCCAGGCTTTTGTGAGGGAGTACGCGGTGAGGTTTGACGAAGGCGCCGGGCTGGACACGTCCGAGGTCGACGACCTCCGCGGCGGCGGTGGGGGCATCGGGAGCCGGGTGGCGCTCGGCGGCGGCGGGCTCGGCATCGTCGGCGTGATCATCTACTTCGTGCTCTCCCAGATCGGCGGGGTCAGCCCGAGCGGCGCGGGCAGCCTCGGCGAACTCGGCGCCGGTCAGCAGGTCAGCAACGGCTCCCTGGCGCAGGAGTGCCGCACCGGCGCGGACGCCAACTCCAACCACGACTGCGCGATCGTCGCCATCGTCAACTCCATCCAGGACTATTGGAGCGACCAGTTCGCCCGCTCCGGCCGCACCTACCGCACCGCGCAGACGAACTTCTTCAGCGGCGGCGTGCGCACCGGCTGCGGCAGCGCCACCTCCGACGTCGGCCCGTTCTACTGCCCCGCCGACTCCGAGGTCTACATCGACCTGTCCTTCTACCAGGAGCTGCGCACCCGCTTCGGCGCGGAGGGCGGCACGTTCGCCGAGGCCTACGTGCTCGCGCACGAGTACGGCCACCACGTGCAGAACCTGCTCGGCACGTCCCGGCGCGTCGGTAACGAGTCGGGGCCGACCTCGGGTTCCGTGCGGCTCGAACTGCAGGCCGACTGCTACGCCGGCGTGTGGGCCAACCACGCGACGACTACGCCGTCGTCGACCGGGCGGCCGCTGATCAGCGAGGTCACCCAGGACGACATCGACCGCGCGCTGGACACCGCGTCCCGCATCGGCGACGACTACATCCAGTCCAACCTCGGCGGCGGACAGGTCGACGAGTCCCAGTTCACCCACGGCACGTCCGCGCAGCGGGAACGGTGGTTCACCACCGGGTTCCAGACCGGGGACCCCGCCCGGTGCGACACCTTCGGGACCAACAACCTGGGCTGACGCGCCCGGACGAGTGTGCTCCGCCCGGCCGACCGCCGGGCGGAGCACACTCGTCAAGCCGCGGCCAGCGCCCTCGCCTCACCCGCGGGAGCGCGGTGCGGCTTCACCGCCGCCTTACCGGGCGCGACCCCGTTGACCGACTCCGTGCTCAGCGCGAACGTGCCCAGCGTCCAGGCGATCGCGTCCGCGTTGCGGTCCAGCGCCACCCGGTCGACATTGCCGAGGTTGTCGCACGCCTGGTGGTAGCACGGGTCGAACGCGACGCCGGCCTGGCCGCCCCACTTCGCAGCCTGCTCGAGGGTTTTCGCGTCCTCCGCGCCCGTGAACAGCCCGCCCGCGGGGATGCCCACCGCGATGAACTCGCCGTAGTCCGAGCGGCCGTCGAAGTCCGTGCCCTCCGTCGGCACACCACGCGCGTTCAGGTACCCGGTCAGCTCGGCCTCGATCTGCGCCGAGCCGTACGGGCCGGGGCCCGCGCCCTCCCCGTCGGAATCGTCGCCGTCGTAAGCGAAGTACGCCGCGTTCGGCGAGCCGATCATGTCGAAGTTCAGGTACAGCGCGATGTCCAGCTGCTGCTCGAAACTCAGCGAATCGACGTAGTGCGTGGAGCCGACCAGGCCGAACTCCTCGGCGCTCCACCACGCGAACCGCACCGCGTTCTCGACCTTCGGCTTTCCGCCGAGCTGCAACGCGATCTCCAGCAGCGCCGCCGAACCGGTGCCGTTGTCGTTGATGCCCGGGCCCTCCGGCACGCTGTCCAGGTGTGCGCCGGCCATCACGACGTTGTCCTTGCGGCCGGTCTTCGTTTCGGCGATGACGTTGTAGGACGTGCGCGGCTCCTGGAACTCACGCAGGTCCAGCGTGACCGTGGCGCCGTTCTGGCCGGAAAGCGCTTGCCCGTCGGCCTGCGAGATGCCGCCCGTCGGGATCCGCGCGGCCGCCGGGTCGCCCAGGGTGCCGTTGAGCGGGCCGGCCTCGTTGTTGTAGATGATCGCCGCGACCGCTCCCGCGTCCGCGGCGGCCGCCTGCTTCTGCGCGAACGGGCACCCGCCGCGCGACACCAGGACGATCCGGCCGGCCACTCCGGTGTAGTCCGTGACCTCACAACCGGGCGTGGCGTCGACCGGCACCACGGCCAGTGGAGCGGTGATCCCGCCCTCCGGGGTGGACGCCGTGTACGTCATGACGGTGATCGGCACGTCGGCACCGCCGACCGTCAGCTTCTCCTCGATCGTCTCGGTGAAGATGAACGGGAACTCCTGCCGCGTCACCGAATACCCGGCGGCTTCGAGCTTGCCCGCGATGTACTCGGCGGAGGCTGCGTGCCCGTCGGTGCCGGCGGCGCGGTTGCCGTCGTTGCGGTCGGCGATGCGCTGCAACGCGATCAGGTGCCGATTGATGGCGCCCACATCGGTCTTCTTGACGAGCTGGTCGGGTAACTGGGCGGGGGCTGCGGTCGCGGCCGGGGTGACGGCCGTCGCGAGCGCGGCGGTCAGCACCAGGGCGGCAAAGGATCTCTTTGGCCGAAGTGACATGGGCAGTCACTTTTGTCCCGATTCGCGTGGAGGTCAATCGTGCATTCGGTGTACCCCGGCAATAGGGTCGGGCACATGCATGCGATCAAGCTCCGTGAACCCGGCGGCCCGGACAACCTGGAGTGGGTCGAGGTTCCCGACCCGCGGCCGGGCCCCGGCGAGGTCCTGCTCGACGTCGCGGCGAGCGCGGTGAACCGGGCCGATCTGCTGCAGCGCCAGGGCAACTACCCGCCGCCGCCCGGGGCGAGCGACATCCTCGGGCTCGAATGCTCGGGCACGGTCGCCGAGCTCGGCGAGGGCGTCCAGGGCTGGCAGGTCGGCGACGAGGTGTGCGCGCTGCTGGCCGGCGGCGGTTACGCCGAACGCGTCGTCGTGCCGGCCGGTCAGCTGCTGCCGGTGCCCGGCGAGGTCGACCTCATCACCAGCGCCGGCCTGCCCGAGGTGGCCTGCACCGTGTGGTCGAACGTGGTGATGCACGCGAACCTGGCCGAGGGCGAGGTGCTGCTTGTGCACGGCGGCGCCGGCGGCATCGGCACGCACGCGATCCAGGTCGGCAAGGCGCTCGGCGCGACGGTCGCGGTCACCGCGGGCTCGGCCGACCGGCTGGACCGCTGCCGCCAGCTCGGCGCCGACATCGCGATCAACTACAAGGAGCAGGACTTCGTCGAGGTCCTCCGCGACGAGACCGGCGGCGCCGACGTCATCCTCGACAACATGGGCGCGAAGTACCTGGACCGCAACGTCAGCGCGCTGAAGACGAACGGCCGCCTGGTGATCATCGGGATGCAGGGCGGCGTCAAGGGCGAGCTGAACATCGGCAAGCTGATGACCAAGCGCGCCAGCGTCGCCGGGACCACCCTGCGGGCGCGGCCGGTCGACGACAAGGCCCGGATCGTCGCGGACGTGCGGGAACGGCTGTGGCCGCTGGTCGCGGAGGGCGCGGTCCGGCCGGTGATCGGTCAGGTCGTGCCGATGTCCGAGGCGGGCAAGGCGCACCAGGCCCTGGAGGAAGGCGGCGTGTTCGGCAAGGTGCTGCTCTCGGTCCGCGGCTAGCGCAGTTCTTCCAGCACCCGCACCAGCTGGTTGACCTCGAAGACGTTGGAGTAGTGGGCGAGCGCTATCCGCACCGCGCCGCCCACCTCTCCGACGCCGAGCGCGGCGAACACGCCGCTGGTGCCGAGGTCGGCGAACGCGCACAGACCCTGCGAGGCCAGATACTCCGCGACCTCCGGCGCCTTCTTGCCCGTGACGGTGAACGCCAGCGCCGGGATGCGGCGCATCGCGTCGCCGATGACCATGACGTGCCGCAGCGCACGCAGCTCGGTGCTGAGCTGGGCGAGCAGCCCCGCGTGGTACGACTTCGCCGAGCCGAGGGAGGTCACCAGCCGCTCACGGCGGGAGCCGGTGGCCGCGTCGTCCAGGCCGGCGAGGTAGTCGATCGACGCGACGAGCCCGGCGAGCAGCGGGTAAGCGTGCGGGCCGAGCTCCAGCCGGGCGGGGCCGCGGGCGCCCGGGTCGAGCGACGCGGACGGGAGCCGTTCCAGCAGGTCGGGGTCGCGGAAGACGAGCGCGCCGACGGCCGGGCCGCCCCAGGCCTGCGCGGACACCACGAGCACGTCCGCGCCGAGCGCGTTCATGTCGAGCGGCAGGAACGGCGCCGCCGCGGTGGCGTCGACGACCACCAGCGCGCCGACGCGCTTGGCGAACTCGGCGATCGTGGGCACGTCGGGCCGGGTGCCGACCGCGCCCGACGCGGCGGTGACGGCGACCGCCTTCGTGCGGGCGTTGACCAGGTTCTCGTACTGCCAGGCAGGCAGCTCGCAGTTCTCGATGTCGATCTCGGCCCAGCGCACGACCGCGCCGACGCGTTTCGCGCCGTGCGTCCACGGCGCGATGTTGGTCTGCTCGTCCAGGCGCGAGACCACCACCTCGTCGCCCAGCGTCCAGCGCTCGGACAGGGCGTCCACGAGCCGGCGCAACAGCACCGCCGCGCTCGAACCGAGCACGACACCGGCCGGATCGGCACCGACGAGATCGGCCACCGCCCGCCTGGCCGCGGTCACGATGCTCTCCGCGCGCTGGGACGCCGGGAACGCGCCGCCCGGGCCGGAGACCGGGGCACGCATCGCCGTCGACACGGCCGAGGCCACCTGTTCGGGTACCAGCATTCCGGCAGGGCCGTCGAAGTGGATCCAGCCGTCACCCAGCGCGGGGAACAACCCACGAATTCGAGCGACGTCGAACGCCATGGACAACACCGTACGGACGAGTAGTTTCGCAGTGCGTCCGGGGTTGGGCTGTCGCCGACCGCGGGCTGGCGCGAACGCTAGGCTCGAACCCAGCGCGTCGACGAACCAGCCAGGATGGAGCAATGACGGAGCCGAAGTTTTCCGAGTCGCCCTCGCCCGACGAGCAGCCCCACCGCGTGGTCGTGGTGGGCCCGGACGGTTCGCCGGTGGGCACGGCCCGGATCCCGCGGGAGGACGACGAGCAGCAGGAGTCGGTCGGTGACCTCGTCGAAGAGCCGGCGAAGGTCATGCGGATCGGCACCATGATCAAGCAGCTGCTGGAGGAGGTGCGGGCCGCGCCGCTGGACGACGCGAGCCGCGACCGGCTGCGTGAGATCCACCAGACCTCGATCAAGGAGCTGGAGCAGGCGCTCGCGCCGGAGCTGCAGAGCGAGCTGGAGCGGCTGGTGAAGCCGTTCACCGACGGCACCACGCCGTCCGACGCCGAGCTGCGGATCGCGCAGGCCCAGCTGGTCGGGTGGCTGGAGGGCCTGTTCCACGGCATCCAGACGGCGCTGTTCGCGCAGCAGATGGCCGCGCGGGTGCAGCTGGAGCAGATGCGCCGCGGGCTGCCCGCCGGGCGCGGCGGCCAGGAGGGCCAGGCCCCGGGGATCAGCGGGACGGGTCAGTACCTGTAGCGGAGCGCCCGCGCGCGGATCACCGTTCGGCGCGCGGGCAGACCACCACGTCGTCGTTCCTGATCGCCCGCGAGCAGTCGAACCGGCCCTCGACCAGGCCGGCCGCGTCGATCCAGAGCGGCTGGACGACGACGTACCGGACGGACGGGTCGGACAGGCACGCGAGGTTCTCCGCATAGCTGGCCGTGTCCCGCACCGACGGCACGTCCATGCCCCGCCGCAGGTAGGCCGGCGACGGGTAGCGGCACGGCGTCGGGTTGCCCGTGAAGTAGGCGATGTCGCCGAACGCCAGGTAGACCACCGGGGTGTCCGCGCCGATGCGGTCGCGGACGGCCAGCATCTCCTCGGTGAACTTGTGCTCGATGTCGACGCGGCCGGCGTTGGTGTAGTCGGCGTGGACGCCGTCGAACGAGTACGGCGTGGTCGGCAGGATGGGCACCGTCAGAGCGAGCACCCCGACCAGCACCGGCACCGACAGCACCTGCCGTCCGCCGCGGCCGGGTTCGAACGCGCAGGCCAGCGTGGCCGCGACGACCAGGCCGGCGAGCAGCCCGTAGGCGAGCGCGCTGTGCCCGGAGCGCCACGCGTAGGACGCGCCGAGGCACACCCGGGCGGCGAACAACACCACGACCGTCGCCCCGACCAGCGCCCACGGCGGGCGCCCGTGCACGAGCGTCCAGCGCGCCACGGCGAGCGCCCACACCCCCGCGGCCAGCGGGACCCAGGCGGCCAGGTGGAACTGGAACCACTGCCCCTGCACCACGGCCGCACCCAGCACGAGCGCCAGCGCGAGCACCGTCAGCACCGGCCAGGCCCAGCGCCGCCGGGACACGCGCACCAGCACCACCAGGCTCGCCGGCAGCACCGCGACCAGCGGCACGAGCATGGCCTCGTTGGCCACCAACCGCACGATCGAATCGAGGTCGCGGGCCATCCCGTCGTTGAGCAGCCACGCCTCCCGCAGCCACCGCCACTCCCGCGGCGCGAGCAGGCTCAGCCCGAACAGCGCGAGCCCGGACACCGCGGCGGTGATCCCGGCGAGCGCCGCGCGCCGCCGGTCCAGCACGGCGATCACGCCGAGCGCGATCAACGCGGTGGGCAGCGTGGTGTACCCGACCAGCACCCCCAGCGCCAACAGCAGCCCGGCGAGCAGGCCCGACGTCCGCAGCGCGGCCCCGATCGCGGCGGTCCCCAGCACGGCCGCGACCCACTCGGGCTGCAGGAAGTCCCAGTTCGGGGCCAGCGCCAGGGCAAGCCCGACGGCCGCGGCCACCGCCGACGCCTCCCCGGTCGGCAGCCGCCGGCGCAGCCCGGCGCGCAACCACCACGCCGCACCCGCTGTGAGGGCCAGGGCGACCAGCCGGACCAGCCCCTCGCCGACACCGACCGAGCCGACGTCGAGGACGCTCAGCCCCTCGGCCAGCCAGCGGTAGGCCATCGGCCGGTGCACGAACGTGCCGGTGGCGCCGAACGGGCTGACGTCCAGGCCGCCCAGGACGTACCGGACGTCGTGGCCGAGCCCGATCCACGCGGCCGTCAATGCGACCGGCAACGCCGCGACCGCCGCCCACACCCAGCCGCGGATCGGAGTGCGGCGCCGCGGCGCCTCGACAGTGGTCATTCAGCCGCCCTTCCCCACGCCGGCCGTTCCGGTGCGCACCCCGCCTGGTCAACGCGGTCCGCGGCGCCGAGCGACCGGATCACGGGCGTGAGCGTACGCGCCGATCCGCGCACGCTCCCGTCATGCACGGTGGCACAGCGTGATTTCGCCCGACGATCAGCCAAATCGGGCGTCTCCGCCCTGCCCGGAGTGCGCGTGTCCCGCTCGCTACGCTAGGTCCCGTGCAAGCCACCAGCACGGTCGACCAGACCAGCGAAGATCTCGCCCGCGCGGCTGAGCTTCCGCCCTTGTCGGACAGTCGCACCTTCGGGCGCGCGTTCGGCGACATCAAGGAAGGACTCCGCCAGCGCGAACTGTGGAGCCACCTCGGCTGGCAGGACATCAAGCAGCGCTACCGCCGGTCGGTGATCGGCCCGTTCTGGATCACCATCAGCCAGGGCGTGATCGCGCTCGGCCTGGGGCTGCTGTACTCGCAGCTGTTCAACATGCACATCCAGACGTTCCTGCCCTACATCAGCGCGGGGTTCATCGTCTGGGCCTTCATCAGCGGCTGCCTCACCGAGGGCATGGAGACGTTCATCGCGAACGAGGGTCTGATCAAGCAGATCCGCGCGCCGTTGACCGTCTACGCGCTGCGCACGGTGTGGCGGCAGACGCTGATGTTCGCGCACAACCTGATCGTCATCGTGGTCGTGGTCGGCGTCTTCTTCGGCAGCCTGAACGACGACTACGCGCTGTCGCAGAGCGGGATGTGCACGCCGGACAACATCTGCCACCCCGGACTTGGCTGGTACACGCTCTCCGCGATCCCGGCGTTTCTGCTGCTCGCGTTCAACGGCGTCTGGGTGACGCTGCTGCTGGGCATCATCTCGACGCGGTACCGGGACATCCCGCAGGTGATCAACTCGCTGATCCAGCTGCTGTTCTACCTGACCCCGATCGTCTGGCCGATCGACCAGCTCAAGTCCGGTCAGCGCGGTGGTGCCGCCAGCTGGGCGGAGCCGATCATCCACCTGAACCCCATCTACCACTTCGTCCAGATCCTGCGCGCGCCGCTGATCGGGCAGGCCGTCAGCATCTGGAGCTGGGTCGCCGTGGGTGGCATCACGGTCGTGGGCTGGCTGCTCGCGCTCGTCGCCATGCGCAACTACCGGGCCCGCGTCTCCTACTGGGTGTGAGAACAGACCATGGTCAGCATTGATGTGCAGAACGCGTACGTCGACTTCCCGATCTTCGACGCCAAGACGCGGTCGCTGAAGAAGAAGGTCCTCGGCAAGGTCGGCGGCAAGATCGGCACCGAGTCCAAGGTGCCGATCATCGAGGCGCTGCAGGACATCACCCTGTCGCTGCGCGAAGGTGACCGGATCGGGCTGGTCGGCCACAACGGGGCGGGCAAGTCGACCCTGCTGCGGCTGCTGTCCGGCATCTACGAGCCCACCCGCGGCCTGGCCCGCGTGCAGGGCAAGGTCGCGCCGGTGTTCGACCTCGGCGTCGGCATGGACCCGGAGATCTCCGGCTACGAGAACATCATGATCCGCGGCCTGTTCCTCGGCATGACGCGCAAGCAGATGGAGAAGCGGGTCGACGACATCGCGGAGTTCACCGAGCTCGGCGACTACCTGCAGATGCCGCTGCGCACCTACTCGACCGGTATGCGCGTGCGGCTCGCGCTGGGCGTGGTCACCACGATCGACCCGGAGATCCTGATCCTCGACGAGGGCATCGGCGCGGTCGACGCGGCGTTCCTCAACAAGGCGCGGGACCGGCTCGTGGATCTGGTGAACCGCTCCGGCATGTTGGTCTTCGCCTCGCACGCCGACGACCTACTCTTGGAGCTGTGCACGACGGCCATCTGGATGGACGAGGGCCGGATGAAGATGCGGGGCGGCCTGCGCGAGGTGCTCACCGCGTACAAGGGCCGGGACCCGTTCGAGAACATCAGCGCGGAAGCCGCGCAGCGGATCGACGCCGCGCCGGCGGTACAGGGCGGGGAGTGACATGAGCGGTCCGGAGCAGGCTCCGATGCGACCGGGCGGTGTGGCGGCGGTGGTCGTCACGCGGCATCGCCGTGAGCTGCTCGCGGACTCGCTGAAGATCATCGCCGCGCAGACCCGGCCGGTGGACCACCTGGTGGTCGTGGACAACGGTCCGGACCAGCCCGCGCGGGACGTCGTCGAGTCGTTCCCCGGGCGGTACACGTACCTGCCGTCGCACCACAACCTGGGCGGCGCGGGCGGGTTCGCGCTCGGGATCCTGCACGCGCTCGCGCTGGGCGCGGAGTGGGTGTGGCTGGCCGACGACGACGGCCGCCCGGCCGACGAGACGGTGCTGGCGGTGCTGCTGGAGGAGGCCGAGAAGCGCGGTCTGGCCGAGATCTCGCCGATGGTCACCAACATCAACGCGCCGGACAAGCTGGCGTTCCCGCTGCGCCGGGGCCTGACGTGGAAGCGGTCCTCGGCGGAGCTGGGCACCGACTTCCTGCCCGGCATCGCGTCGCTGTTCAACGGCGCGTTGTTCCGGTCGTCCACCCTGGACGTGGTCGGCGTGCCGGACCTGCGGCTGTTCGTGCGCGGCGACGAGGTCGAGGTGCACCGGCGGCTGGTCCGTTCCGGACTGCCGTTCGGCACCTCGCTGCGCGTGTCCTACCTGCACCCGGACGGCTCGGACGAGTTCAAACCGATGCTCGGCGGCCGGTTCCACGCGCAGGACCCGGAGAACGAGGTCAAGCGCTACTACACCTACCGCAACCGCGGCTACCTGCTGTCCCAGCCGGGGATGCGCAAGATCGGCGCGCTGGAGATCCTGCGGTTCGGCCTGTACTTCGTGGGCGTGAAGCGGGACCCGGGCGCGTTCGTGCAGTGGCTCAAGCTGGTGCGGCAGGGACAGCGGGAACGCTTCTTCCGCTACTGATCGTCGATGGCAGGAATAGCACGGCCGCCGACCGCCTTGTGCTGGACATGAGTGATCCCTCCGGGGGAGAGTACGCACCGAGCCCCACTGACTGGGTCCGCGAAGCCGTGGAGAGGTTCGAGGCGTCCAACGGCGAAGCCAACCTGAACGAGCCCGGCGGCGGCCCGATCATCGTGATCACGACCGTCGGCGCCAAGACCGGCAAGATCCGCAAGTCGCCGATCATGCGGATCGAGAAGGACGGGAAGTACCTCGCGGTGGCGTCCAACGGCGGCGGTCGCGCGAATCCGGGCTGGGTCAGCAACATCCGTGCGCATCCGGTGGTGGAGCTGCAGGACGGCCCGGTCAAGAAGACCTACGTCGCCCGCGAGCTCGACGGCGAGGAGCGGCGCGAGTGGTGGGAGTACGGCGTCGCGGTCTGGCCGACGTACCTCGAGTGGCAGCGGAAGACCGACCGCCGGATCCCGCTCTTGTTACTGGAGCCGCTGGACTGAAGCGGCTTGCTGAACGTGAAAAAGGCCCCGGACACCTCGAGTGCCCGGGGCCTTTCGCGTGGAACCGATCAGATCGGCAGCTTGCGGAAGATCGGCCGCGGCACGTGCCGCAGCACCGACATGACCGCGCGGAACGCGCCGGGCGCCCACACCAGGTCCTTGCCCTTGCGCGCCGCGTCGACGGCGATCTCGGCGACCTGCTCGGCCGTCTGCTCCAGCGGCGCCTTGCCCAGGCCCTCGGTCATCTTCGTCTTGACCTGGCCCGGCCGCACGACCGTCACCTTGACGCCGGACGGCGCCAGCGCCTCGCCCAGGCCCAGGTAGAACCCGTCGAAGCCGGCCTTGGTCGAGCCGTACACGAAGTTCGAGCGCCGCACCCGCTCACCGGCCACAGAGGACAGCGCGATCACCGAACCGTGGCCCTGCTTCTTGAGCTTGTCCGCCAGCGCCACGCCGACCGACACCGCCGCGGTGTAGTTCACCGTGGCCAGCTCGACCGCGGTGGCGTGGTTCTGCCACGCCTCCTCGTTGTCGCCGAGCAGGCCGAACGCCACCACGGCCACATCGATGTCACCCTGCGCGAACGCCTGGTCCAGCACCGCGGGGTGGGACGCGGTGTCCTTCGCGTCGAAGTCCACTTCGGACACCGAGGCGCCTGCCGCGCGCAGCTTCTCCGCGGCGAGCTTGCGGCGCTCGGACGCCCGCGCCGCCAGCACGACGCGCAGCTCGGGCGCGTCGGCGAGGTACTTCTGCGCGATGGCCAGCGCGATGTCCGAGGTGCCGCCGAGCAGCAGCAGCGACTGGGGGTTGCCAACAGCGTCGATCACAGTTCAAGCCTCCGGCTCATGTCGGACGCGAACACGCCCTCGGGGTCGACCGACTGGCGGATCTTGCGCCACTCCTCCAGCCGGGGGTACATCTTCGCGAAGGTCTCCGGCGTGGTGCGCGAGTCCTTCGCGGTGTACAGCCGCCCACCGGCCGCCAGGACGTCTTCGTCGAGTTCGGTGCAGAAGCGGCCGAGGCCGTCCTTGATCGGGAAGTCCACCGACAGCATCCAGCCCGGCGACGGCCAGGACAGCGGCGCGCGGTTGCCCTCGCCCATCCGCTTGAACACGTTCAGGAACGAGTAGTGGCCCGACGTCGCGATCTTGCGGCACAGGTCCTTCAGCGCGTCCTCCCGGCCGAACGGCACGGAGAACTGGTACTGCAGGAAACCCTTGGAACCGTAGGCACGGTTCCACTCGCTGAGCATGTCCAGCGGGTGGTAGAACTGCGTCAGGTTCTGGATCTTGCCGCGCGCGCCCTTCTTCGGCACCGTGCGCTGCCAGATGTTGTTCAGCATCCCGAACGTCAGCTTGTTGCCGAGGCCGTTGGGGAACACGTCGGGCAGCGTCATCAGCTGCGGCGCGTCGAACTTGAGCGGATCGGCCTGCAGCTTCGGCGGCAGCTGGTCCAGCTTGGCCAGCGAGCCGCGGGAGAACGTGGCCCGGCCGAGGCGACTGTCGGAGTTGATGAGGTCCGGCACCGACATCGAGTAGTCGTAGTTCAGGTCGGACCCGTTGCTGAACAGCTCCAGGGTCTCGTCCAGGCTCGACGTGCGGTCCGCGTCCACGATGAAGTAGGCGCTCTCGGTCTTCTTCATGCGGATCTTCGCGCGCACGATGATGCCGGTCAGGCCGATGCCCGCGACCGTCGCCCAGAACAGCTCCGACTCGGGGCCCTCCGGGGTCAGCGTGCGAATCTGTCCGTCCGCCGTCACCAGGTCCATCGACAGCACGTGGTTGCCGAAGCTGCCCGCGCTGTGGTGGTTCTTGCCGTGGATGTCGTTGGCGATCGCGCCACCGATGGTCACCTGGCGCGTTCCGGGCAGCACCGGGACCCACAGACCGTACGGCAGCGCGGCCTTCATCAGCTGGTCGAGGCTCACCCCGGCGTCCAGATCGACCTCTCCGGTGTCCGGGTTGATCGAGTGGATCGTGTTCAGGGCGGTCATGTCGATGACGAGACCACCGGCGTTCTGCGCCGGGTCCCCGTAGGAGCGGCCGAGCCCGCGGGCGATCACGCCGCGCTCGCCGGCCTGCGCCACCGCGCGGGCGATCGTCTCCACGTCCGGCGTGGTCAGCACGTCTGCGACGGTCGGGGCGGTGCGACCCCACCCGGTGAGTGTCCGCCGCTCGGTATGCGGTGTCGTGTTCACCCGGACCAGGGTAACCATCCCCGGGGGGCGGCTTTGACCGAGGCGCTTCTACACTTTTCCGGTCCTGGAAATCGCACGCTGGCGAGGTAGTGCAGTGGTGTCTACGGAACCGCAGGAGCAGGCAGTGACGGCGAAGGCGAGCCCGGGCCTGCTCGGCCAGTTGGTGCGATTCGCGCTGATCGGCGGATTTTGCGCGTTGCTCGATCTCGGTACCTACACGGTGTTACGAGCGATCGGACTTGATTACGCTCCGTGGGACACGGTGGCGCGGGCGATCAGTTTCATCGTCGGCACCACGACCGCCTTTTTCCTTAACCGGAAGTTCACGTTCTCCGGTGGCCGCAAAGACGGCAAGGGTCAGATCGGCGGCTTCGTCCTGCTGTACGGCGTCACTTTCTTCGTGGCCGTCGGCGTGAACGCGCTGATGTTGCACGTGCTCGGCGAGTTCGCGTTCAAGCCGACCGTCGCGTGGGTGATCTCGCAGGGCACCGCGACCGCGATCAACTTCGTGATGCTCAAGTGGGTTGTCTTCCGCGAACAAGGTGTGACCGATGTTTCGCCGGAGTCCGGCTCGTGATTCGTTCACAGGTGACCCGTGTAACTTGGCTGGCGCTAGTCGGATTCCCCTGGAGGACTGAGAACTGATGGCCGGCAAGACTGCCGCGGGACAGCCTGCCCCCGCGAAGGCGAAGACCAACGGAGCCCAGGCGAAAGAGGACCAGACCACGTTCGCCGAACACGTTCCCCACGGCCGCCTGACCGCGCAGCGCGGGCTGTACGCCGGGCCGTCGCCCATCGTTTCCAAGGACCTCTACTCCGAGGTGCTCGAGGGTGTCGTGAACCGCGGCCGCGACGGCGTGACGCTGGAGCCGTCGGCGCGCGTGTCCGGCAACACCTACTTCGGCCGGTTCCCGGCCAGCTACTGGCAGCGCTGGACGAAGGTGCGCCAGGTCCGGGTCGAGGCCGTCGTGAGCGGGGCAGGCCAGCTCGCGGTGCGTGCGTCCGACGTCGAGGGCGAGCCGCGCACGATCGAGGCGCGCGAAGTCGAGGGCGCCGACGGGGCGGCCGTGGCGTTCGACGTCAAGATCGACAAGTTCTACGACGGCGGCGCGCTGTGGCTGGACCTGGAGACCCAGGCCGGGCAGCGGCTGACCGTGGAGCGGGTGCGGTGGACCGTCGAGCCGCCGGAGAAGATCCGGCCGACCGCGGTGACCATCTGCACGATGAACCGCGCCGACGACTGCCTGAAGAACCTGCAGGCGCTGGCCGGTGACCTCCAGTCGCTGGACACCCTGGACGCCATCTACGTCGCCGACCAGGGCACCGACCGGGTCGACTCGCGCGACGGGTTCGCGCAGGTCGCGGCCGACCTCGGCGACAAGCTGAAGTACATCACCCAGCCGAACCTGGGTGGTGCGGGCGGGTTCACCCGCGGCCTGTACGAGGTGGCCGGGCACACCGAGACCGAGCACGCGAACGTGCTGTTCATGGACGACGACGTGCTGCTCGAGCCGGACCTGGTCGTGCGGATGACGGCGTTTTCGAACATGGCCGCGAACCCGGTCATCGTCGGCGGGCAGATGCTGAACCTGCTGCACCCGCACCAGCTGCACGTGGGTGCCGAGTACGCGCGGCTGGAGAAGCTGGAGCCGGGGGTGCCGGTCGAGCACAGCCTGCACACGGCCGACCTGCTGGGCGTCGACGAGGAGACCGGCGAGCCGAATCGCCAGGAGAAGCGGCTCGACGCCGGCTACAACGGCTGGTGGTCGTGCCTGATCCCGTACGAGGTGGTCAAGGCCATCGGGTACCCGATGCCGTTCTTCTTCCAGTGGGACGACGCCGAGTACAGCTACCGGGCGCGGGCGCACGGCTTCCCGACGGTCACGCTGCCCGGCGCGGGTGTCTGGCACGCCGACTTCCACTGGAAGGACTGGGACGAGTGGCACCGGTACTTCAACCTGCGCAACTCGATCATCACCGCGGCGCTGCACAGTGACTTCAACCTGAACGTGGTGTGCCGGACGCTGATGGCCCAGGTGGTCCGGTACCTGCTCGGGATGCAGTACGGGTTGACGCACACGCTGATCAAGGCGGTCGAGGACTTCCTGGAGGGCCCGTCGATCCTGGAGGACGGCGGTGTCGCCGCGATGCAGGAAATTCGAGCCATCCGGGCCCAGTACCCGGAGACGAAGCGTCACGACGCGACCGAGGTGCCCGGCATCGCGTCCAACGACATCGGGATCATCAACGCCGCGCCGCGCCCCGCGCTGCAGCGGCTGATCCTGGTGAAGCGGGTCTTCGACCGGCTGCGCGGCCGGTCCCGCTTCGCGCTGGGCGCCGTGCCGAACGACGAGGCCCACTGGTGGCACGTGGCGCTCTTCGACACGGCCGTGGTGACCGACGCGTCCCAGGAGGGCGTGCGGGTGCGCAAGTACGACCGGGAACGCATGTTCGAACTGGGCAAGCGCGCGATGAAGACCCTGAACCGGCTACGCAAGGAGGGGCACGCGGTGCAGGCGCAGTACAAGCGGGCCCTGCCGCAGCTCACGAGCCGGGAGAACTGGAAGCGGTTGTACCGGCTCTGAGTTTCTTGTGCTTTTGGCCGGCCCTGCTGCTTTGCGGCAGGGCCGGTTTGTTTTTTGGGGGGCGTTTGTGGGTTGGTGGTGGTGGGGCGGGGTTCTCGTCGGCCCGGTTTGGCTCCTCGCGGCGCGTGGCTGGGCTTCTCGTGGCGCGCGGCTGGCCCTCTCATGGCTCGGCCTCTCGTGGCGCGGCTGGGCCTCTCGGGGCGCGCGGCTGGCCCTCTCGGGGCGCGCGGCTGGGCCTCTCATGGGCGCGTGGCTGGGCTTCTCGTGGGGCCCGGCTGGGCCTCTCGTCGAGCGCCGCGGGCCCTCTCGCAGCGCCTTCGCTGAGCCGTTCACGCCGACGTGACTGGCCCACTCGTGCCACCGCCATCGACGGCGGGGTCGCGCCGCTGGGCCGCTCGCGGGGCCGCCGCTGGCCCGCTCACGCCGGGACGACCGGCCCCTCCTGGCGCGGCCACCACAGCCTCACTCGTGCCAGCGCGAACGGCCCTCCTGAAGCACCACCAGTGGGCCACTCGTGCCGACACGACTGAACCTCTCGCGCGGCCACCGCTGGGCCCCTGGTGGCTGCACGTGGGGTCCCCTTCGTGGCACCGCCGCTGGCCCAACCATGCTGGCGCGAGCAGCCGCCTCATGCGGCCGCGGCTGACGCGCTCGTGCCTCTACCGCTAGACCCCTCGTGCGGCCGCCGCTGGGCCACTCGTGCGGCCGTGACTGGCCCGATCGTGCTTCTGCCGCCGGGCCATATTCGTGCCGCCGCCACTGGGCCACTCGTGCCGCTGCCGCTGGCCCGCTCGTGCAGGTGCGGCTGGCACCCACGTGGCACCGCCACTGGCCAACCATGCAGCCGCAGCTGAGCGCACCTGCCGCGGCGCGTGGGCGGCTCAGCGCAGGCCGAAGACCTTGTTCTTCCGCTGCAGGTCGTCGATGTACGCGACGGCCACCCGGCTGAAGTTCACGCTCACCTTCGCTCCCTCCTTGGTCTTCACCGTCTGCACCGAGCCGTGCTCGAGCAGCAGGTGCAGCTCCTTTTCCAGCTCCTCGACGTCCTCCGGCGGCAGCGCGAACATCAGCGGCTCGCCGCCGGTGGCCAGGTGCAGGACCAGTGCGGGCTTCTCGTCACTCATGCGTCCAGCACACCAGCCGCCGATCTTGTCCGGCAACCAAGTTCGCGCACAGCAGAGGACCCGGGCGCGGCTCGCCAGTCACGCGGCCGTTGCGGCACCAGAGCCGCGCACAGCAGGGCGGAGGCGGCGCCAGAGCGGCCGGAGCGCAGCAGAGGCCGGTCACGCGCCGGTGGCGGCGCCACGCGCTCCGACCAGCCGGGCAGCGTGGCCTACTGGCTCAGCCAGTAGCCGTACGAGGTGTAGTCCGGGTACGGGTTCAGCAGCGGGCGCGGCTGCTGGATCTCGACCTCCACCGATGGCGCCGTGACGAGCTCGGCCGGCACCGTGAAGCTGTACGTCGACCACGTCCCCTGCTGGGAATCGCGCGTCCACACGCCTGCCTCCACACCGTTGACCAGCACCCGCATGTCGAAGACCGTTCCGTGCATCGCCGTGCGGGACGTCAGCGTCAGGGGGCGGCCGGGCACCAGGTTGTGCGCAATGAACTTCTCCCCGCCGACGATCGGGCGCGCGCTGTCGATCACGTCGCCCACCCGGCCCAGCGACGTCCACGGCTGCGTACCCACCTGGGCCAGCACCGGCTCGTACCCGTGCTCCCCCTCGCTGCGCAGGTCACCCACGTTCACGTAGTCCCGCAGCTCACCAGGCACCGCCTGCTCGTCACCGCTCCCCGCCAGCGACCAGTCGGCCTCGTACACGTTCAGCCACCGGAACGGGACGATCATCCGCCCACCCAGGTCCGGCTGCGCCTGCACCTCGAAACTCATCTCCGACGGCGTCCGCAACACCCCGACGTCCTTCAGCGGCTCCATCGACGGCCCCGGCCACGGGTCGTACACCGCGAAGTACCCCGGCCGCTCCGCCGCGGGCAGGTGCTTCAGCGCCTCGTACAACGAACCCGTGCCGTTGTTCGCCGGCGCCGCGAAACCGTTGGTGCCCAAGCCGATCAGGTCCAGCACCCGGTGCCCACCGAAGTACGCGACCGCGCCGACGTCCTTCACCGCCACCACCGAACCCGGCGGCAGGTTCCCCCGCACCCACTGCGCCACCGACACGTCCGTGTCACGAATGGCCGCCGTCGCCCGGCCGAACCGCACCGACCAGCTCGGCAGCGTCGCCAGCGACAACACCAGCACCACCACCAGAGCGCCGTGCAACGAGATCCGCCGCGCCCGCTCCCGCGCCGCGATCCGGCTCAGCCCGTACACGCCGATCACCACGAACAGGATGAACACCGGCATGAACGGCTGCACGTACCGCAGCTCGTGCACCAGCGCGGTGTTCAAAGTGGACACCGAAACCAGGATCAGCAGCAACCCGGCCGCCAGCGCGTACAGCATCGGCCGCCACGTCGGCCGCGTCAGGAACACGTAGACCATCCCCGCCGCGAACACCAGCAACGCGCCCGGGAACGCGTAGTCCTGCCCGTCGAAACCCAGGAAGATGCTCACGAACGCCCGCGCGTTCGCCATCGTGCGGTCCGCGAACTCGCTCAGCCAGAACACCGGCCGGTCGTGCAGGAACGACTTCGACTGGATGCCGTTCGCCGACGCCGTTCCCGTCGCGATCTTGTAGAACAGCAACTGGGCCACGCCGACCGCGATCGGCAGCAGTGTCCACAGTGCTCGCAGCACCGTCCGCCGCGGGCGGGTCATGTGCCGGTGCGCCCACACCGTCCACAACGCCGCGAACGCGAGCGTCACCGCCAGGATCAGGCCCTCGGTCCGCACCAGCGCCAGCAGACCGCCCAGGACCGGCGTCCACCGGAACCGCGCCCACGGCTGCTCGGTCACGAACGCCAGCAGCGTCGCGACCACCAGCAGCATGACCAGGCCGACCTCCATGCCACTGGCCGAACCCCACGCCAGCGGCCCGCTCAACGCGACCAGGACACCCGACCACACACCGACCGAACGCGACACCAGTTTCGTGCCCAGCACCGTGACCAGCCCGGTCGCCAGCGCGAAGCACAGGATGCCGAACCCCATCGCGAAGACCAGGAAGAACGTGCCGTGGAACCCCACCAGGTACGCCGCACCCAGCACCAGGGCGTACAACAGGCTGCTCGCCCCGGCGCTGATCTCGTCACCGGTGTTGAACTGGAAGAAGTGCCCCAGTCCCAGCTGCCGCCCGTACTGCAGGTGGATGTAGACGTCGTCGAGCGGCGCGATCAGCTTGCCCTGGTTCCACGCCATGCCACTGGCCACGAACACCACGCCGACCAGTGCGGCCAGCGTCCCGGTGAGCCAGAACGCCGGATCTCCGGGCAGCGCGCGGCGCGGCCGGCGAGCGGTGCGGTCGACCTCGTCTGAAACGTCCAGAACCTGTGTCACTTCACGCACACGCCCGGGCCTGGTTCCGTGGTTGCCTCATCGGGCCAGGCTATCCCTCGACTCACGCCACTGGTCGAACAGCAGGTCCCGGTGGACCTCGTGGTAGCGCGCCAGATCGAAGATGTGCACCGTCTTGGACCAGCGGCCGTCCGCATCCGGACGGAACCCGTCGGCCTCGGCGCGCTCGAAATCGCTGCCCAGGTAGTGCACTCCGACCGAACCGTCCAAAGTGATCCCCGCTACCTCGCACGACGAACCGAGGTACTCCGCGCGCGTGCTCACCTCGGCGACCCGGCCGCCTTCGGTCTCCAGCACACCGGACCGCGGGCGGCCGCTGACCACCGCGGCCTGGCCGTTGGGCCAGCCGCCGTGCGGCGTGATGCCCTCGACCGGCCGCGCGAACCGCGCCGCCCGCCACCGCGTGAACAACAGGTCGTTCTGCCGTTCCGCGTAGTCACGCAGATCCCGCATGTCGACGGTCTTGTAGTACTCGTAGGAGTTCTCCTGGACGAAACCGTTGATGGTGGCCCACTCGTGGTCCCATTCGGCTTCCAGCACGCGTGCGGTGCCGTTGTCGTACGCCGCGTCGACCATCACGCGGTGGTCCCGGTAGGTGGCGTAGACCTGCACCGAGAAAACGCGTTCACACATCTCCACCGGAACCGGGCCGGCGAGTTCCTGGCGCGGGAACGGCGCCGGCCGCGCGTCCCGCACCTGCGGGAAGTGCACGTAGTTGTCGCCCACCGCATACGAAACCCGGTGCGCGACGCCGTCCACGACGGCGATCGTGCCGGTGCGGTACAGGGGGTAGGTCACGCCGGTGCCCCCTCTGCGTTTCCGATCAACGAGTGTTGTGCGAAGCAGTTTACGAGAAACTCACACATTCAGCTAATCGGTGGTGCCGACGAGTCCACGATCACCGTGAACGGACCGACGTCGCGCCGCTCGAACTCCGGTGCCGAGAACAGTTCCGGCGCGAATCCGACCTCGTCGACCCTGATCGGCACGGCACGCGGGAACGTGTCGGACACGACCGGCGCCAGCAGTTTCCCGTCGTCGGCGCGCCGCAGCACGAAGACGTTGGGCGCCTCGTGCGGGTTCGACCGCAGCCGCGCGAGGAGGTCGGCCGAGTCCCGGGCGGTCGCCCAGGACCGGATCTCGTCGTTGCGCTGCGTGTAGCCGGCCAGCGGGTTCGCGTAGTGCGGCGTGGTCTGCTGGAAACCCCAGTACGGCTCGAACGACAACAGCCGGTCGTGCGCCGAGAACACGATGTTGCCGGTCGGCGGCCGCCCGGTCAGCTCGGCGATCGTGCTGATCAGCTGCGGTGTCCAGTATCCGTCCTGCTCCGGGTCGTGCCCGAAGCTCGCGGTCCAGCCGTCCGGGTAGTAGTCGGACTCGGCGGTGTCCACCGAATCCTTCATGGTCGTGCCCACGATCGTCTGGGACACCGACACCGCGCCAAGCACGGCCAGCGCGAACGCGACCGTCCGCACCGGGCGGACCCGGCCGATCAGCCGCGGCAGCACCCGCACCAGCTCGACGAGCGCGAACACGCCGGCGACCGCGAGCACCACGTCGACGGTCACGATGAACCGGAACGACAGCAGCGTGGTGCGGACCAGCAGCGCGAGGTTCGACAAGGCGAACCAGGCGTAGACCAGCGCGGCCAGCACCAGCATCACCAGCGCGACCGGGTCGCGACGGGCGCGCAGCACCAGCCACACGAGCCCGGCCAGGCACAGCACGCCGAACGCGTTCGCCGAGGTGAACGGCATCGGGAAGTAGGCGCTGATCTCGGGCAGGAAGTGCGCGGCGACGTTGGGCTTGCCCAGCCCGCCGGCCAGGATGAACGGGCCCCACGTGATCAGGGCCAGCACCGCGGTGACCACGCCGATGACCACCAGGCGCAACAGCAACCGCCGCACCACGGGCCACGGCTGCTGCCCGGCGCGGACGTCCAGCGCGAGCGCGACCAGCGCCAGCACCACCACGGCGGCCACGCCGTACGCGACGTGCAGCGTGTAGGTGACCGCGGAGAAGCCCAGGTAGACGCCGATCAGCAGCAGCGTCCAGGCCGGCACCCGCTCACGCGAGCGCAGCGCGTGCCAGGCCAGCAGCATGACCGGCGGCAGCCAGGCGGTGGTCGGCCACGCGTACGGCTCCTCGGGCGCGAGGGCGACGAACCCGGCCAGCACCGTGGCAACCGAGGCCAGCAGCGCCATCCGGCGCCGCACGACCAGGCTCCACAGCACGAACGCGACCACCCCGGACACCGCGGCCCAGGTGATCGAATACGGCTTGTAGGCGGCCCAGCCCTCCAGGCCCAGCAGGTTCGCGAACCGGCCGCCCAGCCAGAACCAGCCGCCCGGGTAGTAGGCGGCCAGCCCGTGGTAGTTCACGTCGGCCAGCCCGGCCGTCTCGGTCAGGCGCTCCAGGTACTGCAGGCGGAACGTGTTGTCCACGCTGGAGCCGCCGAGGAAGAACCGGGTGCCCTGCAGCGGGATCGCCAGCAGCAGGGTGGACAGCGCGGTCAGCGCCGCCCAGCTGCCGCCGAGGCGCACCCACAGCGGCCAGCGGGCCGCGCCGCTGTAGGCCAGCGACCCGAACAACACGACGACGATCACCGCGACGGCCAGGTTGACCAGCGCGTCCGGCACGTACGTGCCCGGGTCGACGCCCAGCTTGTTCGAGCCGAACTGCAGGACCAGGCTGAACACGACCGCAGCGACCGTGCCCAGCACGAGCTCGGCCAGCGTGCGGCCGGGTCCGAGGCGGGTCAGCGCGGGGCGCGGAGCGGGTTCGGTCGACGTGCCGCCGCCGGGCCGGGCCAAGGTGGTCGTCACAGGTAGAAGGTGATCCCGAGGGTGGCGACCCACAGCACGCCGAGGACCTGCAGGATCCGGTCCTTGAGCACGATCTCGTCGGGCGCGCCCGCGGTGCCGCCGTCCACGTCGACCGCATAGCGCAGCACGGCGATCACGAACGGCACCATCGAGATGACCGGCCACACCGACTGGTCGGCGCCCTCACGCAGCTCGAACGCCCACAGCGAGTACGACATGATCAGGATCGCCGCCGCGGTCGCCCACACGAAGCGCAGGTAGCTGGCCGAGTACTTCTTCAGCGACGAGCGGATCTTCGCCCCGGTGCGCTCGAAGAGCATGATCTCGGCGTAGCGCTTGCCCGCCACCATGAACAGCGAACCGAACGCCGTGACCAGCAGGAACCACTGCGACAGCGCGATGCCGGCGGCGACACCACCCGCGATCGAGCGCATCAGGAAGCCGGACCCGACGATCGCCAGGTCGATCACCGGCTGGTGCTTGAGGCCGAAGCAGTAGCCCAGCTGGACCGCCTCGTAGACCCCCAGCACGATGGCCAGTTCCGGGCTCGCCAGGAACGACAGCCCCAGGCCGACGCCGAAGAACAGCACCGCGGCCGCGTACGCGACCGGCACCGGCACGATCCCGGCCGCGATCGGCCGGTTCCGCTTGGTCGGGTGCGCCTTGTCGGCCTCCACGTCGACCGCGTCGTTGATCAGGTACACCGACGACGCGACCAGGCTGAACGCCACGAACGCGATGACCGCGTCGAGCAGCACCGAACCGTTGGTGATCTGGGCCGCGGTGAACGGCGCGACGAAGACCAGGACGTTCTTCGCCCACTGCTTCGGCCGCGCGGTCTTGGCGACGCCGAGGACCATGCCCACCGGGCCGCGCTTGGCCGCCGGAGCCGGTTCGGTCGCCGTCTCGGCCGACTCCGCCGTCTCCGCCGACTGCGCGGTCTTCGCCTCGGCCGTTTCGCTGGTTTCGTCCACGATCTCGGCTTCCGCGGCGTTGTTCACTGATTTGGTCACGGGTGGTTCCCTACCCCTTTTTGCGGATTTTCCTGCGCAGCAGACCTCCGACCACACCGCCGAGCGCGGCGCCGGCGAGCACATCGGTCGGGTAGTGCACCCCCAACACGAGCCGGGACGCCAACATCGGCGGGACGAGCGCGGGAACCAGGTTACGCCCGGTCAATCCCGAGTAGAGCACCGCCGCCGCCGTAGTGGACGTGGCGTGCGAGGACGGGAAGCTCAGCCGGCTCGGCGTGCCGACCAGGACCTCGACGCTCGGGTCCTGCGGGCGGGGCCGCCGGACCACCCGTTTCACGGCGATCGACGCGCCGTGCGCGCCGACCACGCCCGCGGCCGCGACCAGCCAGTCCTTGCGGCGCTTGCGGTCCACCGCGGCGCCGACGAGACCGGCGGCGAACCACCCGATCGCGTGCTCACCGAAGTGGGACAGGCCGCGGGCGGCCTTCACGGTGGCCGGGCGCTTCAGGGCGCCCTGGACCTTGGAGAGCACCTCGATCTCGGCGGCGCGCTCCGGCTTCTTCTCAAGCATCGATGCTCCCGTCCAGGGGGGCGCCCTCGGTCAGGTGCGGGGCGATCTTGTTGTCGAAGACCGACAGCGCCGAACCGATGGCCATGTGCATGTCCAGGTACTTGTAGGTGCCGAGGCGGCCGCCGAAGAGCACGTTGCGCTCGCGCGCCTCGGCCTTCGCCAGCTCCCGGTACCGCTCCAGCTTCGCCCGGTCGTCCGGGGTGTTGATCGGGTAGTACGGCTCGTCGTCGTCGTTCGCGAAACGCGAGTACTCGCGGACGATGACCGTCTTGTCCTTCGGGTAGTCCCGCTCCGGGTGGAAGTGGCGGAACTCGTGGATCCGGGTGAACGGAACGTCCTCGTCGTTGTAGTTCATGACGGACGTGCCCTGGTAGTCGCCGGTCGGGACGACTTCCTGCTCGAAGTCGAGCGTGCGCCAGCCCAGGCGGCCCTCGGAGTAGCCGAAGTAGAGGTCCAGCGGGCCGGTGTAGACGGTCGGCGTGCCGGCCGGGATGCGGTCGCGCACGTCGAAGTAGTCGGTGTTCAGGCGCACCTCGATGAGCTCGTGGTCGGCCATCCGCTCCAGCCAGGCCGTGTAGCCGTCGACCGGCAGGCCCTCGTAGGTGTCGTTGAAGTACCGGTTGTCGAAGGTGTAGCGCACCGGCAGGCGGGTGATGTTGCCCGCCGGCAGCTCCTTCGGGTCGGTCTGCCACTGCTTGGCGGTGTAGCCGCGGAAGAACGCCTCGTACAGCGGGCGGCCGATGAGCGAGATGGCCTTCTCTTCGAAGTTCTGCGCGTCCGCGGTGTTGATCTCGCTGGCCTGCTCGGCGATCAGCGCGCGGGCCTCGTCCGGCGTGTGCGACTTGCCGAAGAACTGGTTGATCAGCGCCAGGTTCATCGGCAGCGGGTAGACCTGCCCCTTGTACTTGCCGAACACGCGGTGCTGGTAGTTCGTGAACTCGGTGAACTGGTTGACGTAGTCCCAGACCCGCTTGTTCGACGTGTGGAACAGGTGCGCGCCGTAGCGGTGCACCTCGATGCCGGTCTCCGGCTCGGCCTCGGAGTAGGCGTTGCCCCCCAGGTGGGAACGCCGTTCCAGCACGAGCACGCGCTTGCCGAGCTGGCTGGCCGCGCGCTCGGCGACCGTCAGCCCGAAGAAGCCGGAGCCGACGACGACCAGGTCGTACCCGGCGAATTCGGCGTCGGTGACGTCAGTGTTGCTCGTGTGCTCGCTCACGGGAAGCGAGGGTACCGACGCTACTGAGGGCAATCGCACCCACATTCACTATTGCGCTTCGCGCAGGCCCGGGAGCACCTCGGCCACCACTTCTTCGAGCACGGCCTCCCGGCCGGCGTACGGGCCGGACGATCGCGGCCAGTGCACGACCACGTCGGTGAAGCCGAGCTCCGCAGCGCGGCCGGCCGCGTCGGTGAACGCCTGGGCGCTGACCAGGGAAAACACCGGGGAGGAGTCGAGGCTGAGGTACCGGTGGACCTCTTCGCCCGCCCGGCCGTTCTCGGCCAGCACCTGGTCGAAGCGCCGGGACAGCTCGGCGACGCCCTGCCACCACTCGTCGAGCGATTCGGCCCGCGGTCCGGTGGTCACCCAGCCGCCACCATAAGTTGCGGCAACTTTCATCGCGCGCGGCCCGTTGGCGGCGATCAGGAACGGAATTCGCGGCCGCTGCACGCAACCGGGCAGATTGCGCGCGCCGCGGGCTGTGTAATACGTGCCCTCGTAGTCGAACCCGTCGGTGATGAGCAGCCCGTCGAGCGCCTCGACGAACTCGGCGAACCGGTCCGACCGCCGGCGCGGGGTGAGCTCCTCGCCGCCCAGCACGCCCGCGTCGTAACCGAGGCCGCCCGCGCCGACACCCAGGATGAGGCGGCCGTCGGCCACGTCGTCGAGGGTGATCAGCTCGCGCGTGAACGGCACCGGGTGGCGGAAGTTGGGCGAGGCGACGAACGTGCCGAGCCGGATGGTGGTGGTCACCATGGCCGCGGCGGTCAGCGTGGGCACCGCGGCGAACCACGGGCCGTCGACCAGCGAGCGCCAGCCCAGGTGGTCGTAGGTCCAGGCGTGGTCGAAGCCGTACTCCTCGGCAGCCCGCCACTTCGGCTCGGCCGCCCACCACCTGTCCTCGGGAAGAATCACGATGCCAACGCGCACCGGCCCACGCTATCGGTCAGCACCGACAATCCGTCGGCCCGCACCCCAAGGGACAATGGGGGTGTGGAGAAACCCCTGCTGATCGCGTCGGATGTGGACGGCACCCTGCTCGACCCCATGGAACGGATGTCCCCCCGCACCGCCGCCGTGCTGCGTCGGGCCACCGACGCGGGGATCCCGGTCGTGCTCGCCACCGGCCGCCCGCCGCGCTGGATCCCGTCCGTCGCGCAGGCCGGGGGCCTGACCGGTTACGCGGTGTGCGCGAACGGCGCCGTGCTGTACGACATCGGCGCGGACGAGGTGGTCGGGGTGCACGGCGCGCTGGAGCCGATGATGCTCAACGACGCCGTGCACGAGCTGACGAAGGCGCTGCCGGGCGCCGGGTTCGCCGCCGAACGGGTCGGCCGCCACGCGCTCGACCCCGACGTCGAGCACCTGGTGGTCGAGCACGGCTACCACAACCCGTGGGGCGACGGCGAGGGCGTGCCGGTGTCCCGGGCCGAGATCGTCGGACGGCCCGCGGTGAAACTGCTGGTCAGCCACCCGGACATGACGTCGGACGAGATGGCGCGGGCGGCGCGCGCGGTGCTCGACGAGTCCGTGGACATCACGTTCTCCGCGAGCGGCGGGCTGATCGAGATCGCGGCGCACGGCATCACGAAGGCGACCGGGCTCGCCGAGGTGGCCGAGCGGTTCGGCGTGCCGGTCGAGCGAATCATCGCGTTCGGCGACATGCCCAACGACCTGGAGATGCTCAAGTGGGCCGGGCACGGCGTGGCGATGGCGAACGCGCACCCCGACGTGCTGGCGATCGCGGACGAGGTGACGAGCCCGAACAGCGAGGACGGCGTCGCGCAGGTCCTCGAGCGCTGGTTCTAGGGGCAGGGCACATACGTCAGCCGTTGGTCGGCGGAGAGCTGGGACAGCAGGCGGGACTCGCTGTCGGCGCGCAGGTACAGCGTCAGCCAGCCAAGCCCGGCGCGCTGGAAGGTGGCGACCTCGTAGCGCTGCGCGTACTTCTCCGCGATCCCGCAGTCCTGCGCCGGTGAGTACCAGGCCAGCGGCGCGGCGAGCACCGGCAGGCCGAAGAGCGCGACCGGTGCGTACTCGTCCTCGGAAGCGGGCCCGGTGACGCCGGTGATCATCATCCGCGGGCCGGCGCGGTAGGCCAGCGCGGCGTTGCCGAAGGTGTCGATGTTCGAGCCGGACGGCAGGCGGTCACGCAGCCAGTGACCGATCTCCGTGGTCTGCGCCATCCGCTGGCGGTCGACGTGCACGACCTGCTGGGCGGCGAACGCGGCCGGCACGCTGACCGCGCACAGCACGAGCGCGACCACGGGCACGACGCGCCGCTCGGCCAGCCGCCGCCGGGGTCGCGGCGACGGGCGGTTGCTCGTTCTGCCGGACGCCACGGCCACACCCACCGCGGCCAGTGCGCACAGCAGGAAGCCGTACGGCAGGTGGGACGACGCTGGCCAGCCGCTCCGGGGGTGCCCGTAGTAGGTCGCCTCCCAGGCCCACCACGGCACGAGGAACACCAGCGCGCCCAGCAGGTAGCCTGCGGGACCCCACCAGCTCGACCGGCGCCGCACCGCCGCCGTCAGCAGCCAGACCTCGCCGAGCAGCGCGAACACCACGCCGTCGGAGCGGGTCATCACGGCCAGCGCGGCGAGCACGCCGGCGACCACCGGGTGGCCGGTGACCAGGGCCAGGCACCCGGCCAGCACGAGCAGGACGAACAGCGGCGTCTCGGTGCCGGCCAGCCCGTGCGCGGCGAGCAGGCTCGCGCCCGCGGTGAGCAGCGCCGCGACGATCCCGGCGTTGTTCGTGAACCGCTTCGCCAGCAGGTACGCCACGACGACGCAGCCGAGCGCGCACGCGATGCCCAGCACGACCGCGCCGGCGACGACGTCCGCGCCGAACAACGCCCGCGGCAGCGTGACCAGCACCAGCCACAGGAAGTTCGGCAGGCCCTGGGTGCGCTCGCCGATCGTGTAGACGGCGCCGTAGCCCTCGGCCATGTTGCGGGCGTAGCGGAACGTGACGAACGCGTCGTCCGGCACCGTGGCCACGACGAGCTGCAGGACCAGGGCGAACACGAGAACGAGGAACAGGATCCAGCCCCGGCTCGCACGCTGCGTCGGGACGCGCGGCCACGCCGCGATCACCACCCCCGCCAGCGCCAGCCACGCGGCGACCAGGGCACCAGGCACTCTCACCCTCCGTGACGCCGCTCCACCCTTGCCGTAGGTATCGCTCCCGGGGCCGGATTGTTTCGTCGCTGAGACATTTCGGGGGGTGATGGGTGGGGTGGGCGTGGGCGGCCGCGGTGGTGGAAGGGGGTGCGCGGCCCGCTCGCGAGGCGAGCGCCTGCTCGGCCGATGCCGCGCCGGTGCAGGACACGGCCCGCGCACGGATCGGGCCAGGCCGGCCGAAGCCGCATCGGCGCAGGCCCGGGGTAGTTGAGGCAGGCGAGCCCCCGCCGCAGCGGGGCCAGGCGGCGGGAGGCGGGGCAAGCGGGCGCAGGTCGAGGGTCGGCTGCCCGCCCCGCGCGGGTCAGACCTGGTCTTCCAGCGCCTGGTAGTCGATCTTGCCGCTGGCCAGCAGCGGGATCGTGTCGATCGGGCGGACGTCGAAGCCCGATGCGTGCAGGTGCAGCCGGTCGGAGAGCGCGTGTGACGCCGCCTTGCAGGTGTCGGCCTCGGCGCCCTCCGCGAAGAGCACCACCTTGTCGTCGGCCGCGACGGCGGCCACGATGTCGATCCCCAGGCCCGTCGCGCGCGTCGCGGCCTCCAGGTCGTCCAGGCTGATCCGGTTGCCGAAGACCTTGCCGATCCGCTTGAGCCGCCCGGTGACGAACAGGAAACCCTCCTCGTCGAGGTACCCGAGGTCGCCGGTGGGCAGCACGCCGCCGCATTCGTCGCCCAGCGCCAGCTCCTCCGCGCTCGAGGCGTAGCCCATCATCACGTTCGGCCCGCGGTAGACGATCTCGCCGGTGATCTTGGGGTGGGTGGTGTCGCCGCCGTCCGGGCGGCGGATCGCGAACTGCCCGCCGGGCAGCGCGGGCCCCACCGAGCCGATCTTCTCCGCCAGCCGCTCCGACGGCATGATCGCCATGCGCGGCGCCGCCTCGGTCTGGCCGTACATCACGAACATCCGCCCGCCCGCCGACCGCATCAACGTGTCGAACTCGGCGATCAGCTCCGGTCGCATCCGGCCGCCGGCCTGGGTGAGCGTGTGCACGCCCGGGTTCGCGGCCGGGTCGAACCGCAACCGCCGCAACATCTCGTAGTGGTAGGGCACCCCGGCGACCGACGTGCACTCGTGCGCGGCCACCGTGTCCCAGAACCCGCGGCCGAGGATGCCCTCCCGCTCGACCACCACCGTCGCGCCGCTGACCAGGTGCGAGTTGAGCACCGACAGGCCGTACGCGTAGTGCAGCGGCAGCGTGGTCGGCGCGACCTCGCGCTCGTCGATACCCAGCACGTCGGCGATCGCGTGCGCGTTGGTCAGGATCGCCTTGCGGGACAACCGCACCAGCTTCGGGTTGCCGGTCGAGCCGCTGGTCGGCAGCAACACGGCGAGGTCGCCGTGCGGACGCACCCCGTCCGGGTCCAGGCGCAGCCACTTCCCGCCGGCGGCCCGGTACCCGGCCGGCGGCTCGGCGGCGGGCGCGTCGAGCACTGCCGACGGGCGGAACCGCTCCATCAGGCGGGCGAGCACCGGGACGTCGAGCGCCGGGTCGAACAGCGCCACCGCGCGCCCGGCCTGCACCGCCGCGACGTAGGTGAGCACCCCGCTCAGGTCGACGCCGGTGCGGGCGAACAACACGCCGTCCGGCAGGGCCGCGAGCTCGTCGGCCCGCCGTTCGACCTCGGTGATCAGCGCCGGGCCGTCGAGGACGGCGCCGGTTTCGGCGTCGACGATCCGGGCGCCGGGAGCCAGCAGGGTCACCGGAGCACGCCTTCCGGTCGGGCCGGACCTGCACCAGTCGGGTGGATGCGGTTTACCACGCGGGATCCATTCGTACAGTCTTACGGACGCCTGAGCCGAACACAGTAAAGGAAACGCCGAGCCGATGATCCCCGTCACCGCGGTCGACGTCCGCGATGCCGAATCCCTCGTGGTGGAGGTGCTGCGGTCGGGAACGCTCACCCAGGGCCCGGTGGTCGCCCGCTTCGAGGACGCCTTCGCCCGCGCCGCCGGCACCGCCCACGCGGTCGCCGTGAGCAGCGGGACCGCCGCCGTCGCCGCCGCGCTGGAGGCCCTCGGGCTGGGCCCCGGCGACGAGGTGATCACGTCGCCGTTCACCTCCGCCGCGACACTCGCCGCGATCCTCCGGACCGGCGCGACCGTCCGCTTCGCCGACATCACCCGCGACGACTTCGCGGTCGACCCGGACGCGGTCGCGGCCGAGATCACGCCGGAGACCCGCGTGATCCTCCCGGTCCACCCCCACGGCCAGGCCGCCGACCTGGGCAAGCTCGCCCCGCTGGCCGAGGAACACGGGCTGCGCCTGGTGGAGGACGCGGCCCAGGCGCTCGGCGCGACCTTCGCCGGGCGGGCGGCCGGGTCGTTCGGCGTCGGCTGCTTTTCGTTGTCCGCCAACAAGATCGTGACCACCGGTGAGGGCGGGGTGGTCACCACGGACGACGCCGCGCTGGCCGATCGCCTGCGCCTGCTGCGCGACCACCGCATGTCCGAGCTGCACGCCGCCGTCGGCGTCCCGCAGCTGGACCGGCTGGACGAGCTGCTCGCGGCGCGGCGGCGCAACGCGCGGCAGCTGTCCGTCGGCCTGGCCGGCACGCCCGGGCTCACGGTGCCCGCCGAACTGCCCGGCCGCGAGCACGCGTGGCACCGGTACAGCGTGCTGATCGGCCCGCACGCGATGCTCGCCCGCGACGAACTGGTCGCCGAACTGGCCCAGCGTGGGGTCGAAACCGAGGTGCACCACCCGAAGCTGGTGTTCGACCACGACCGCTTCCGCGAGCACCCGCAGATCCCGGCGGTGTCCCGGCAGGACTTCCCGGTCGCGTTGAAGGTCACCGAGGAGGTCCTGTCGCTGCCGGTGCACCCCGCGCTCTCCGAGGCAGACCTGGACACCGTCGTGCGCGAGGTGCGCGAGGCGCTCGGCGCCTGACCTCCGCTGTCCGATGTGGACGGGGACGGCACGGCGCGGGGTTTTCTCAGGCAATTCTTGGGTACCACGGATTAGCATGGGGGTTGCCCTGTAATGCGGACAGGGCCCCTGGGATCCAGCGGGCGGGCGGAACGCCCGCTGGATCCCCTTCGCCTCCCGCACCGGGAGGAGTCTATTCGTCCGTTCGGCGCAAAATCCAGGTCCGGCCGAGCTGGATTCCCACGAGCGCGATGAGCAGCGCGGCGAGGATCGCCGGGCTCTCCCACGGCCGCGGGTCGTCCGCGGGCAGCGCCGCGGCCGTCGTTCCCGCGCGGGATCGTCCCAGCGCCACCGTGTCGAACTGCGCCTGTGGGACGGTGCTCTGCACGTCGTAGTGCAACCCGGGGGCGGGGGCCGCGGCGGGCGGGCCGGCCGGGCCGTCGCCCTGGTACGGCGACGGCCCGGGCGGCGCCCCTCCCCCGGCCGGGCCGCCCGCGGGCAGCGAGAACTCCGGCGGGGTGAGCGTGGGCGGTGGTGGCGGTGATGGCGGTGGCGGCGCAGGCGGCGGGTCGACGCGCGGCGCTTCGGCCGGCACCGCGGTGATGCGGCAGGTTCCGGCCAGCAGGCCGTGCACCGGGCCGACGAGCGCGTCGAGCACCGGGCCGACCACCGAGATGCCGGTGAGCCGCGCGAGCACGGCGTCGGCGATGACATCCCCGGCGATCCCGGCCGGGCCGGCCGCGGGCAGCACGATCGGCGGGGTCGCGCGCCAGGCCGTCTCGAACGCGGGAACCAGGACGTTCAACGGGTCCAGCGGAGTCAGCACGGACACCACCGGGTCGAGCACCGCGAGCGGGCTCAGCGCGAGCTCGTCGCCTTCGGTGACGGTGGCGACGCAGCTGTCCAGAACCCGCGCCTCGGCCCGCGCGGCGGGTGCGGCCAGCAGACCGAACGCCAGCGCGCCGGCCACGATCGCGGCACGGGCCCTCACGGCCGGATCACCGAGGAACAGGAGACGGAGGTCCAGCCGTCCGGGGCGTCCGCGGTGTGCACGACGACGCCGTCCACAGAAACGGAGCAGCCGACCGGGCTGGCCGCCGTCACCTGGGCCACGCCGAGCGCGGGGCCGACTTCGAGGTCCAGCTCCAGCCGCCACGGCAGGGGCACGTCGCGCAGCGTCTCGGTGCGGTTGACGCCGTCGGTGACGTACCGGATCTCCGGCGCGGAACCGGAACCGGTGACCTCGTAGACGACCCGGTGCGCGCTGCGCGGCAGCTCGAAGGACGTGCGGCTGAGCGGCTGACCGGTGCTCAGCGCCTGCAACGCGGTGGCCGCGCCAACGGGGACGACGGCGGCGCCGATCAGCCACGGCAGCCACCACGTCCGCCGGGCGATCCGCGTGGCCGTGTCCCTCATCGTGCTCGCTTTCTTGGACGCTTCTCAGGTTCGATCCGGACGGATGTGGAAACCTGGGGAGCGTCATCCTGGCACGCGCGTCGGCAGGCTGACCAGCCTCGCCGATCGGCCCGGGAAGCATTTCCGGAAATACGCGTTCACGTCCGGGAAACATTTCCGCCGGACGCATTCGCGCAGGCTGCGGGCCCGTTCCCGACGGCGGGGACCGAACGGGCACGCGGACCCGAACCGGACCGGCCCGCCACCACTCCGGCCCTGGTGAGGCAAATACCTGCCAGTCCACTCGCGACCGCCGCTGGGCGCGGGACGACCGGGTGGCACCCATATGCCTCACCCGCGCAAGGCCATCACTTTCCCGGAAAAATTTCCGGCACCTCTTGTGATCGGCACTTAACGATGAGGCCATCCGGCCGACACACCCGGCGTCGTAATGTCCGTTGTGCCCGTGATCCTTCCGCCATCCCGGGCATCGAATTGCAGAAAGGGAGACGATGCGCGCACCGCATTTGCCGCGCACGTGGTGCCCGTGGCCACCCGCAGGGGCACACCATGACGACACGTGACGCCCGCAGCCTGTCCCCCGACGCGCTGGAGGCCCTGCGCCGCCGTGCGGTGGCCGCCGTCGAGGCCGGGGTGTCCCGGTCGGAGGTGGCGCGCCTGTTCGGCGTGTCCCGCAAGACCGTCGGCGCCTGGGTGCTCGCCTACCGGCGCGAGGGCGAGGACGCCTTCCGCCCCAAGACCCGTGGCCGCCGCCCCGGTGAGCAGCTCGCGCTCTCGCCGGCGCAACAGGCGTGGACCATCAAGACGATCATCAGCGGGACGCCCGACCAGTACGGTCTCCGGCACCGGCTGTGGAGCCGCCCCGCCGTGGTGGAACTCGTCAACCGCGAGTTCCGGATCCTGCTGAGCCCGGCGACCGTCGGGCACTACCTGGTGCGGTGGGGCCTGATCGACGAGCCGTACCTGCAGGAGATGATGCGCAGCCGCGTCACCGCGACGGTGCCCAGGCCGCGCGGCGCCCCGGCGACCGCCGAGGAGTGGATCCCGGAGGCGGAGGTGCTGTGGGTGGCGTGGACGCGGCCGCACGCGCCCGCCGACCGCCGCGCCGTGTCGCGGCAGAACCTGATGTCCGGGTTCCGCAACTACTTCGGCGACGTCAACGTGCTGATCGCGATGTCCAACCGGGGGGTGGTTCACTTCCGGGCCGGGCTTGGCCCGTTCGACACCCCGCACGCGGAGGACTTCCTGCACCGGCTGATGCGCCAGCTCGGGCGGCCGCTGAACGTCGTGGTGTGCCGGTGGCCGCTGCAGCACTACGAGATGCTGCAGGCCTGGCCGCGGCGGCACTCCGGGCGCATCTCGGTGCGCTTCAGCCTCTGACCGGCTCGTCCACTGTGGACAGCAGGAGCAGGCCGAGCGCGGGCAGCGCGATCAGCGGCGCGAGCGCGGTCCGCAGCGAGGTGGCGTCCGCCAGCGCGCCGAGGACCGGGCTCGCGAGCCCGCCGATGCTGACCGTCAGCCCGAGCGTGATGCCACTCGCGGTGCCCACCCGGCTCGGCAGGTAGTCCTGGCCGAGCGTGACGTGCAGCGAGAACGGCACGTACAGGCCGGCGGACGTGCCCGCGACGAACAGGTAGAGCAGCGGGCCGGGCACGAACACCACCCCGGCCACGGACAGCGTGGTGAGCGCGTAGGACCACCGCACGACGGGGATCCGGCCGAACCGGGCGGCCAGCTGGCCGCCCGCCACCGTGCCCACCGCGCCGCCGACGTAGAGCACGAACAACGCGACGGTGCCCGCGAGGCTCCCGCCGCCGGTGCGCTGCTGCGCGTACAGCGAGACGAACGTGCTCAGTCCGATGAAGACGATGGAGCGGCAGACGATCGCGCCGGACAGCTTCGCGAAGGAGGCCCAGTCGTTCCGGCCGGCGCCCTCCCGCGTGGGCGCGGCGGTGCCGGAGATCCGGCGGAGCGCCATCGCGCACAGCAGCGCGCCCACGGCGGCGGGCAGCGCCAGCAACGGCGAGAACGCGAGCCCGCCGGTCGCGACGACGGCCGCGACGAGCAGTGGCGCGGTCGCGAAACCGACGTTGCCGCCGAGCGAGAACCAGCCCATCGCGGTGTGGCTGCCACGGCTCGCGAGCCGGGCCACGCGGGCGGCTTCGGGGTGGTAGGCGGCGACGCCGATCCCGGAGACCGCGACGGCCGCCACGGTCAGCGCGTACGAGCCGACGCCGGCGAACGCGACGCCGAGCCCGCTGGTGAGCGCGCTGACCGGGAGCAGCCACGGCATGGACCACCGGTCGGCGAGCGCGCCGAACAGCGGTTGCACCACCGAGGACAACAGGGACGCGGCAAGCACGACGCCGGACACGGCGGCGTAGGTGTAGGCCCGCTCGGCGACGAAGAACGGCACGAGCGCGGCCACCGCGCCCTGGTAGACGTCGACGCACGCGTGTCCGACCGCGAGCAGGGGGATCGTTCGCACCTGCCCATCGTCGCCGTGGCGGACGCTGGCACGCTTCCGTTAATCTGCCAGGTGATGTCGAAAACCCGCCACCTGCCGCACGCGCCGACCAGGACCCAGGTCCTGGCCGCGGGCGAGCGCATCGACGCGCACCGCCACGACGAACACCAGGTGGTCTATGCCGGTTCCGGTGTCCTCGCGGTCACCACGGACGCGGGGACCTGGTTCGCGCCCGGCACCAGGGCGATCTGGGTGCCCGCCGGCTGCGTGCACGCCCACCTCGCGCACGGCCGGACCGACCTGCACCTGCTCGGCCTGCCCGCGGCTCCGAACCCGCTCGGGCTGGAGGAGCCGGCCGTCCTCGCCGTGAGCCCGCTGCTGCGTGAGCTGATCCTGGCCGCGACCGCCGCCCCAGGCGGGAGTTCGCCCGAGCAGCGCCGGTTGCGGGCGGTACTGGTGGACCAGCTGCGGGCGGCGCCGCGGGAGCCGGTGCAGCTGCCGACGCCGTCGGACCCGCGGCTGGTGGCGGTGTGCGAACTGCTGCAGGCCGACTGTGCCGACCCGCGCACGCTGGCGCAGCTGGGCGCCGCGACCGGGGCGAGCGAACGTACCCTGAGCCGCCTGTTCGCCGCCGAGCTGGGGATGTCCTTCACCGCGTGGCGGACGCAGTTGCGGCTCTACCACGCGCTACGACTGCTGGCCGAGGACGTCCCGGTGACGACGGTGGCCCATCGCTGCGGCTGGTCCTCGGCGAGCGCGTTCATCGACGTCTTCCGCCGCGAGTACGGTCACACGCCCGGGACGCACCACCGCCGCGGCGGCTAGTTCTGTTTTCCAAGCGGCGGAGCCGCCTCACCACCCGAGCAACCGGCTCCGCTACCCGCACCGCCACGCAAGCCGCGCCCGAGAATGTCCTAATCCAGGCAGAATTCGTTGCCTTCGATGTCCTGCATGACGATGCAGGACTCGTTGAACTCGTCGGCCTCCAGCACCTGTACGCACGTCGCCCCGAGGGCTTCCAGCCGTGCGCGCTCGGCCTGGAGCGTGGCGAGCCGCTCTGCGCCGGCGAGACCGGTGCCGGCCCGGACGTCGAGGTGCACCCGGTTCTTGACGACCTTGCCTTCCGGCACCCGCTGGAAGAACAGCCGCGGCCCGGCGCCCGTTGGGTCGACGCAGGCGAACGCCGCTCCCCGCTGCTCCGGCGGCAGCGAGCGGTCGTAGTCCGCCCACGAGCCGAACCCCTCCGGCGGCGGTGGCACGACGTACCCGAGCACCTCGCACCAGAACCGGGCGACGCGCTCGGGTTCCGCACAGTCGAAGGTGATCTGAACCTGCCTGACCGAACTCATCGGACCACCATAGCCGCTACGTGGCCCGCGGCACCGGCTTCTTCCGGCGCTGCAGCGCGGAAATCCCCGCGTCCACCGCCAGGAACACCAGCAGGCTCGCCCCGAACACCGGGAGCACCCAGGTGAGCGCGACGATCGCGAGGAACCCCAGCGCCGCCATCGGCAGCGACAGCTGCTTCCAGGCCGCCGTCGGCAGGGCCTTCCACTTCCCCCGGTACGGGCTGCGCACCCACCACATCCGGTAGCCGAGTCCGATGAGGACCAGCAGGCCGGTCACCAGCACCGTCAGCACGATCTGGTTGGCCAGCCCGAACAGCGTCCCGGTGTGGAACTCCGCCGCGACCGACGTCAGCTTCGCCAGGAACGAGTAGTCGTCCCAGCCGATGTGCTCGGTCACCTCGCCGGTGAACGGGTCAATGCTGATGTTGTCGCGCTGCAGGGGGATGCCGGCCGCGCGCTCCATCACGGTGTAGACCGCGCCCGCCCGCGCCGGCGCCGTCACCAGCAGCTCCCCGTGCAGCCCCTGGGACTTGGCGATCTCCAGCACCCGGTCGACGCCGATCGGTTCGACGCCCTCCGGCACGACCACCGGCGCGGCCGCCAGCGTGGGCGCGCGCAGGCGCATCGGGTCGTTCTCCTGGCTGTCGCGGCCGCCGGTGAACTGGGAGATGAGCAGTCCGCTGACCGCGATCACCACCAGGCCCGCCGACAGCCACAACCCGAGCGGACCGTGCAGTCCGCGCAGCCGCAGCCAGCCGCCCTTCGCCTTGCGGGGCGGGACGAACAGGTCACGGGTGCGCCTGCGCCGCCGCGACTGCGCGAGCCACAGCACCAGTCCACCGAGGACGATCACCGGCAGCCAGCTCGCGCACAGTTCCGCGTACCACCGCCCCGGCTCGCCGAGGTGCAGGTTGCTGTGCAGGTCCCGCAACCACGTGTTGGCCGGCATCCGGTTGCCTGCCGTCGTCAGCTCCCCGTTGATGTAACCGGTGTACGGGTCGACGAACACGGTGCGCGCCTGCCCGTCGTCGCCGCCGGTCAACCCGGGCACGGACAGCACCACCCGCGTGGTGCGGTCCGGCGCCGGTGACGTGATCACCTGCCGCAGCGCGGCTTCCGGGTGCGCGGTCATCGCCGCGCGGACCTGTTCCGACACCGGTTTCGGCGTCGCGCCGACCTCGTTGACGTACAGCTGCGAGTGGTACAGGTTGTCGTGGATCTGCGGGCTGAACACGTACACCAGCCCGGTCAGGCTCAGCACCACGAGGAACGGCGAGACGACGATGCCCGCCATGAAGTGGACCCGGCGGGCGATCACCCGCAGGCCGGTCATCCCGCGCGCGGGCTGCTTCTTCCGCTTTCCCGGCGGGCGGGTCTCGGTCGTCGTGCTCATCGGACCTCGATGACGCCGTAGATGACTTCCTGCTGCCCGTCCGGCGTCCGCGCGGTGAGGGCCAGCTCCCACGGCCCGGCCGACGGCACGGTCACCGAACCGACCAGGCGCCCCGCCTCGGCGGCCGCGAACGGCACCGGGACCGGCGCGCCGGAGGGCGGGGCGAGTTCGGCGGTGATCGCCGTGCCCGGCTTCGCGTCGAGGACCGTGACGTGCACCTGGTTGTCCCCCACCCGCGCCGGGACGACCGCGAGGTCGAGCGCGCCGGTGGACAACGCGAGCCGCACCAGCGGGGCCTGCGGCGCGGGCGCGGGACCGGCAGGCACCACGGACAACGCCGTGCTCACGCCGACGAGCGTGACCGCGAGCCCGGTCTGCACCAGCGTCAGCCGTCCGGCCAGTGCGAGCAGGCCCAGCAGCAGCACGAGCACCGCGAACCCGGCCCACAGCCAGCCCGCGAGGCTCCCGAGGTGCTGCCACACCTGCGCGCCCGCGGTCACCGCGAGCAGCGCGGCGCACACCACGACCAGCGCCTTCGGCCGCCCCGCCGCACCGGGGAACCGGCGCAGCACCACCAGCACCCCGGCGAGCACGGCCAGCGCGGTGAGGTGCACGACGCCGGCCACGACCGAGCCGGGCCCGGTGAAGCTCCACGTCGCCACGACCGCGGCGGTGCAGGCGAGCACCGTGCCGCCACGCAGCCGCCGCTCTCGCGCCGACTCCGCCGGCGCCATGGTCAGGAACTGCGCGATCCCGATGCCGGCCACCGCGACGACGAGCAGCCGCGCGAGGTAGACGTGACCGGTCGCGGACTCCAGCACCCCGGAGACGAGGCGGCCGTCGAGGATGCCGGTCAGCGGCAGCTTCGCCGCGTACGGCCCGAAAGTCAGCAGCGACAGGACGGTCCCGCCGAGCAGTCCGCCCCACGCCCAGGCCGCCATGCGACGGACCACAGTGGACTCGGCGCCCGCGGGCCACACCACGGCGACGAACAACACCAACCCGGCGAGCAACGCGAGCGCGGCGAACGCGAGGAACTGCGCGACCGCATACGCGACCGTCACCACCAGACCGGGCCGGGCGTCCAGCGCGGGCGGGGCCTGCACGGGGCTGCGTGAGGCGAGGTCGAAGGTGAACGTCCCGGTGGCCGCGTCCTGCCCGGTCACCGGCACGCTCCAGGCGATCGTGTACGTGCCCGCGTACTTCTGCTTCGGCACCGGCACGGAGAGCGTGTTGTCCCGGCCGTCGGCATGCACCGGACGACCCGGGTCGACCGGACGCTTGTACGGGTCGGTCATCCGGATCGTCGAGAGGCCGGCGGGCACCGGCCGGTCGAAGGTCAGGACGATGTCGTCGGGCCGAGTGACCTGGCCGTTGCCGGGCGCCGACGACACCAGCACGGGCGGCTCCGGCGACACCGGCGAGGACAGCGTCAGCAACGAGGTCCAGCAGGCGGCGATGAGCAGCAGGAACGGGAGCAGCCGTGCCGCGCGGCGGTTCCGGGTGACGGCAGGCGGTCTCTCCAGCGTCGTCATCCGTTGCTCACCTTCTCCGGCTCGGGCTTCGGCTCGGGATCCGGCGCGCGGCGGTGCAGCAGGTGGGTGCGGAGCCCGACCAGGGCCACCACCAGGAACGCGAGCCCGAGCACGCCCCACAGAAAGGCGAACGGGGTGATGCCGCCGCTGTTCGCCTGCTCTTCGGCCTGCTGCTCGGCGGCCGCGACGGCCTGGTCGGCCCGGTTCGCTTCGATCACCGCGGGCGGCGGGGCGCCCTGGGCGGCGTTGGGACTGACGACGATCACCGGCGCATTTCCGGCCGCGGCGGAGAACCGGTCGGTGGCGCCGCTGGTGTAGCCCTGGACGGTTTCGAGCACCAGGTCGCCCTGCTCGGGCAGCGGGCCGAGGGTGACGAGGAACTGCTCGAACTGGCCGGGGCCGACCTCGCCGCCCTCCAGCACGATCGAGCCGACGACCTGGCTGATCAAGCGGTCGCCGGACTGCTGCGGCGGGTCGAGCGGGCGCGGGTTGATCTTGGCGGTCCAGCCGCGGGCGGGCTTGACCTCGGCGAAGGCGATCGGGGGACTCTGCGGGAACACGATTTCGAGCCGGTTGCTCTGGGTGTCGGTGCGCTGGTTGGCGAGGCGGAAGGCGAAGGTCTCGGTGCTGCCGCCCTTGACCGAGCCGGGCACGATCGACACCTGCGCGGCGGCCGGGGCGGCCAGGCCAAGCAGCGCGCACGAGGCGAGGAGCAGCGCGGCCGCGGCACGCGCGAAGGACCTGGGGGATGCGGGCATGGCGGTCTCCTGAACGGCCGTGGTCCGGAGCGGGCTGGCCGCTCCGGACCACGGTTTCCCTCACGGGGTGGGTGGATCGATCAGGCTGAGCTGCTGCGGAACCAGCTCAGCCGATCGGGTTCAGCTGCTCGGGGGTCAGCTTCTCCCGCCAGCCTGCGGGAACCTGCTGCGACCAGCCGTTGTAGACCAGCGGGATGGGCAGCACGCCCTGACCACCCATGCCGGGCTGTCCGGTCAGCGTGCCGTCCGACTTCGTGTCCGCGGTCGGGGCCAGCACCAGCTGACCGACGACGGCGGCGTCGGCGATGTTCCCGTCCATGTTCGGGTCGATGTCGATGACCTGAGCGGCGTTCGAGAACTTGTTCGACACGTAGGCGTAGTACCCGCCACCCTTCTTGGCACCGAAGTTGATGCCGTGGCAGCCCGCGTTGCAGGGCAGCTCCTTGACCACCTTGTCGGTCTTCGGGTCGATGACCGAGACGGTGGCGCTGAAGGTGTTGGCGGCCAGCATGCCCTTGTCGTCCGGGCTCACCGGGAGCTGGATGGTGAGACCACCCCACGGCTTGGTGCCGTTCCGCCCGGTGACCGGGTTGTAGTTGTCCCACAGGTCGATGCTCGCGTTGTGGACCTTCTTGCCGTCCTTGACGCAGGCGTCTTCGGCGAGGGAGACGCACGAGATGCTCCCGCCGAGGAAGTCGGCCATGTAGAACTTCGACTGGTCGGACATCATGCTGGAGGCGATCGGCAGTTCGCCGGTCGGCTCCTTCCGCCACGTGCCCGTCTCGTTGTCCACAACGGACGCGTCGTACGGGTTCACGTTCGGCGTGACCGTGGTCTTGCCGTCCGAGCTGAGCCAGAACGCGTGCGGGTGCTGCGGGAAGTCACCCGGTGGACCCACGGGGATGCGGCGTTCGATCTTCTCCGCACCCGGCGAGAGTTCGACGACGTCCGTGCCACCGTTGATGGCGACCTGGACCTGGTCGGTGTCGGTGCGGGTCATGACGTGTGACGGGTCCGGACCGACTTCGATCGTGCGGACGTGCTGACCCGTGGACCGGTCGAAGACGGAGAGCTCGTCGTCGAACCACTCGGTCTGGTACAGGTACTTGTAGTTCTTGTCCGTCCACATGTTGTGCGGGTTGTTCATGTTGATGCTCGAACCGGAGATCTTGCGGTCGACCGTCCAGTTCTCCACGTTGACCTTCGTGGCGGCGCCGACGTAGTCCTTGCCCGCGTACTCCTCCATCTGGGTGTCGATCCAGACCTCACCCACGCCAGGGGTCTGCGGCGGGGTCAGCTTGTCCAGGGTCTTGGGGTACCCGAACTTCTTGTCGTAGTAGGCGTCCAGGATCGGCACGAGCACCGGGTTGCCCTGGGCGTCGTACTGCAGGATCGGCGCGGGCGGGAACACCGGGTTCCACTGCGACGACTCGGTGGTGCTGTAGGTCTGCCAGTTGTCCGGCACCGTCGCGGTGAAGAAGATGCGCACCAGCTGCTGGATGACGTCCGCGTTGGACGGAACCGTCAGGTCACGGGAGTTGACCTTCAGCTTCTTGCCGAAGTCCAGGCCGATCGTGAGCGGGTCGTCGACCACCGTCGCACCCAGCATGTACGGGTGGATCGTGCAGGTCCACGCGTACAGGCCGGGCTCGGTCAGCTGCGTGGAGTCCGAGCCGGCGAACGCGCCCATCTGCTCGAAGAAGGGCGCCCCCTCCGGCCAGATCAGCGACGTGATGTCGTGCAGCGACTGGTTCTTCGGGCTGCCGATGGTGAAGTTGGCCGTGATGGCCGGGCCCTTCACCGCGAACGTCGCCAGGTCGTCCAGTGCCTTCTGCAGGTCGAGGCCGACCGGGAGGCTGTCCAGGCTGATCGGCTGGTCCGCGGGCAGGCTCGCGACCTCGGCCTGGAACTGGCTGAGCAGGCCCTCGGCCTTCGCCGCCGACGTCGCCGCGCGCGGCTCGGTGGCGGCGATGTTCTTCACCGCGGACAGCGTGCTGTCCAGGTTCAGCAGGTCGGTCAGGCCGCCGAGCTGCCCGAGGGACGGCATCGCCTTCGCCGGGTCGCTGGAGACCAGGCCGGTCAGCGAATCGACCAGGTCCAGGTTCAGCAGCCCGTTGGACTGGGCCGTGTCGAGCTGGCCCAGCGGCAGGTTCGGCAGGCCGAGCGTGCCGTCCGGCAGGCTCGGGATGATGTTGCCGTCCAGCGCGGAGGTGCCGAGGCGCGGCAGCTCCGCCACGGCCAGCGACTTGCCGCCGAACAGCTCCAGGCCCGAGTCGAACCAGTTGCCGTTGCTGTCGTTCAACGTGAAGGTGATCGGCACGGGGCCGACACCCACTGGCAGCGCGGCGGCCGGCACCGCGGCCACCGTCGTCGCGCCCAGCGCGACTGCCGCCAACGGGATCACCGTTTTGAGGCGGCGGGACCGCCTCTTCCCGGCTCCCGGGGGAGCGTTTTCGGGCATGTGCTTCCTTTCTCTCCACAGCCGTCCGAACCCGTTCGGACGGAAAACCAGAGCAGGCGTGGTTCAGGTATTTGCCGGGCCGGTGGCCACGTTGAATACTTCCCCGCGCATCCGCCGAACCCAGGTGCGTACCAATTGCGCGCTCACCAGCGTGAGGGCGAGAGTCGCCAGCAGAACCGGCTGGGACAATTCGTCCCGGGTCACCGGCAACGCTTCCGCCGTGCCCGTCGGCCGCTGCGTGCTCACCACATCGGTTTTCCCGGCGGCCACGGCCTGCGGTGGCGCGCCCGGTGCGCCGAAGTTGAGCGCGGGCCCGAACGGCAGGGGGTCGGCGAACCCGAAGCGCGCGGTGGCGCCGCCACCGCTGCTCTCCTGGGCCGTCAGGCGACCGCCGGACGGCGTCCCGACACTGTTCGCGCTCGGCGAGGAGGACGGCGGCGTGGTGGACGGCGAGGCGGGTGGCTGCTGCTCCCCCGGGACCGGCGCTTCCGGCTGGACCGTCGGCACGAGGAGGCCGCACGCCGAATCCACCACCGTGGTCACGGTCTCGGTGACCGGCTGCAGGACCGGCCCGAGGAGCGGGATGGACCCGAGCCCGTCGGTGATGTCGTCGCCGGGGATCAGAACGGGGGCGTCCGGCGCCAGCGCCGTGCAGCCGGGGGCGGCGACCGGTTCCTCGGCACCCGCCTCGGCCGCGCCCACGGTCATGCCACCGAGGCAGCCCACCGTCAGCGCGCCTGCCGCGAGATGACGTCGGAATCGCATTCTTGGCCTTCTCTCAGGAATTTCGCCGTCCAATGTGGAAACCTTGATTGCGGGACCATCGTGGCATGGCGGAACCGGTCCTGACCAGCAGCCCGAAAACGCCCGCGCGCGCCCTTTTCGCAAATGTTTCCGGATCCACAGCGCGACGCTGAACAGCCGTTTTCCCCCGCCTCCCGGAACGATTTTGCCCCGGCCATCACCCGGTCGAGCGGCCGAATCCGCGGAAATCACCTCGAAGATTTTTCGCGCACCGGACATGTTCACCGTTCCGAAACAAGGAATCGCGGGCACACGAACAAGCCCCCGCGGCGAGTGCCACGGGGGCTCGGGTTCGAGCGGTTCAGCCGATGGACAGCCCGGCGATCACGTTCCGGTCCGCCGAGCACCACCTCTCCAGCAGTTGCCGTTGCGCCGCAGGCCATTCCGTGACGACCGCGGTGACTTCACGGGCGAGCTGCATGCGCAGCCGGTTGCGGAAATCCACCAGTTGCGCCACGTCGAACGGCAGCCGCCCGGCGCGGAAGAACACCAGCCCGCGGTGCGTCACCGCGACCAGCGCGTGCAGCCCGCGCGGCGCGGTCCAGCGCACCGCCAGGCCGTCGCCGACGTACTCCCGCGGTCCGGTCAGCCCCCAGCGGGTCAGGTAGCGGTCCGCCGTCGCCGGGCTGATCCGGATGTCGAACTCGCGCTCGACCAGCTCGGTCACCGCCCGGCGTGTCCACAGCAGGTGCGGCAGGCCGGCCGCGTCGGGCAGACCGGCGGCGACCACCGCGACGATCCGGTCCTGCTGCTCGCCGGACAGGGCAAGGCACTCGCCCACCCGACGGCCCCGGCGCTGCGGCGGGAACGCCTGCTCGCCGGTCGCCTGGTACGCCCGGACCCAGACGCCCACCGTCTTGCGGCTGACCCCGAGCATCGTCGCGACCCGGCCCTGCGACAGGCCGGCCGTCACGGCGGCCACCGCGCGGCGGCGCAGCCGTTCCAGTTCCGGTGCCGACAACCTCCGCGCGTCCGTGGTCATCAGCGCGCCCCCACCGGGATCCGCACGACAGCCTGGTCCACTTCGGACGTTCGCACGGTGACGGCCAGCTCCCACATCCCGGGCATGGTGACCGGCACGTTCACCGCGATGGCGTGGTCGCCGCCGATGAACTGCAACGCGACCGGCAGCGGGCCGACCGACTTCGACGGCAGGCTCAGCGACGCGGTCAGCTCGGCCACCTGCTTCGGCCGCCGCTGCGCGTCCAGCACCGCGAGGTGGATCTCGTTGCGTCCCACCGCTCCCGGGGTCACCAGCGCCGCCAACTGGCCGGCGCCCGCCGGTCCACCGCCGGCGTCGAACGGCAGGACCACGTTCACCGGACCGGTCCGCGCCGGGATCTCCGCCTCCGCCCGCTCCCGGGCCAGCTCGGCGGTGGCAGGTTCGGCGCTCACCAGGAAAGCCGTCACCCCGAGCACCACGGCGGCCAGCACGGCCTCGGTCGCGATCATCCGCCGGAACCGGCTGACCTCGCGCTCCTCCGGACCGCGGTAGGTCTTGCGCTTCTTGGACACCACCGGCGCGTGGGTGTAGTGCCTGCGGACCCACTGCCGGGCCAGCGCACCCAGGAGCACGAGCACCACCACGAGCCCGACCTTCGCCAGCAGCACCGCGCCGTAGCTGGTGGCGAACAGCGCCGTCAGGCTGCCCACCTCGCGCCACGCCTGGTAGGTGCCGGTCACCACCAGCACGGCGACGCAGACCAGCGCGGTGCGGGAGAACCGCGGGATCGCGATCCGCATGCCGAACACGTCACCCGAGCGCAGGAGCACGCCGAGCAGGACGGGCAGGCCGCCGAGCCACACCGCCATCGCCACCAGGTGGATCGCGTCGACCGGCAGCGAGAGCGCGACCTGAGCGCCGGTGACGCTGTGGTTGGTCAGGCTCCAGGTGATCGCGAGCGCGCCCCCGGCGGTCAGCACCAGCGCGGCCCGCCGCCGGTGGTCGCGGGCCTGGTACTCGGCGAACGACGTCCGCCGGAACACGTGGACGAGCACCGCGGCGATCAGTCCCAGCAACGCGGCGCGCACGACCAGCAGCAGCCCCATGCGGCTGCCCAGTGTCGCGCCCAGGCCCTGTGGATCGAGCAGATCGGCGGCCGTCCCGGCGGCCGAGTACGGCCCGTAGGACACGAACGCCAGCACCGTCGCGCCCAGCAACGTGCCCCACCCGGTCCACAGCATCCGCCGCACCGCGGGCATCGCCTCGCCGCCCGGCCAGCACGCGGCGACGAAGAACGCGGTGCCCAGCAACAGGGCCACCCCGGCGTAGCCGAGCCACCGCGCCACCGCGTACAGCGCCGACACCACGCCGTCCGCGGTCTGCTCGCCCGCGTTCGCCGCCACGCCGCCGGTGACCGAGCCGATGCTGAACGCGAAGGCGCCCGGCACCGGGTGGGCGTCGGCGGACACCACGCGGTAGCTGACCGTGTAGGTGCCCTCGGCGAGGCCGGACGGCAGCGTCACGGCCACGACGTCCGCCTTCCCCGGCGGGTGCGCCGGCGCGGACACCCCGCCCACGGCCCCGCCACCCGGGCCGATCACGGTCACCTCGGCCGCCTCGACCGGCTCGTTGAACTGCAACGTCACTTCCCGTGGCGCGGTCGCCAGCACCTCGAAACCGCCCGGCGTGGTGCCGATCAGCACCGCGTGCGCGGACGCCTGGCCCGCCCCGCCGAGCGCCGCGGCCACGAGCGCGCCGAGCACGACGACCAGGCGCGCCGCCCACCGGGGCGTGTTCCCGTCCCTGCTCATGCCGCGGCCCCTACAGCCGGGCCTTTTCACGCTCACCGACCGCGGGGACCGGCGCGGGCTTGCGGCGCACGGCGGCCCAGCCGAGCGCGACCAGTCCGGCGGCCAGGCCCGCCCCGCCGAGCACCCGCGCGGTGGTGTCCGAAGTGGACTCCGGCGCGGGCGGTGGCGCCACGGACAGCGCCGGCGCCGGGTGCTCCGGCTCCGCCTGCCCGGCCTGCGGCACGTCGATCCACCGCACGACCTGCCCGTCGGAGTAGGTCTGCAGGGTCTTCATGACCAGCGTTCCCGCGGGCGGCGAGGCGATGCTGACCGGGAAGTCCTGGTAGGTGCCGACGGGGATCTGCCCGCCCTCCCAGACGATCGCGGTGACCGCTTCGCTGATGGTGCCGTGCTCGGTGGCGATCGGTTGCGGGAGTTCGGTCGTGGTGACGGACACGCTCCAGCCCGGCACGGTCTGCGGGGTGACCGAGGCCAGGGGCTTGTCCTCGGGGAAGCGGACCTCGAGGCGGACGGTGGTGGCGTCGTCGCGTTCGTTGGGCACGCTGAAGGCGACGGTGGCCCGCTCGCCGGGTTCGGCGGTGTCCGGCGAGACGGAGACGTGCGCCCACGCGGCCGGTGGCAGCAGGAACATCGCCGCGATGCCGACCGCGGTGGCAGTGACAGTGCGACGCAAATGCGGTGCGCGCAATGCGGATCCTTTCGGTTGTCACCGCGACGGCGGAAGTCGCGGCGTGGCCCAATACTGCCGCCGCTCGTGTCGCGCATGTGGCACCACTGTTAACGGCACGTCACAAACCGCTCCAACCGGATGTCGAATGCTACCGGAAAGGCAAATTCCGGCCACTTCGCTTGCCGGATTTCCGCAGGTCACAGCCGGTTTCGGTCGGAACCTCTTTTTCCGTACCCGATTGCCGGGAGTCGGCTGAGGCAATATCATCCCAACTCGCCGGCCACTCCTCCGTCGAAGAAATCTTCCGCACAGCAGGCCTCGCGCGAACCGGGGTCGGAACTAACATTTCCGAAATACCCGGCTGTTAGCGTTCTGCGGGCAACACGCCGCCGGAGAGGAGAGGTGGGAGCAGCGTCATGCCCAAGATCACTTATGTTCAGCAGGACGGCTCGGCCGAGTCGTTCGACGTGCCGGCAGGCATGTCGGTCATGGAGGCCGCGATCGAAGCCGGGGTCGGCGGGATCGTCGCCGAGTGCGGCGGGAACGCCATCTGCGCGACCTGCCACGTGTACGTCGACCCCGGCCAGATCGAGAAACTGCCGCTGCCGCAGGCGGACGAGGACGCGATGCTCGACAACACCGCGTGTCCCCGCGCCGAGAACAGCAGGCTGTCCTGCCAGATCGAGGTCACCGAGGAACTCGACAGCCTGACCGTGACCGTGCCGGAGGAACAGTGACCGACGTCGTGATCGTGGGCGCGGGGCAGGCGGGTTTCCAGGTCGCCGCCTCGCTCCGCGAGAAGGGGCACCAGGGCCGGGTGGTGCTCGTCGGGGACGAGCCGGGCGTGCCCTACCAGCGCCCGCCGTTGTCGAAGGCCTACCTCTCGGGCGCCCTGCCGGGCGAGCGTCTCGCGCTGCGACCGCAGGCGTTCTACGACAAGCACGGCATCGAGCTGGTGTGCGGGCGGGCGGTCGGGATCGACCGGGACCGCCGCCGCGTCGCACTCGCCGACGAGCGTGAACTGGAGTACGGGCACCTCGTGCTCGCCACCGGGACCCGCAACCGCGAACTGCCGGTGCCGGGCGCGAAACTCGACGGCGTGCTGGGCCTGCGCACCCGCACGGACGCCGACGCGCTGCGCGAGCGGATCGGCGGGGCGCGGAACGTGGTGGTGATCGGGGGCGGGTTCATCGGCCTCGAGTTCGCCGCGTCGGTGGCCGAGCTCGGGCTGTCGGTCACCGTGCTGGAGGCGTCGGACCGGCTGATGCGCCGGGCCGTGTCGCCCGCGGTGTCGGCGCACTACCGGGAGCTTCACGAGCGGCGGGGCACGCGGGTGCTGTTCGGCGCGTCGGTGGTCGCCCTGCACGGCGGCCACGAGGTGACCGGGGTCGAGCTGGCGGACGGCTCGGTGCTGCCCGCCGACCTGGTGGTCGTCGGCATCGGCGTGGTGCCCAACACGGAGCTGGCCGCCGACGCCGGACTGGCGGTGGACAACGGCATCGTGGTCGACGAGCAGATGTCCACATCGGACCCGTGCGTCTCCGCGGTCGGCGACTGCGCGGTCTACCCGAGCCGGCACGCGGGCGGCCCGCTGCGGCTGGAGTCGGTGCAGAACGCGGTGGACCACGCCCGCTGCCTGGCCGCGCGGCTGACCGGCGTCGCGGAGCCGTACGCGTCGGTGCCGTGGTTCTGGAGCAACCAGTTCGACGCGCGACTGCAGATCGCGGGACTCGGCACGGACCACGACGAGGCGGTCGTGCACGGCGACCCGGAAGCGGGCTCGTTCTCGGTGTTCTGCTTCCGCGCGGGGCGGCTCGTGTGCGTCGAGTCGGTGAACCGGACACCCGACCACATGGCGGCGCGCAAGCTGTTCACCGCGGGCGGGTCGCTGGACCGCGAGCTGCTGACCCCGGGCTTCGACTTCCGGCAGCACCTGGCCGCCATGGCCTGACTCCCGTCACCCGAGTGGCCCAGCACCCCGGTCGCCGGCGTATACGCTGTCACCGTGGTGAACCGGGTTGTCGTCATCGGTGGCGGAATCATCGGGCTCGCGACCGCGTGGGAGCTGACCCGGCGCGGGTCGGCGGTGACCGTGCTGGAGAAGGAGGACCGGTGGGCGGCGCACCAGACCGGCCACAACTCCAACGTCGTGCACGCCGGGCTGTACTACAAGCCGGGATCGGCGAAGGCGCGGATGTCCGTCGCGGGCAACCGGTCCATTGTGGACTTCGCCCGCGAGCACGGGGTGCCCGTCGAGGTGTGCGGCAAGCTCGTCGTCGCGACCAGCGAGGCCGAACTGCCCGCGCTGGGTGTGCTCGCGCAGCGGGCCGAGGCGAACGGCGTCCCGGCGAAGCTGATCAGCGCCGCGGAGGCCCGCGAGTACGAGCCCGAAGTGTCGTGTGTGCGGGCGTTGCGGGTCGAGTCGACGGGCATCATCGACTTCCCCCGCGTCTGCACCGCGCTGGTCCGGCTGCTCACCGAGCACGGCGCCGACCTGCGGCTGAGCACCGCGGCGCGCGGCATCCGGCCAGGTCGGTCCGGCGGCGTGGAGATCGCCACCGGCGACGAGGTGCTGCGGGCCGACGCGCTGGTCAACTGCGCCGGCCTGCAGTCCGACCGGATCGCCGAGCTCGCCGGGCTGCGGCCGAGCGCACGGATCGTCCCGTTCCGCGGCGAGTACTACGAGCTCCGGCCGGAGCGGCGGCACCTGGTGCGTGGGCTCATCTACCCGGTGCCCGACCCCGCGCTGCCGTTCCTCGGCGTGCACCTGACCCGGATGCTCGACGGCAGCGTCCACGCCGGGCCGAACGCGGTGCTCGCGCTGCGGCGGGAGGGCTACCGCTGGCGCGACGTGTCGCCCGCGGACCTCGCCGACGTCGCCCGCTTCCCCGGCTCGTGGCGGCTCGCGCGGAAGTGGGCCTACCCGACCGGGCTGGAGGAGGTGCGGCGGTCGCTGTCGAAGCGCCGGTTCGCGGCCAGCCTGGCGCGGCTGGTGCCCGCGGTCGGCCCGGACGACATCGTCCGCCACGGCTCCGGCGTGCGGGCCCAGGCGCTGCGCCCGGACGGCTCGCTGGTGGACGACTTCCTCATCGAGACCGCGCCGCACCAGGTGCACGTGCTGAACGCCCCCTCCCCCGCGGCGACGAGCGCGCTGGAGATCGCCAAGCACGTGGCCGACCAGGTCGGCTGACGCACCGGACAATCCAGCGCCCGCAACCGCTGGTGTGCGGAGTTTGCGCGTTCGGGGCCGGTAGGCGGGTAGCTCGTGCCAAGGTGATCACGTGACCGACAGACCAGTCGCCGCGGCCGTACCGCGGCGGACCAGGAGCATCCCGGTGTGGGTGTTCGTCCTCTCGCTCGTGCTCGTCGTCGGCGCCGGCCTCGGGGGCGGTGCGCTCCTGTGGGCGGGCGACTCGCCCGCGGACCGGCAGGCCGCGGAAGCGCGCGACAAGTGCGAACACCAGATCACCGTCTACTTCAACGGCGCCGACCCGGACCCGGCGATGTCCGCGGCCGCGGACCGGCTGCGCGGTGACGCCCGGTTCGCGAGCGTCCACACCCAGACCCGGCTGGAGGCCTGGGCGGAGTTCAAGCGGCTCTTCGCCGACCAGCCGGACCTGCTGAACAGGTCCCGGCCGGAGGCCCTGCCCGCGGCCGTGGTCCTGATGACCCGGCCGGACACCGCGCCCGAGCAGGTGGCACCCGATCTGGAGCAGCTGTTCCCCGGCTCCGAGGTCCAGACCCTCGGCCCCTGCTCGCCCTAACGCTGCGGCAGGTGCGCGGCCACGATCGGCGCCGCGCGTTCGGCCACCACGCACGACTTGCTCGGGTCCAGCAGGTTCTGCCCGCTGAGCACCACGAACTCCATCTCACCGAGCTTGACGGCCAGGTTGCACAGCCAGTCGCCCATGATGGAGCTGTAGTGCTGCCACGTGATGCCGCCGATCTGCTTCTCCCCGAGCGGCTGCGCGGCGAAGTACTCCTCCATCGTCTGGTCGGTGCCGTAGTAGGCCTGCAGCGAGTCGTCGAGGCTGGCGTCCGGGTCGAGTGAGCGCCATTCGCAGCCCGGCGGCACCCGGTAGGAGGGCTGGGCCGGCTTCGGCGTGCCCGGGCCGAGCCCCAGCTCGGCGGCCTCGTCGGTGGTGAGCAGCGTGCACGGGTCGGTCGAGCTGACCGGCGCCACCGTGATCCGCCCCGGCGCGGGCTGCGGTGTCCCGCTGACCGTGGTCGTGCACGCGCTGACCAGGCCGGCCGCTGCCACCACCGCGGCGATCCGCCACCTCACTGAATGCCTCCCCGGACCAGGTTTAACCGCTCGGTAACTCGCGGCGTGATCGGTTGTCCCACGCCGAACCTAGCCTGGCTGGCGCTGCCGGGAGAGGGAGACGCCGCGATGACAGCTGATCCGTTCGAGATCACCCTGCCGGTCCAGACCGGGATCGGTGTGGTCGCGCCGTTCGACTTCGCCCTCGACCGGGAGCTGTGGCGCTGGGTGCCGGACCACGCGTGCCTGCACACGACGCGCCTGCCCTACCTGCCCGAGCCGGTCACCGTGCAGCTCGCCGAGGCGCTGGCCGACCCGCACGGCGCCCGCCGCGCCACCCGCGACCTGCTCGTCCCCGAACCCGAGGTGGTCGCCTACTCGTGCACGTCCGGCAGCTTCATCGGCGGCGCGGCAGGCGAGGCCGCCCTGGTCGCGGCGATGCTCGATGCCGGGGCGCCACGCGCGGTCACCACCTCCGGCGCGATGGTCAGCGCGCTGGAGTCGCTCGGCGTGCGCCGGGTCGCGGTGGTCACGCCGTACGTGGACGCAGTCACCGACCGGCTGGTGTCGTTCCTCGCCGAGTACGGCATCACCACGACCGCGAGCGTCGGGCTCGGCATGCTCGGCGACATCTGGAAGATGACCTACGCGCACGTGCTGGCCGCGGTCGCCGAGCTGGACACCACCGGCGCCGACGCGTTGTTCGTGAGCTGCACCAACGTCCCCACCTACGACGTGATCGAGCCGCTGCGGCGGCGCCTGGGCATCCCCGTGCTCACCGCCAACCAGGTGACCATGTGGTCGGCCCTGCGCGCCGCCGGCGTGCCACTCGACTGGGACCTGGGCGCGCCCGCGCGGCGGGAGTTCGGGCTGGCGACCGGGTAGCGCGAAACCCGCTGGTCGGGCTCGTTACGCTGGAGCGCATCCGTACCGGCTCGCACCAGGAGTACTGATGCACGACCCCCGCCAGCTGCTCGACCCCGAGGTGGACGCGGCCGCCAAGCTGCGCCGTCGCGGGTACGTGCTCGACACCGACCACCTGAGCAAGCTGGTGAGCAGGCGGTCCTCCGTCATCAGCGAGGGCGACCAGGCGCGGGCCGAGTCGAAGAAGGCCGCGGCCGAAGTCGGCGCCGCCGCCAAGCGCGGTGAGGACGTCACCGAGCTGCGCGAGCGGGCCCGCGAGCTGAAGAACCGGATCACCCGGCTCGAGGAGGAGCAGCGGGAGGTCGAGGCGGAGCTGCACGAGTTCCTGCTCGGCATCCCGAACATCCCGCTCGACGAGATCCCGGACGGCGCCACCGAAGAGTTCGCCGAGGAGGTGCGCCGCGTCGGCACGCCGCCGGAGTTCGACTTCGAGCCGCTCGACCACGTCGACCTCGGCGAGCGCGCCGGGATCCTCGACCTGGGCCGCGCGACCAAGCTGTCCGGCCCGCGGTTCGCGGTGTTCAAGGGCGCCGGGTCGCGGCTGCAGCGCGCGCTGGCGCAGTTCTTCCTCGACGTGCACACGGGCGAGCACGGCTACACCGAGTTCAGCCTGCCCGCGCTGGTCACCCGGCAGACCATGACCGGCACCGGCCAGCTGCCGAAGTTCGAGGAGGACCTGTTCCGCACCGGGGTGGCGGACCGGGAGCTGTTCCTCATCCCGACCGCCGAAGTGCCGCTGGTCAACCTGCACGCGGGCGAGATCCTGCAGCTGGAGGACCTGCCGCTGCGCTACACCGCGCACACGCCGTGCTTCCGCTCGGAGGCCGGCTCGTACGGCAAGGACACCCGCGGCCTGATCCGGCAGCACGAGTTCTCCAAGGTCGAGCTGGTGCAGTTCGTCGAGGAGGAGCGCTCGCGCGAGGCGCTGGACGAGATCCTGTCGCACGCCGAGGCGCCGCTGCGCAAGCTCGGGCTGCCGTACCGGGTCATCAAGCTCGCGGCGGGCGACACCGGGTTCTCCGCGCAGATCACCTTCGACGTCGAGGTGTGGCTGCCCAGCCAGGGCACCTACCGGGAGATCTCCAGCGCGTCGGACACCGGCACGTTCCAGGCGCGCCGGGCGAACATCCGCGGCAAGGGCAAGGACGGCAAGCGGGCGCAGATCGCCACGCTGAACGCGTCCGGCCTGCCGATCGGGCGGACGCTGGTGGCGGTGCTGGAGAACAACCAGCAGGCCGACGGCTCGATCCGGATCCCCGAGGCGCTGGTGCCCTACACCGGGTTCGCGGTCATCAACCCGGACGGCAGCACCGCGTAACCGGTCGCCTGTCCAACTTGGACAACCTTCGCGGAGGCTGGGGGACGCTCACGTGAGTGATCCCCGATGGTGTCAGTTTCGCACCCCCACCGATCCGTCTACACCCATGGCGGAACGGAAACGGGGAAGGAGTGAGCAATGACTGGCACCATGCGTCCCGAGGAGCTCATGGAGAACGCGGTGGTGGACACCCACGGCCGCAAGATCGGGAAGGTCGGCACGGTCTATGTCGCCGACGACACCCAGCAGCCGGAGTGGGTCACGGTCCGCACCGGGATGTTCGGGCACAAGGAAAGTTTCGTGCCGCTCAAGGGCGCCACGATGGACCGTGACGGCCTGCACGTGCAGGTGACCAAGGAGAAGGTGTCCGAGGCGCCGCAGACCGACGGCGACCGGCACTTGTCCGAACAGGAATCCGCCGAGCTGTACCGGTTCTACGACATGCCGGCGCCGCGGGCCAGCCAGGAGAACCGGGGCGGCCGCACCACGCCGCAGCCCGGCAAGCGCGGCACCACCGGCGAGTCGATGACCCGCTCGGAGGAACGGCTGAACGTCGGCACCGAGCGCGTCGAGACCGGCCGGGTGAAGCTGCGCAAGTACACCGTCACCGAGGAGCAGCAGGTCAAGGTGCCGGTGACGCACGAGGAGGTGCGGCTGGAGCGCGAGCCGATCACCGACGGCGAGCGGGGCAACGCGCGGATCTCCGACGAGGAGCAGGAAATCACCCTGCACGAGGAGCGCCCGAAGGTCGAGAAGGAGACCGTGCCGGTCGAAAAGGTGCGGCTGGCCAAGGAAACCGTGCGCGACGAGGAGACCGTGTCCGGCCAGGTGCGCAAGGAACGCGTCGAGATGGAGGACGACACCAAGCAGCGCCGCAACCGCTGACGCGGGGACGCCACGGTGGTGGCGCCACCGTGGCGTCCGCGGCTGTCAGCCGGTGACGAACCGGGCGATGATGCGGCCCAGCTCCTCGCCCTGGTCCTCCTGCAGGAAGTGGCCCGCGTTCTCCAGGGTCCGGTGGTCCTGGCCTGCCGCGCCCTTCATGGCGCGCTGCAGGACGGGGGCCGCCGGGCCGGTGATCGGGTCGCTGTCACCGAAGGCGCAGAGGAACGGGATGTCCAGTTCGGACAGCACCGCCCAGGCGCGGCGGTTCGCCTCGCTCGCCGGATCGTCCGGAGTGGTCGGGACCAGCCCGGGCATGGCGCGCGGGCCTGCCTTGTACATCTCGTTGGGGAACGGGGCGTCGTAGGCGGCGCGCACTTCTTCGGTGAGCTTGGTGCGACAGCCGGACTGCACGAACCGTCCGATGTCGAGCACCGGCGCCTTCTGCACGGCGTTGCGGAAGGCGAGCCACTCGTCCGGCATGGACTGGTCACCGGTCGGCAGGACGGTGTTGGCCGCCACCACGCGCGCGAACCGTTCCGGGTTCTCGGCGACGACGCGCAGCCCGATCAGGCCGCCCCAGTCCTGCCCGACCAGCGTGACGTCACGCAGGTCGAGCGCGTCGAACGCGAACGAGCGGATCCACTCGACGTGCCGGGCGTAGGTGTGGTCGGCGACGTCGACGGGCTTGTCGGAGCGGCCGAAGCCGATCAGGTCGGGCGCGATCGCTCTGATCCCGGCGTCGGCCAGGACCGGCAGCACCTTGCGGTAGAGGAAGGACCAGCTCGGCTCGCCGTGCAGGAGCAGCACGACGGGGCCGTCGAACGGGCCTGCCTCCACGTAGGAGATCCGGACGATGCCGTCGTGCTCGCTCTCCAGGTCGCAGTAGAGCGGCGGGTAGTCGAAGTCGGGAAGGTCGGTGAACCGGTCTTCGGGAGTCCTCAGCAGGCGCACACACCCACCCTAGGGGCTACGGGTCAGCTGATCGAGACCGCGACGACGAGACCCAGCGCCAGGTGCGCGGCGGCGACGACGATGCTGGCCGGCGCGAACACCTCGCTCTCGATGGTGCCGCGCACGTCGATCCGCGTCGACCACTCCAGCAGCCGCACCGCCAGGACCTGCACGATGATGCCGAGCAGGCCGTAAACCAGCGAGGTGATCAGGCCCTCGGTGAGGTCGCTGGCCGAGTTGAAGATCGCGACGACCACGATGAACGCCATCGACAGCATCCCGGAGGCCGTGACGATCACCGCGTTCGGCAGGCCGCGGCGCACCAGGTCGGACAGCTTGCCGGGGGTGGTCCAGTCGATCGCGTAGAACCCGACCAACATCAGCAGCAGACCGATGACGCCGTACAGCAGGATCGCACCGATCCCGCGCACGAGGTCGGAACCGAACGTCTCGGCCAGCGCGAGGGTGTAGGTCACGGATTCTCCCAGTTAGGTGGTGTGGATGATCGCGGGTGGTTTATCACGATTGCGGGATGCGGTGTGGGACGAACGCGGCGCCGTCGTCGGTGACGAGGCCCGCCGTCTCCCGGATGCCCAGGCCGGCTGACGAGTCGCCGACGATCCACGCGCCCAGCGCCGGGCGGAACCCGTCGAACTCGGGCAGCGGGTCGAACGCCTGGTAGACGTACCCCTCGGCGCCGTAGACGCCGCCGGTCTCGGTCTCGTAGCCGGGCGCGACGATCTGCACGTTGGCGCCCTCGCGGCCCAGTTTCGGCTTGCGCACGTACTCGGTGAGGACGCCGGGCTGGTCGACGAACGCGGGCAGCAGGTTCGGGTGGCCCGGGTAGTTCTCCCACAGGATCGCCAGCAGCGTCTTGTTGGAGAGCAGCATCTTCCACAGCGGCTCGATCCACAGGGTGCGCGGCAGCGATTCGGCGGCGTAGCGGCCGAACTCCTCCTCGACCACCCACTCCCACGGGTACAGCTTGACCACGGTGTTCATCGGCGCCTCTTCGAGGTCGACGAACCGCTTGAGCACCGGGTCCCAGCCGATCTCCTCGATCGCCAGCCCGACGGTGTCCAGGCCGGCCTCGGCCGCGGTCTCCTGCAGGTAGGAGGTGGTGATGTGGTCCTCGCCCGTCGGGTCGGCGCTGGACCAGGTGAAGTACAGCTCGTTGGTGGGCAGCTGGCCGCGGATCTCCTGCCAGCGCTCGACGAGCCGCTCGTGCACCGAGTTCCACTGGTCGTCGTCCGGGAAGACCTCGGTCTTCCAGTGCCACTGCAGCACCGACGCCTCCAGCAGCGACGTCGGCGTGTCGGCGTTGTACTCCAGCAGCTTCGCCGGGCCGTTGCCGTCGTAGCGCAGGTCGAAGCGGCCGTAGACGTGCGGGTCGCGGCGCTTCCACGACTCGGCGATGTGCGGCCACACCCACTCCGGGATGCCGAACTCGCGGTAGCGCTCGGTCAGCACGACGTTGTCGACGGCCTCCAGGCACATCGAATGCAGCAGCTCGACGTCGGCTTCGAGGCTGAGCACCTCGTCCATCTCCAGGACGTAGTGCACCGACTCGTCCCAGTACGGCCGCTCCTGACCCGATCCGTAGCGGGCGGGCGTGCCGAACACGAGGCCCTGCTCTTCGACGATGCGCTGCCAGTCCCGCCGCGGCTGGGCGGTCCCCCTCCGCACCCTAGGATCCCCCGCTCTTCCCGTCGCCGCCGCTGGACTTGCCGCTGATGCCGAAGCCGCCGCGCTGCACGGTCTTGCCCGACTGGGTCTTGACCGTGGTGTTGCCGGACGGCTTGGTGTAGGTGCCGCCGGACACGGGCTGGCCGACCGTGCCGGTGCCGCCGTAGTTGTAGCGGTACTGGCTGTACCCGCCGTTCGCCAGCGGGATGATCCAGAACCCGGTGGCCGAGTTGTAGTACCCGCCCTGGCTGGCGGCGTAGTTGTCGTCGCAGTACTCGTCCGGCTGGACGGTGCCGTTGCCGTCGGTGCAGACCGCGTTGACCGTCTCCCCGGTGCCCGCGAGGTACCAGGTCGCCACGACGGCGACGAGGCCGACCGTGACCCCGCTGCCGATCAGCACCTTCCGCCGGGTGGCGGCCTTCTGCTCCGCCTGGGCGCGTGCCTGCTCCGCGGCGGCCTCCTGGCGGGCCTGGTCTTCCAGCGCCTGCCGCCGAGCGCGCTGCTCGGCCAGCGTGGGCTCCCGTCGTTTGGCCGTCGACGGGTCCTGGAACCGCATCGAGCCGCGCGGGGGCTGTTCTCCCGGGGGCTGCTGGCCGCCCGGCGCACCGTCGTCTGTCATCGCGCTCACCCTAACCACCCGCGGGGTGTCCCGTCCCGCTGACGCAGGCATTATGGGACGCGATGCTCGGAGATGGAGTGGAGAAGACCACGCTGCGTACCCGCCTGGTGATGGCGGGTGTGTTTTTGGGCGCCATCCTGGCGTTGTCGCTGAGCGTCACGTTCTCGTGGGGAGGCGCCGTCAGCGGCGGCGGCAAGGTGGAGGAGTCCCCCGAGGCGAAGGCCGCGTTCACCGCGCCGCCCGGCAGTTGTGTCACCTGGACCATGCCGGACGTGTCGGACATCCACGTCGTGCCGTGCACCCAGCCGCACCTGTACGAGGTGACCGGCGTGGTCAACATCGGCGACAAGTACCCGCCGAACGCGCCCGCGCCGACGGTCGACCAGTGGCGGGACATCGCGTTGGAACGCTGCACGGCCGGGGTGGAGACGTACCTGAACGAGCAGCTCGACCCGTTCGGCCGGTTCACGGTGAGCGCGCTGCGCCCCGGAAACGACGAGTGGGCCGACGGCGACCGCGACATGCGGTGCGTGCTGCAGTGGGCCGCGCCCGGCGGCAAGCTGGAGCCGATCATCGGCAACGCGGCGGGCCAGTCGCAGTCGGCGGTGTGGGAGCCGGGCACGTGCCTGGCGCTGGTCGACAAGACGGTCGGCAACCCGATCGACTGCGCGCAGCCGCACTCCTACGAGATCGTCGCCACGCTGGACCTGAAGACGAAGTTCCCGGACGGCTACCCGTCGCAGAACGACCAGAAAATCTGGCTGGACACCGAGTGCAACCGGGCGGTCCAGGACTACGCGGGCGAGGTCGACCTGGCGGCGCAGAAGCTGATCCTGACGTGGGACATCCGGGAGCAGGAGAGCTGGGACGCCGGTTCGACGCTGGTGAACTGCAAGGTCGGCGCCAAGCTGCCGGACAACAGCGGCCTCGCCCCGGTGACGGGCAGCATCCGCAAGGCCGGGACGCCGGCTCCGCCCACGACCCCGGGCAGGTAGTGGCCCGTGCCCGTGGAGATGTCGAAGGCCCGGTTCGAGGAACTGGTGGCCGACGCGCTGGACGAGGTGCCGGAGGAACTGGCCGGCGCGATGGACAACGTGGTCGTGCTGGTGGAGGACCACAACGACGAGGCGCCGGACATCCTCGGCCTCTACCACGGCGTCGCGCTGACCGAACGAACGAGCGACTACGGCGGCGTGCTGCCCGACCGGATCTCGATCTACCGCACCCCGATCCTGGCCATGTGCGATTCGGAGGAGCAGGTGGTGGAGGAGGTGCTGATCACGGTGGTGCACGAAATCGCACACCACTTCGGCATCGACGACAGCCGCCTGCACGAACTCGGCTGGGGCTAGGCCCGCAGTAAAGGCGACCACCAAGGTCTGTAGGGGCAACCCACCAGGGTGGGCCTCGCTCGCGTCCTCCCCGTCGCCTGGCTGCCACCGAGCGCCAAAGACAGGCCCTGTCCAG